>CADCAD010000017.1 GCA_902799325.1 uncultured Ruminococcus sp. | reverse complement strand
TGTGTTCGCTGACAATGCGCGACGACTGCTTGATGATCGCCTGCTCCAACACGTTGCGAACAAATCTGCCGTTGCCGAATTCTGCGTTTTCACACGCGCGCTCAAAGATAACGCGACACTTTTTCTCAGCCTCTTTGTCGAGAATATATCCTTTTTCCCTGCTCATCAATTTTAGGATGTCACAAAGCTCTTCTACGTTATAATCGGGGAAATCGACATGAAACGCGATACGGCTGCGAAGCCCTTCATTCTTCTCGAGGAACCGTTCCATCTTATCGGGATATCCCGCGAAGATTACGATCACATCATTACGATAGTTTTCCATCATCTGAACGATCGTGTTGATCGCCTCGTCACCGTATAAGCCTTCTTTTTCAACAAGAGAATACGCTTCGTCAATAAACAGGATCCCCCCTTGGCTTTCTGAAACTGCACTTCAACCTGTTTTGCTGTCCAGCCGACATATTTGCCAACCAGATCCTGACGTCCGCATTCGATGAACTTATTTTTATTCAGCACATGTTCATCATAAAGGATAGAAGCGAGAAGTCTTGCAACCGTTGTTTTTGCGCTTCCCGGATTCCCCGTAAAAATCATATGCTTCGATGAGCACACGGTATCAAGCCCCATATCCCTTCTGGCTTTGTTCAGCTTCTGAGCGGAAATGATCTGGTTGATGATGGATTTGATTTCTGTTAAGCCGACCATGCTCTGCAACTTGTCATAACCGTTGGAAAGAGATTTAGGCGCTTCAACTTTGATGGTTTCCACATCCTTATAAGCTCTGTAAATACTGTTTTTGATACTATTCTTTTTGATATCCTTGCCTGTCACTACGATCCCCGATCCTCTCGGGTGAAAGTTTGGTATGCCCTTCATCATTTGTTCCATGCTGCGGTCATACCGGTTTTCTGTAAATAACATCGTTCTCACACTCCTTATAGTTTTTTGGAAATAAAAAAAGAGCCAACCGCTTATTTCTAAACGATTGGCTCCAAAAACAAAAAACGCAGGCAATATTTTCTAATGTCTGCGTAATTCTCTTTTGCTATTCTGTTGTGTTACGGAAGTTCGGTTCCCGACAAACTGCGAAATAACCGATTTACATCTACGTTTCGTGACAAAAATATCACGGCTCTGAAATGGAAAAAAGCCCGATAAAATCGGGCTTTTTCAGGGATATATCTTTTTTGCATATCCTTTATGGTGGAGAATGCTGGACTCGAACCAGTGACCTCCTGCGTGTGAAGCAGGCGCTCTAACCAGCTGAGCTAATCCTCCGGAATTGATTTAATTGTGGGAAGTCCGCGGAAGATCCGCGGACTTCTTGGTGGAGAATGCTGGACTCGAACCAGTGACCTCTTGCATGTCAAGCAAGCGCTCTAACCTGCTGAGCTAATCCTCCATGTTTGGTCGGAGTGAAGAGACTCGAACTCCCGACATCCTGCTCCCAAAGCAGGCGCGCTACCAACTGCGCTACACCCCGATAGGTGCCGCTGTCGTGACAGCTTATTTATTATAGCCTACTTTGTCCGAAATGTCAAGACAAAGCGTTAGGTTTTTCTGAAAATCGCCTGCATTTTTTCATCGCGGTCCCTGTCAAGACAAAACAAAGGCCGCCGTCAGCGGCGGTCTTTGCTGTCTTGTTTTTCAGTTTTTTCAGTCATGCGGTTGCGCAGCAGGCGCGTCAGCAGGCAGAGCAGGTAGGAAAACGTGAACAGCATGGGCATGGTCAGATACCATCTGCCGCCCTGGTTGAAGGCGTAAAAATCCCACCAATTTTCCAGCACGACCACCTGCAAAAAATAGAACAAGCCGTACAGCACCTCGGGCAGCAAGCCGATGAAGGTGTCGCGGAAGCGCAGGGTGGTGTGCGCGTCAAAAAAGACAAACGACACAAATGTCAGCAACGGCGCAGCGACGTGCATATGGAAGCTCGTGCCGCCCAGCTGCCGCGCGGCGCCGTAGATGGGCACCAGCAACACCATGACGACGCAGAAGGTCAGCAGCAGCCCGACGACGCCGGCGTATTTCACCAGCGTAAAGGCGCGCGCCACGTTTTCGCGCTTGCCGCGCAGGATTTGAATATCACAAATCATCACCAGCAGCGAGCCGATTGCCGCCAACAGGTTGGCGTCGGTGGTAAAAAACCGAAAGTTTACCCAGCCGTTGGGAATGACATCGGTGTGATTGAAAAAATAAGAAACGGCAATTCCCGCCGTCACCGTAGCAACAATGGCGTTGAGAACCAGCGAAATGATGGTTTTGGTGCGTTTGCTCATAAATACCCTTCCTCGAAAACCCCTGTGACTACAGCACCGAAAGCTTGTAGCCTATTTCACCTGCGTTGTTGAGATATGTTTTGCAGTTGTACTGCTCGGCGTCCTCCTGACTGCGGAAGCCCCAGCCGTAGAGCGCAGCGGCAAAGTCCACGCCTGCCTCCTGCGCGGCGATGGCGTCCACATAGCTGTCGCCTACAAACACCGCTTCGGCAGGATCCACCTCCAAATCTGCGCACACCTGGCGCAGCATGTCGGTTTTTGTCATTTCGCGCTCCACATTAGTGGCGCAAACCGTGTCAAACAGGCAGCCGATGTAGCTGTAGACGGCGAGCATATTATTGATAAATTTCTCGTTTTTCTGCGTAGCGATTGCCAGCTTCATGCCGTCCGCCTTCAGCTTTTGCAGCGCCTCGGGAATACCGTCGTAGATGAGAATCATCTCCTCACCCTTGATGGAATACAGCTTGCTGTATTGGTTCATCGCGTACTCAATTTCGTCCTCTTTCATGCCGTAGAGGTTCATAAAGCCCTGCTCCAGCGAAACGCCGATGACGCCGTAGAGCGCGTCGTGCGCCACGGGCGTGTAGCCCATGGAAAGCGCGGTGGTGTTCATGCAGTAGAGAATACCGGGCGCGGTGTCCGCGATGGTTCCGTCAAATCCGATGATAACCAGTTTTTTCATAAAATCACCCACTGTAATACTGTTCTCTGATAGAAAGTAGACAACTTTCTATCAGAGAGAAAACGCTTGGCGCGTCAATTGCGCAAAAGCGCAATTGCCGTCTTATACAATCTTGACGCGCCTACGGCGCTATTAAAAAGTAGAAAGTCTACTTTTTAATGAAGATTGGTATTAGGTATTAATATAATCATATCATAAAAACATCGGTTTTACAATAGCTTTTCATTGACATTCACGGGAATAAGGTATAAAATTATGGGGTAATCTAACTTGAAAAGAGACTGCTATGAGTAAAAAATCACCACATCCGAAAAAATCAATACCGCAGCCGAAGGAGCGCTATACGCTGAAAAACACGCTGGCAAACGCCTATCTGTTTGTGATGTTCACGCTGTTTCCGCTGTTTATCAATTTGACGGTGGAAAAAAGCTTTCCGTTTATCACCTTTGCCAACGGCTACCGCGCGATTCGCCACCAAAAGTATTACTTCTTCATGATTATCACAGCGGCGGCGCTGATTGTGCAAATCATGCTACTGCTGACAAAAACCGCCGCAGAGCGCAAAGCGGCTAATCCCGAAAAGCGGCGGCTGACCAACCTGCTCAGCTTCACCGACTGGGCGGTGCTGGCGTTTGTGCTGAGCTGCGCGGTGTCAACCGTGTTCTCTCCCTATTTGGAAATGGCGCTGACGGGCGAATCCGCCTTTGGAGGACGCAACAACGGCTTGCTGCTGATGCTGACCTATGCGGCGATTTATTTTATGCTGACGCGCTGCTATCGCTACCGCGAGTACGTCTTTTTGGCGATGGCAATCGTCAACGGGCTTATCTGCCTGCTGGCGGTGCTCAACGGCTTTTATCACGATCCGCTCGGCATGCTGGAGCCGTTCCGCACCGGCACGACGGAAGCGGATATCCGCGTGTATGAAAACTTCATGACCACCATCGGCAACAAAAACATGTTTTCCAGCCATCTGTGCGTCACCCTGCCCGTGCTGATCACCCTGTTTGTCCATACGAAAAAGTGGTGGTGCAAGGCGGTGTATCTCGCTTCGGCGGCTGTCGGTGCGATGGCGGTCATCGTCTGCGACAGCGACTCGGTCGTGCTGGGCTTGGGCGCGTTTGTCGCGGTGTACCTCGTGGTGTATGTGCGCCGTTTGGATAGGCTGCGTCAGTTCCTGCTGGCACTGACGGTCATGCTGCTGAGCGTCAAGCTGCTGCGGTGGTTCTCCTACCTCGGCGGCGACCGCTACAAAGACCTGACCGCTCTCCCCTGCAAGCAGATGTTCTCCAACAAAACCTTCCTGCTGATCGGCGCGCTGGCGGTGCTGACTGCCGCGCTGTACGCTGTCAGCCTGCGCTTTCCGAAGCGCGTGCTGCCCAAGGCGGTGCCCGTGGTGCTCGCTTCTCTGATGGGCGCGGCTGTGCTTGCAGGCGTGGGCGTCATTGTGTACTTCACCGCTTTCGACACCAAAACCGACCTCGGCAGCTGGGAGCGCCTGCTGCGCTACGGCGACGCGTGGGGTACCCACCGCGGCTTTATGTGGAATCGCTCGCTGGAGGCGTTTAAGGACTACAACTTCTTCCAGAAGCTGTTCGGCACAGGCCCCGAGACCTTCTACTACACCTTCTCGCCCTATTTCGGCGAGCTGTATGAGCGCTTCGGCGACGGCTCAACCGATGCGGCGCACAACGAATATATCAACTACTTAATGAACATCGGCATTGTGGGACTGCTGTCCTACCTTGCGTTTACGGGCAGTGCGCTGGTGCGCGGCTTCCGCGCGGCAAAGCATAATCCGATTGCGCTTGTATTCGCCTCGGCAGTGGTCGCCTACATGGCGCAAGCGGTCGTTAATATTTCGGTGCCGATTGCCGCACCGCTTTGCATTATCTTTGTATCGCTGTGTGAAGCCACGGCACGGCAGACGCCGAAAACGCTTGCACCGCCTGAGACAAAGCCCGTCTGAACCAACAGCGAAGCGTGAATTACTTGCAGAAAAGGAGTGACCTTGTAATGATACGGATTGCAAACGAAAAGGACACCGCCGCAGTGCTGCGGCTGCTGGAGCAGGTCAACCGGGTGCATCACGACCTCCGTCCCGACCTGTTCAATCTCGCCACTAAATATACAGCCGCAGATTTGAAACTGTTATTTGCCGATGAGGACACGCGCGTGTTCGTCTGTGAGGAAAACGGCAGTGTGCTCGGCTATATGTTTACCTTTTTGATAGACCATCAGTACGATGATAATATGCTGGTGCCGGTGAAGGAGCTGTACATCGACGACCTCTGCGTTGACGAAGCGGCGCGCGGCAAAGGCGTGGCAACCAAGCTGTTTGCGTATGTCCGGCAATATGCGCGCGAGAAGGGGTGCTATCATATAACGCTCAACGTCTGGGAAGGTAACGACAGCGCGCTGGCGTTTTATCGCAAGATGGGCATGACGCCGCAGAAAACCAAGCTGGAAATCATTGTTTAATGCGTAATTTTTGATAGGACAACGGCTCCCCTGTGTTGGGGAGCCGTTTTTCTATAATAGTAAGCGAAAAGCTCCCCGGCGTTTGGGGAGCTTTTATTCTTTAATATAGCAGGATGTTTTTTATAGGGTAAAACGTTGCTAATAAATCCAACTTTTCCAAAGGCTGTGTAAACGCCCTCGGCGCCCGCCGTTGATGATAGTTTTGAAAAGATAGAAGCTGTCCAAAGGCGGTGTAAGCGCCTTCGGCGCTAGAATTTTATTTTTTCGGCGATGTAGGCGTTGAGCTCGTCAATCTTGACGCGCTCCTGCTGCATGGTGTCGCGGTCGCGCACGGTGACACAGCCGTCGTTAGCGGTGTCAAAGTCGTAGGTGATGCAGAAGGGCGTGCCGATTTCGTCCTGACGGCGGTAGCGCTTGCCGATGGAGCCTGCTTCGTCGAAGTCGGTCATGAAGTCGTGGCTGAGCATGTCGGCAACCTCGCCTGCCTTCTCGCTGAGCTTTTTGGAAAGCGGCAGCACAGCCGCCTTGAACGGCGCCAGCGCCGGGTGCAGGTGCATGACGACACGGGTGTCATCTTCGGAGATTTGCTCCTCGTCGTAGGCTTCTACCACGATGGTGAGGAACAGACGCTCCACGCCGAGCGAAGGCTCGATGACATAGGGCACATAGCGCTCGCCGGTGGTCTGGTCGAAGAACTCGAGCGACTTGCCGCTGGTTTTGATGTGCTGGGTGAGGTCGTAGTCGGTTCTGTCGGCAATACCCCACAGCTCGCCCCAGCCGAACGGGAACAGGTACTCAAAGTCGGTGGTCGCCTTGGAATAGAAGCTGAGCTCCTCCTGCTCGTGGTCGCGCAAACGGAGGTTTTCGGGCTTGATGTTCAGCGAATAGAGGAAGTCGCGGCAGAAGCTGCGCCAGTAGTCGAACCACTCCAAGTCGGTGCCGGGCTTGCAGAAGAACTCCAGCTCCATCTGCTCGAACTCGCGCACGCGGAAAATGAAGTTGCCGGGCGTGATCTCGTTGCGGAAGGACTTGCCGACCTGCGCCACGCCGAAGGGAATCTTTTTGCGGGTGGTGCGCTGAATGTTGGCAAAGTTGACAAAGATGCCCTGCGCGGTTTCGGGGCGGAGGTACAGCTCGTTTTTGGTGTCCTCGGTAACGCCCTGGAAGGTCTTGAACATCAGGTTAAACTGACGGATATCGGTAAAGTTGTGCTTGCCGCAGTTGGGACAGGGAATCGCGTGCTCCTTGATGTAGTCCATCATCTGCTCGTTGCTCCAGCCGGCAACATTGGTGCCGTCGAAGTCCTCGATGAGGTTATCGGCGCGGTGACGGGTTTTGCACTCCTTGCAGTCCATCAGCGGATCGGAGAAGCCGCCGAGGTGACCGGAGGCAATCCACGTCTGCGGATTCATCAGAATGGCGGAGTCCAGCCCGACGTTGTACTTGTTTTCCTGCACAAACTTTTTCAGCCACGCTTGCTTGATGTTGTTTTTGAGCGCCATGCCCAAGGGGCCGTAGTCCCAGGTGTTGGCAAGGCCGCCGTAGATTTCGCTGCCCGGATACACAAAGCCTCTGCCCTTGCAGAGCGCTACGATTTTTTCCATGGTTTTTTTGGAGTTTTCCATCATAATCCCTCGCTTTTCAGATTGGTATAATTGTACTCTTTCGGGGGCGTATTGTCAAGTTTTTTCTCGCCGCCCGGTACAGGAAAAGGAGCGTTTCGTTGCAAAACGCTCCTTTGCTATTCAGTTATACGGTTACCTCGCCCTCAAAGACGGTTTCGGCGTTGCCGGTCATGTAGACGGTTTCGTCGGTGTAGTTGATGATGAGGTCGCCGCCGATGAGCTTGACCTTGATGTTCTCGCCCTTTTTGCAGTAGCCGTTTTCCACAGCCGCCACAGCCGCGGCGCAGGCGCCGGTGCCGCAAGCCCAGGTTTCACCCGAGCCGCGCTCCCACACGCGCATTTTGATGGTGTGGTCGTCGAGCACCGTGACAAACTCGGTGTTGACGCGCTCCGGGAAGAGCGGATCGAACTCAAATTTCGGACCGACGGTTTCGATGTCAATGCGGTCGATGTCGTCGCGGAACACCACGCAGTGCGGATTGCCCATGGACACGCAGGTAATGCGGTAGGGCTCGCCGGAGATGTTGACCTCGCGGTTGACCACCTTGTCGCCGTCCAGCGCGACGGGAACGTCCGCCGGGGCGAGAATCGCCTTGCCCATATCGACGCGCAGGGTGGTGACCTCGCCGTCGTTGGTGTACGCCTTCAGCTTTTTGATGCCGCTGAGGGTTTCGATGGTGATTTCGTCCTTGTCGTGGATGTCCACCATGCCATGGTCATACAGGAACTTGCCGACGCAGCGGATGCCGTTGCCGCACATCTTGCCCTCGCTGCCGTCGCGGTTGAACATCTTCATCTTGGCGTCGGCAACCTTGGAGGGCGCCACTAAGATAACGCCGTCGGCGCCGATGCCGAAGTGCTGCGCGGACAGGCGCACCGCCAAGGCTTCGGGGTTGTTGATCCACTGGTTGAAGGTGGAGAAGTAGATATAGTCGTTGCCGCAGCCCTGCATTTTGGTGAAGCGCAGCTTGATTTTGCTGTCGCGCATGTTGTTGATGTCAACCAGCTCGGTGCTGTGCTGGGAATAGCGGCTCTTGAGGCAGTCCGCCAAGGCGTTGGCGGTGTCGAGAGAGGTCAGGCACGGAATGTTGCGCTCGACGGTTTTGCGGCGGATTTTTACCGAGTCACGCGACGGAATTCTGCCCTTAGCGGAGGTGGAGATCACATACTGGATCTTGCCCGATTCAATCAGCGTCAGGGTGTTGTTGCCGTGCTCGTTTTCGTGAATCTTCTTGACGGCAATCGCGTCGATGCCGTACTTGTTGAGCACGGCGGCGGTGCCGTAGGTGGAGTAAATCTTAAAACCGAGGTCGGCGTACTTCTTGGCGATTTCGCCGATTTCCGCCTTGTCGGAATCGCGGACGGTGATGAACACGCCGCCGTTTTTCTTCATCTTGTAGCCTGCCGCAATCAAGCCCTTGTACAGCGCTTCCTCCAGCGTGCTGGCAATACCCAGCACCTCGCCGGTGGATTTCATTTCGGGACCGAGGTGGTTATCGACGTTAATCAGCTTTTCAAAGCTGAACACCGGCACCTTGACCGCGATATACGGGCTTTTGCGATAGAGTCCCGTGCCGTAGCCCATGTCTCTGAGCCGCTCGCCCAGCATGGCGCGCGTTGCCAAATCGACCATCGGCACGCCGGTGACCTTGGAGATATACGGAATGGTGCGCGAGGAGCGCGGATTGACCTCGATGACGTAGAGCTCGTCCTCATAGATGAGATACTGAATGTTGACCAAGCCCTTTGTTTGCAGCTCCAGCGCGAGGTTGCGCGAGCTTTCGACGATGATGTCGGTCATTCTGTCGGTGATGTTCCAAGCCGGATACACGGCGATGGAGTCGCCGGAGTGAACGCCTGCGCGCTCGATGTGCTCCATGATGCCGGGGATAAGGATGTCCTCGCCGTCGCAGATGGCGTCTACCTCAATTTCGGTGCCCTGCAAATATTTATCAATCAGAATCGGGTTTTCGATGTTCTGCGCAAGGATAATCGCCATGTATTCCTTGACGTCGTCGGCATTGAAGGCGATAATCATGTTCTGACCGCCGAGCACGTAGGACGGACGGAGCAGCACGGGATAGCCGATGGCGTCGGCAGCGTTGAGCGCCTCCTCGGTGGTCATGACGGTCACGCCGCGCGGACGCTTGATGTGATACTTCTCGAGCAGCTCGTCAAAGCGCTCTCTGTCCTCCGCCATGTCAATCGCGTCATAGGAGGTGCCGAGAATGTTGACGCCGTTGTCGCTCATGAACTTGGTGAGCTTGATGGCGGTCTGTCCGCCGAAGGCGACCACGACGCCGAAGGGCTTTTCGGTGTTGATGATGCCCATGACGTCCTCGTTGGTGAGCGGTTCAAAGTAGAGGCGGTCGGCGGTGTCGAAGTCGGTGGAAACGGTTTCGGGGTTGTTGTTGACGATGACCACGTCATAGCCTGCCTGCTTGAGCGCCCATACGCAGTGGACGGAAGCGTAGTCGAACTCGATGCCCTGACCGATACGGATAGGACCGGAGCCGAATACAATGACAGTCTTTTTGTTGCTGTTGTTCTTCTGAATGAACTGCTCCGCTTCGTTTTCCTTGTCAAAGGTGGAATAGAAGTAGGGCGTCTGCGCCTCGAACTCGGCGGCGCAGGTGTCAACCATTTTATAGACGGGCGTCAGCGGATGTTGGATTTCCTGACCGCTGAGCTCTTGAATGGTCTTGTCGAGGAAGCCGAGCTTCTTCGCGCGGATGTACAGCTCGTCGGTGAGCTTACCTGCTTTCAGCTCGTTTTCGGCGGCAATCAGGTTGCGCAGCTTTTCGAGGAACCACTCGTCAATCATGGTGATTTCGTGGATTTGGGCAACGCTGACGCCGCGCTTGAGGGCTTCATAGACGCAGAAGATACGTCTGTCGTCGCAAACGCTGAGGCGGTCGATGACGGACGCCTTGCTGAGGGCTTCAAACTCCTTGTCGTCGAGGGTGTTGTGCGAGATTTCCGCACCGCGCACCGCCTTCATAATCGCCTGTTCAAAGGTGGGCGCAATCGCCATGACCTCGCCGGTCGCCTTCATCTGGGTGCCGAGATTGCGCTTTGCGTAGACGAACTTGTCAAACGGCCACTTCGGGAACTTGATGACCACATAGTCGATGGCAGGCTCAAAGCAGGCGTAGGTGGTGCCGGTGACGGCGTTTTTGATTTCGTTGAGGGTGTAGCCGATGGCGATTTTTGCCGCCACCTTGGCGATGGGATAGCCAGTCGCCTTGGAAGCCAGCGCCGAGGAACGCGACACACGCGGATTGACCTCGATGACGGCGTACTCAAAGGTTTCGGGATTGAGCGCGAACTGGCAGTTGCAGCCGCCCTCTACCTTCAAGGCGGAGATGATGTTCAGCGCCGCGGTGCGGAGCATTTGATACTCCTTGTCGGAAAGGGTGACGCAGGGCGCGATGACGATGGAGTCGCCGGTGTGAACGCCGACGGGGTCGAAGTTTTCCATCGAGCAGATGGTGATTACGTTGCCCTCGCTGTCGCGCATGACTTCAAATTCGATTTCCTTCCAGCCGGAGATGCACTTTTCGACGAGCACCTGCGTAATCGGCGAAAGCTCCAGACCGTTGGAGGTGATTTCGATTAATTCTTCTTCGTTGTTGACAATACCGCCGCCGGTGCCGCCGAGGGTAAACGCAGGACGGATGATGACGGGATAGCCGATTTCCTCCGCGAATTTGATGGCAGAGGGAACGTCGTTGACAACAGTGGAGGGAATACAGGGCTCGCCGATGGACAGCATGGTGTCCTTGAACATCTGTCTGTCCTCTGCCTTGTCAATCGTTTCGGGCTTGGCGCCCAGCAGCTTGACGCCGTATTCGTCGAGGAAGCCCTCCTTGGCGAGCTGCATAGACAGGGTTAGACCTGTCTGACCGCCGAGCGTGGACAGCAGGCTGTCGGGGCGCTCCTTGCGGATAATTCTCTTGACGGTTTCGAGCGTCAGCGGCTCGATGTACACCTTGTCCGCCATGGCGTTGTCCGTCATGATGGTGGCGGGGTTGGAGTTGACGAGGATGACCTCCAGGCCTTCCTCCTTGAGCGCGCGGCACGCCTGGGTGCCGGCATAGTCAAACTCGGCAGCCTGACCGATAACAATCGGGCCGGAGCCGATAACCATTACTCGTTTAATGTCCTTTTTCAGTGGCATATCATCAGTCCTTTTCAGTGGTTAGGGATTCGTAGCTATTGGTGAGCACATTCAAAATTACGCGTTTTTATGTTCGTCCATCATTTTGAGGAAGCGGTCAAACAGGAACGAGGTTTCCTGAGGACCGCCGCACGCCTCGGGATGGAACTGCACGGAGAAGGCAGGGATATCGGTGTAGTTGACGCCCTCGCAGGTGCCGTCGTTGCCGTTGACAAAGCTTACCTCGGCGTCCTCGGGCAGGCTGTCGGACACCACCGCATAGCCGTGGTTTTGCGAGGTGATGAACACTCTGCCGCTGGCAAGCTCCTTGACGGGCTGGTTAGCGCCGCGGTGGCCGTAGTGCAGCTTTTCGGTTTCGCCGCCGCGCGCGAGCGCAAGCAGCTGGTGGCCGAGACAGATGCCGAACAGCGGCAGACCGCTTTCGCACAGCTTTTTGAGCTCCTCAATCACCGCGGTGTTCTCCTTGGGATCTCCGGGGCCGTTGGACAGCATGATGCCGTCGGGCTTGAGCGCGAGAATTTCCTCCGCCGTGGTATGGGCAGGCACTACCGTGATTTGGCAGTTACGCTTGTTGAGCTCGCGTCCGATGTTGTGCTTGGCGCCGAAGTCCATGACGACAACGTGGTAGTCCTCTTTGTCGGTGTCAAAAATCTCGGGCTCCTGAATGGTGGTGCTTTCCACCGCCTGCACAATCTTGTAGTCCTTCAGCGCCTGCATCTCCTCGTCGGTGATGTCGGGCGTGTATTGAATTTTGCAGTTGAGCACGCCGTATGCGCGCACAATGCGCGTCAGGGCGCGAGTGTCGATACCGCAGATACCGGGAACGCCCTTGCTTTTTAAAAAGGTGTCAAGATCACCCTCACTGCGGAAATTAGAGGGAACTTGGCACCATTCACGTACAATATAGCCCTTCAAAGCGGGAGAATCGCTCTCAAAATCGGCAGGGATAACCCCATAGTTGCCAATCAAAGGGAATGTCTGGATAACCACCTGACCGAAATAGCTGGGGTCGGTGAGTGTTTCAAGATAGCCTGTCATTGCGGTAGTAAAGACAAGCTCTCCCGTGGTTTCTTTTTCGGCGCCGAAGGAAACACCCTCGAACACGGTGCCGTTTTCAAGAATTAAGTATGCAGCTCGACTCATATTCTCTTTCCTTTCTTATGGTTAAGCCGGTGCCGTGGCAGCGGCTAGTTTTGATATGTTTGAATAACCTGCTTGGCGACCTCCAAGCGGCTGACGCGCAGATCCATCGCCTGCTTTTCCAGGTAGCGGTGCGCCTGCTCCTCGCTCATGTTCAGGCAGGTCACCAGCAGCAGCTTTGCCCTGTCGAGCACCTTCATGTCCTCCACCATGGTTTTCAGCTTCTCGTTTTCGCGCTCCACGCGCAGCATACGCGTGCGGAAGCAGTCGGTAAACTGGAGGTAATGATGGAACAAATGGCGGTTGACCGGGCGCGCTATCACCAGCACGCCGTGGGGCGTGAGCATGTCGCTGACCTCGCCGGCATTTTTCTGCGGCACCACAATCACCACCGCCGCGCGTGTGGCGGCGGCAAAGCTGCGGCTCAGCTCGATGCCGTTTTCGTCGGCAAGCGGCGCGTTGATGCAGATGAGGTCAAAGTCCTTTTGCTCTGCCTCCTGCTTGGCGCCATAAGCAGTATAAGACACGGTGATTGGCTGAAAGCCTTCGGCACGGAGCATATCGCCCAGCGCAGCCGCGCCCTGGTCCGAAGACGATATGAGTAATGTCCTTTTCATACGCACACCACCGCACTGTCTTTTTCAACTTATTATTTTACCCGATTTGAGCGACTTTTAATTTACATAAAGGAATAATAATTATTTTTTGTGCAGCGTCCATAGCAAGCCGCTTTATAGCAAAATTTTTGTTTATTTTGACGCCGCCTATGGAAAAGTCCATCAAGCCTTAACCTTATCTCTCTCCGAAGCTTTTTCGATAAACGAAAACACTAAAAAAACAGCGCACCAAAGCGGTACGCTGTCGTTCGTTACAGTGTTTCATAAAACCGGGTTTCGCCCAGATAGGGAATCTCCTTCATCTCGGCAAGGTGTGATTGCAGGGCGGTGGCGTTGTTGACGCTGTAGCGGCCTTCCGAAAAGTTGGTGCGTGTGCGGACGGAATCGTCCATGTCCTCATACTCCGCCAGCATGCGCTGAATGGCGGTGACGTCGTTGACGTTGATGACGCCGTCGTCATCGGCGTCGCCGTAGCGGTAGGCAGGCGCGTTGGGGCGGTAGTGCTCCTCCATCCAAGTCTGACGCGCGGCGCACCAGTCCTTGAGATAGGTGAAATTTGTTTCATAGGTCGCGTCCGGCTTTCGCTGAATGGTAATCCACCACTTGTTGGCGTTCCAGCCTGCTTCGCCGTAGTTGCGGTTGATTTCGTCGGTGTACTGCGCACGCAGGGTGTCGAGCAAGCCGCCGTCAGCGGCGATTTGCGCCATGAACGCGTAGTGCTCGCGGTAAACAACGCGGACGCGCTCCATGAACCATGCGTTTTGGCACAGCGCGCCGTAGATATTGCGCGAGTCGGCAAAGGTGCTCTCGGGCGACAGCGTCGCCTTGGCGCGGTAGTAGGTGTCGGGCGCGGCGTTGCCTGCCGAGAGGTCGTAATCCCACGGCGGTCCGGCGCAAAGCTTGCCGTCCTTATAGTAGAAGAACACGGAGCTCATGTCGAAATCGTAGGTTTTCATGTATTCATTGAGCAGGTAGAACTTGGCAAAGGAGTCTACGTCCACCACCGCCTCAATCTCCTCGCGGCTGCCGGTTTTCATGGTGCCGATAACGCGCTGCATCGTGCGCTGTATATAGGAGAGCTCCTCCTCGTCCGGCTCCTCCGGCTCGGAAGCGATAAAGCGGAGCTTATCGACGGTGAAGTAGGTCACGTTCTCCTCCTCGCGCGCCGCCTCGTATTCCACCAAAAAGTCCTTGCCGTTTTCGATGTTGATGTCCACCCTGTCCTTGCCCTCCTGCACAGGCTCAAACAGCAGGTAGCAGCCGCGGAAGGAATCGTCCACCCACAGCTCGACCACGTTCGGAGGTATAGGGAATCTCCAGCTCGCGCGCGATTTCAAAGGCGGTCATATTGCGCAGGAGCGTGGGGTCAAAGGCGTTGGCAACCAGCGCCCATTTTTTGCCCTTGCCCATGCCGAGCACGTCCTTTTTCTTGGCGAATTTAAAGGTGAACGCCTTCTTTTCAATCCATGAAAGCGCGGTGGTGTTGCCCCTGACCTTGAAGGAGCAGCTGTCCTCCAGCACACTGCCGTCGGCGCCGGTGATGGTGATGCTTGCCTCCTGATAGCCGTCCTCCTTTTGGAGGGTGGTGCCGTTGCCCTGCGCTGTGGTGACGCGGATTTGCGGCACGGAGAGCGCCCATGTGCTCTGCGCCGCGCCGTTATCCTCCGCCGCGGAAGCGGCAAAGACGGTGCAGCCGAGCGCCACGGAAATGCAGAGCAGCAGTGCGGTGATTTTCAAAATAGTTGCTTTGTGTTTCATAGGTATTCCCTCTTTTTCGATGAATCATTCCTAATGATAATACGCACAAAAACTGTCAAAAGGTTGCAACCGTCAGACAATTTGGTTGATGAACAGCAGCGCCGTGCCGCTGTGAACAGTGACGGCGGCGGCGTCCTGTGTAAAAATATTGGACAGCCCCATCGCCTTGCTGTAGGAAAGCGTGCCGCGCGCAAGCGGATACTTGGCGCCCCGATAGCTGAGCGTGACCGCCGGGCAGCCAAAGGGAAAGACGGAAAAGGTCTTGCCGGCAAGCCCGTTAAAAATATGCTCGCCCTCCGTCAGCAGACGGATCTCTTCATTCTTTGAGAGAATTATCCCCTCTGCCCCGTTTTCGTGCAGATACGCCAGCACGCTGAGGTTGGCGCAGGTATGGTCAAGCCGTCCGCCTGTTGCCGCCAACAGCACAAACGAGCGAAAGCCGCGCGCAAGCGCCGCCTCGACGCCGTGGAAGGTGTCGGAAAAGTCCTTTTCCGGGTTGAGCCGCACGATTTCGCAGCCGTCGGGCAGTGCGCCGCGGTAGGAATCGAAGTCGCCGATGCAACAGTCGGGCGCAACGCCTGCCTGCAAGGCGGCGGCATAGCCGCGGTCGGCACAGACGACAAAGTCCTGCGCCGTGACGGTTTGGCGGATAAAAGCGATGTCGGGATCGGGTGCGCCTGCGATGATGACGCAGCGCGTTTTTCCGTTTATTTGAGTTGCCAATGCTTGATGTCCTTTACTTCGTTGTACATCGCCACATAACTGTCGTGGCGCGTTTTTTCGATATCGCCGTCGGCAAGCGCCTGCAAAACGCGGCAGCCTTTGTCGCAGACATGGGCGCAGGAGGTGAACTGACACTGCCCTAAATACGGCTCGAACTCGGGAAAGCAGTATTGCAGCTGCTCCTTATCAATCATTTCGTAGCGCTGCAAATCCACCGTGGAAAAGCCCGGCGTGTCCGCCACAAAGCAGCCGTTGATTTCAAACAGCTCTACCACGCGCGTGGTGTGCCGTCCTCTGCCCAGCTTTTCGCTGATTTGCCCGGTTTGCAGGCTGAGCGACGGAAACAGGCGGTTGAGCAGGGTGGATTTTCCCACGCCGCTGTTGCCGATGAACGCGGTGACCTTGCCCTGCAAAAATAGCAGCAGGCGACGGGTTTCCCCGTCGTTTTCGGGATCGCAGCAGAAGGTTTCCAGCCCGGCGTGGCGATAGATTTGCGCGACCTTTTCGCCGCTCTGCAAATCGTTTTTGGACACGACAATCACCGGCTCCATGCGGTTGTTGACCGCCGCCGCCGTCATTTTGTCGATAACGGCAAAATTCGGCTGGGGATCCACAGTGGAGCAGACGATGACCAGCGTGTCGATGTTGCACAGCGCGGGGCGGCGCAGCTTGTTTTTGCGCGGCAAAATTTCCTCAATCGCGCAAAAGCCGTCGTCGGGCACGCTGATGCGCACCCTATCGCCCACAACGGGAGAGCCTCCCTTTTTGCGGAAGCTCCCCCTTGCCTTACATTCGTATTCATTTTGACCGCAGCGGACATAGTAAAACCCGCCGATGGACTTCATCAAAAGCCCTGTCATTTCCTTCATATTAATATCCGTATTCGTTATAGGTGTTATTGCCCTCGCCGCCTTCATAGGAAGGCTCGGTTTCCGGCTCGGTCTCCGGCACATATTCGGTCTGCGGCTCGGTTTCCGGCTCGGTGGGCGCTTCGGTGGGCGCAACATAATCGTGCTGCTCCACATTGGTGATGGCGCCGAGCGAATAGTCGAGGGTGTAGCGGACATAGAGCTGACCGTTGAGGTAGATTTCCACGGTTTGGGTGCCCGTGCCCTCAAAGTCGAGCTCGACCATCGCGGCATATGCCGGCACGATATCGCGCGACTTCGCAGTGTCCTCGTTGCCGTCCACAAATACGCTCATGCGCAGGGTGTCGGTGATGCCTGCCGGCAGCTCCACATTGACCTTCACCTTGCTCCTGTCGCCCTTGCCGGCGCTGACGGTCAGCGTGACAGGGGTACCCTTTTCCACCGTGCCGTGCGGCAGCGGCGAGGAGCTGATGACGGTGTCGCGCTTGAGCTTGCTTTCCTCGTCGTAGACAATGTCCACGGTAAAGCCCATTTCGTCGAGCTTGGCGCGCGCCTCGTCGAGCGTTTCTCCCAAAATGGAGGGAACCTCCACGGTTTCGGGGCGGCTGCCGTTGGAGATAAACACATAGACCTTGGAGCCGATGGTGGTTTTGGCGCCTGCCGCCGGGAAGGTGGTAATGATGCTGTCCTTGGCGAGCTTGCTGTTTTCAACATACACCAGCTCCGCCGCAAGGCTGTGCTCGTTGATATCTCTTTCCGCTTCCTCCTTTGTCTTTTGCTTGACAAAGGGGACGGTGATTTCGTCGCTGTCGTTGTTGACATACAGAATGATTTCGGAGCCTGCCTTGACCTTCATGTTACCCGCGGGCTCCTGCGAAAGCACCGCGCCGAGCGACTGGCTTTCGTCATAGCGGCTTTTGACCGTAAAGCGGAAGGGCGTTTCGGAGGCGGCGTTTTCTTTGTCAACCTCCGCAAAGATTTTGCCCACATAGTCGGGTACATTCACGTCGCGGCTGCGCGTGGAGAAATAGCCCTGCAAAATGCCGAGCACCACAAAAATCAGCGCGACCGCAAGGGTGGCAATCAAAACGCCCTTGGCAACGTGGAAGAAGGTGCCGCGTTCGCGGATTTCGTCGTCCTCCTCCGCAGCGGGCACAGGCTCCGGCTGTTTTTTGGCGGGCTTTTTAATCGGCTTGCGCTCCTCCGCGTAGCGCTGCGGCTCCTGCCGGCGGTCTTCCTTTTCCACATATTTTGTGGGCTGGGAATCCGTGAAGGCGGTGCCGTAGTCAAAAACGATGGAGGGATTGAGGCGGAAGCGGTCGATGTCGCTGAGCATCTCCGCCGCCGCGGCATAGCGCTTTTCGGGCTGCTTTTCCATGGCGCGCAGGGTGATTTGCTCCAGACCGACGGGAATAGAGGGATTGACCTCGCGCGGACGCTTGGGCGTGGACTGCAGCTGCATGAGCGCTACGGAGACGGCGCTGTCACCCTCAAAGGGCAGCTTGCCGGTGAGCATTTCATAGAGCATGACGCCCACGGAATAGATATCGGTTTTGCCGTCGGTCACGTCGCCGCGCGCCTGCTCGGGCGCGATGTAGTGCACTGAGCCGATTGCCTGGTCGGTCATGGTGCGCGTCGCCTTGTCGGAAAAACGCGCGATGCCGAAGTCCGTCACCTTGATGGTGCCGTCCTGCAAGAGCATGATATTCTGCGGCTTGATGTCGCGGTGGACAATGCCGCTTTCGTGCGCGTGCTGCAAAGCGCGCAGCACCTGCGTGGTGAGATGGAGCGCGTCCTTCCATTCGATGACGCCCTGACGGTCGATGTACTCCTTGAGGGTGATGCCGTCGATGTACTCCATGACGATGTATTGAATCATATCGCCGAAGCTGACGTCGTACACCTTGACGATGTTGGGGTGCGACAGCATGGCGATAGCCTTGGATTCGTTTTTAAAGCGGCGGATGAATTCCTCGTTGTTGAGGTATTCGTCCTTCAAGATTTTGATGGCGACCTCGCGGTCATCCAGCGTGTCGGTGCAGCGGTAGACATTTGCCATGCCGCCCACGCCGATCAGTTCGTGGATTTCATACCTTCCGTCGAGCCGTTTGCCCAAATATTTATCCATTTGCGCCACTCCTTATCAGTAAATCACGGTGGCGGTGATGTTGTCGGTGCCGCCGCCGTCCTTCGCGCAGTCAATCAGCTTGTTGATCAAATCATCGCCGCGGTTTTCGTGGCAGATTTTGACCATGTCGCCGGTTGTGACGTGATTGGAAAGCCCGTCGCTGCAAATCAGCAGGACGTCGCCGTAGATGAAGTTTGCCTCGATGTAGTCAAGGCGCACCGAGGGCTTGATGCCCAGCGCGCGCGTGATAAAGTTTTTGTTGGGATGGTGCTGCGCCTCGTCATAGGTCAGCTCGCCGCGGCGCACCATTTCCTGCACCACCGAATGGTCCTCGGTGAGCTGCTTGATTTTGCCGCCGCGAATAGCATAGGTGCGGCTGTCGCCCACGTGCACCACATGCACGGTGGTGTCCTTGACAAACACAAATTCACAGGTGGTGCCCATGCCTGCCAAATCGGCGTCGTGGCATGCCTTTTCAAAAATACGGGAATTTGCCTCATCGACGATTGCCGCCATCAGCTCGCCGATTTGCTCCTTGGTCATGTCTTCCTTGTAGAGCTCGGTGATGCGCGTGCCGATGTATTCCACCGCCGTAGCGCTGGCGATATTGCCGCCGTTGGCGCCGCCCATGCCGTCGCATACCACAGCCCAAACGCAGCTTGGAGAAATAACTCCGAAGCGGAAATCATCCTGATTTTGTGTGCGGACAAGTCCCACATCGCTTTTGCTGAAAACTTCCAAGTTATTTTCCTCCTTCTTTCAAAGTTTTCCTTCTCAGTTGGCCGCAGGAAGCGTCGATGTCGCTGCCCAGCGTCCGCCTGACGGTTGCCGTTACTCCATAACCGGCAAGAATATTTGCAAAAGACTGCTGTCTTTGTACCTTACTTTTGTGATAGCCCGTGCCCTCCACCGCGTTGACGGGAATGAGGTTCACGTGGCAGTGCAGCGGCTTCAGGCGCTGCCCCAGCTCGTGCGCGTGGGCGTCGGTGTCGTTGACGTCATGAATCAGCGCGTACTCAAAGGTGACGCGTCTGCCGGTGGCGTCAAAGTAATCGCGGCAGGCGCGCAGCAGCTCCTCCATCGGATAAGCCCTTGCGACCGGCATGGTGCGCGCGCGGATGGCATCATTCGGCGCGTGCAGGGACACCGCCAGATTGATTTGCAGCTTAAGCTTTGCCAGCGCGTCAATTTTGGGCACAATGCCGCAGGTGGACAGGGTGATATGGCGCATGCCGAGGTTCAAGCCCTGTTCGCTGCCGGCTAAGCGCAGAAAGCGCACCACGTTGTCAAAATTATCGAGCGGCTCGCCCATGCCCATGAGCACGACGTTGGAAATGCGGATGCCTTCATCGCGCTGCGCCGCCTCAATCTGCGCCAGCATTTCGGACGCGGTGAGGTCGCGCGCATAGCCGCTTTTTCCCGTGGCGCAGAAGGTGCAGCCCATCTTGCAGCCCACCTGCGTGGAAATGCAGATGGAATAGCCGTGGTGGTAGCGCATGAGCACCGATTCCACACATTCGCCGTCGGGAAAGGAAAAAAGATATTTTACTGTTTTATCATACCTTGAAACCTGTTTTTTTTCAATAGTTGCAACAGAAATGTAACAACTTGTTTTGAGGTGCGCCTTTAAATCCGCAGGCAGATTGCGCATTTCGTCAAAACTGTTCACACCCTTTTGCAGCCAGCCGCCGATTTGCGCGGCGCGGAAGCGCGGAAAGCCGCTGTCGGTGACAAAGGCTTCCAGCTCCTGCGGATACAGGGATTTGATGTCGGTGAGGGCTTGCAAAGCACTATCCCCTTTACGGTTTGGTAAACACCGCTATGTAAAAGCCGTCGGTGCCGGCGGTGTGCGGCATGAGCGTCAGCTCCCACGCGTTTTCCTCTATGGCGCGTGCTACGCCGTCCGGCGGGGTGAGCGGAACACCGCGAAAGTCCGGGTGCTCGCGCAGGAAGCGGCGCGCGTTTTCGCCGTTTTCGGCAGGGTTGAGCGTGCAGGTGGAATACACCAGCGTGCCCCCCGACGCGAGATACTGCGCGCTGCGGCAGAGAATTTGATACTGCAAATCAGGCAAATCGGACGGAAGCAAGTCCTCCTTTGCCCGGATTTCGGGCTTGCGCGAAAGGATTCCCAGACCGCTGCACGGCACGTCGCAGAGGATTTTGTCCGCGAGCGGCAGCGCCGCGCCCGCTGCGCCGTCGCGCTTGGAGGCGAGCAGCACGGATATGCCGAGACGCTGTGCGCCGTCGCGCAAGAGCCGGAGCTTGTGGTCGAACAAGTCGAAGGCGTACAGCTTGCCGCGGTTCTGCATGTACTGCGCGGCGGTAAAGGACTTGCCGCCCGGCGCAGCGCAGATGTCGAGCATGACGTCGCGCGGCTTGGGGCTGAGGAAGTCAACGCAGAGCTGGGAGGATAAATCCTGCACATGGAACAGCCCGTCTTTGTAGGCGGACAGGCGCTCCACCGCGCCCGTGTGCGACAGGCGCAGGGCGTTTGGCAGCGCAGGCACGTCCTCGCAGACGACGCCCTGCGCCTCCAGCGCGGCTCTCAGCGCCGCTTTGTCGGTTTTGAGCGTGTTGACGCGCACGTAAAGCTGCGGTCTTCCGCTGAGAGAAGCCATCAGCTTTTCGGCGTTTGCTTCGCCGTAGGACTGCGTCCACAGCCGCACCAGCGACTGCGGCACCGCGTATTTGACGCTGTAGTAATAGACGGCGTCCTTGTCTTTTTCGGGCAGGCGGTAGGGCGTTTCGGCGCGTGTGATGCTGCGCAGCACCCCGTTGATGAAGCCTGCCGACTGATTCAGCCGCTGCTTTTTGGCAAGGTTGACGCTTTCGTTGACAGCCGCGCTGTCGGGCACCTTGTCCATGAACAAGAGCTGGTAAATACCCATGCGGAGAATGAGCTTTGTTTTGGTTTCAATTTTCCGCAAAGGAATTTTAGAATACTGCTTAATGATATAGTCGAGCGTGACGGCGCGTTCCAAAACGCCGTAGACCAGCGCGGACACAAAGGCGCTGTCCACGCCGCCGAGCTTGTTTTCGCGGATGGCGTGGTTGAGCGCAAGGTTGGAATAGGCGCCGTCCTGTTCCACCTTCAGCAAAATTTGAAACGCGACTGTACGCGGATTCGGCATTGTTTTTCCCATTTTTAATCTCTCCTGCGCGCCAACAGCAGCAAGCGGAGCAGCTGCATAATCGCGGTCAGCGCGGAGGCGACATAGGTCATGGCGGCAGCGCTGAGCACGCTTTTGGCGCCGGCATACTCCTCGCCCGGCAAAAGCTCCGTTTCGCGGAAGCATTTCAGCGCGCGGCGCGAGGCGTCAAACTCCACCGGGAGCGTAACAACCGTGAACAGCACGGACGCCGAAAACAGAATGATGCCGCCGTAGAGCATATAGGTGCCGACGGGCGAATTGGTGCGGTAGGCGAACATGAAGCCGAGGGCTATCAGAATCCAGCTGAACGCCGAGCCGATTCTTGCCGCCGGCAAAATGGCGCCGCGCAGCTTGTTGGGAAAGTAATTTTTCGCCGTCCGCACCGCGTGGCCTGCCTCGTGGGCGGCAACGCCGACAGCCGCCACACTGGCGGAATTGTAGACGGAATCGGACAGGCGGATGACATTGGTGCGCGGATCGTAGTGGTCGGTGAGGTTGCCCGCGACGTGCTCAATTCTGACGCCCGTCACGCCGTTATGGCGCAGGACATACTCCGCCGCCTGCGCGCCCGTCATGCGGCGCGAGTTGGGGATTTGCGCATATTTTGAAAAGGCTGTTTTGACGCGTATCTGGCAAATCGTCGAAACGATGATGCAGGGAATCATAAACAGCAGATAGGTGTAATCAAAATAAAACATATTTTTCTCCAAAAGAATTATTCGAGCATTGCGCCCTTTTTCAGCTGATGACCGGCGGCAAACGCTTCGGCGGACATCTTCTTTTTGCCCTCGGGCTGCAGCTCCAGAATTTCCAGCGCACCCTCGCCGCAGGCAATCACCAGCGGCTTCACGCTGAGGATTTCTCCGGGCTTGCCGCTGCCCTGCGCCATGCGCGCCCTGTGAATTTTGACGCGCTTGCCGCCGATTTGCACCGTGGCAACCGGCCACGAATACAGACCGCGGATCTGGTTGTGCAGCGCCTGCGCCGGCTTGGCAAAGTCGATCGGGCAAAGCGATTTGTCGATTTTGGAGGTGTGCGTCGCCAAGCTTTCGTCCTGCTTTTGCGGCGTGACCGTGCCGTTTTCCAGCGCGGTGAGCGTTTCCAAAATCAGCTCGCCGCCCAAAGCGGCAAGGCGATCAAACAGCTCGGCGGAGGTTTCGTTTGCGCCGATGGGTGTTTCCTTGGTCAAAAGGATGTCGCCGGTGTCGAGCCCGACGTCCATCAGCATGGTGGTGACGCCCGTCACGGCGTCGCCGTTGAGCACCGCCTGCTGAATCGGCGCCGCGCCGCGGTATTTCGGCAGCAGCGAGCCGTGGATGTTGACGCAGCCGAGGCGCGGCACGTCGAGCACCGCCTTTGGCAGGATTTGCCCGTAAGCTGCCACCACCACCACATCGGGGTGAAAGCTTTGCAGCAGCGCGAGCGCCTCCGGGGTTTTCATAGAGCGCGGCTGACAGACGGGAATCCCGAGCCTTTGCGCGCAGACCTTGACGTCGGGAGGCGTTAAAATCTGCTTTCTGCCGACGGGCTTGTCGGGCTGGGTGAATACCGCCGCAACCTCGTGCGCCGCCGCCAGCTTTTCCAGTGCGGGCACGGCAAAGTCGGGCGTGCCCATGTATACGATTCTCATAACATACTCCGTGTTTTTTCAGTGTTTGCCTGTTCTGCGATGGATGAACATTTCAACGGCTTATACGTTCATTTCCTCAATTTCCTTACGGGTGAGCATGCGCTCGCACACTTCCTTGAACACCACGCCGTTGAGGTGGTCGATTTCGTGACAGAAGGCGCGTGCCAGCAGTTCCTTGCCCTCTATTTCAAATTCCTCGCCGAAGCGATCCTGTGCGCGCACCTTGACATAGTTGGGGCGCTTGACGATGCCCCACTGTCCGGGGAAGGACAGGCAGCCCTCGTTGCCCTCCTGGGTGCCGCTGTAGGCGATAATCTGCGGATTCACCAGCTCGAGCACGTCGTTCTGCTCGGGGCTGACGTCAATGACGACCGCGCGGCGGAGGATTCCCACCTGCGGCGCGGCAAGTCCGACGCCGTTGGCGCGGTGCATGGTTTCCGCCATGTCGTCGAGCAGCACATGCAGCTTGCGGTCAAACTTGGTGACCGGTCTGCACTTTTTCGTCAGAATTTCATCGCCGTCTTTCACAATGTTTCTGATAGCCATACTTCATCATCCTTCATATAACATTTAACAAATTTCTCGTTTTTTATTCAGCACACCAGCGCGTTCATGTCCGCGTAGGCGGTCACTTTGGCAAATTCCCGTTCGTTGCCGAAGCGCTGCAAAGCGCCCGACAGCAGGGTGCGGAAGCGCCGGTTGTTTCTGCATTTGATAATCAATTTATAGCGGAATTTATTGCTGACCTTCACCACCAGCGCCGGCGACGGTCCGAGGATGCGGATGGGCAAATCGGCGTAATCCGCGCGCGCAAGCTGCGAAAAAAGCTGCAAAAAGCCGTTTGCCGCGCGCAGCGTCAGCGCCTGGTTTTCCCCGACAAAGCCGACAAGGCAGATGTCCGCAAAGGGCGGATAGAGCATCGCCTGCCGCATGGTGATTTCGGCGCTGTAGAACGCGCCGTAGTCCTGCTTTGCCGCCATGGCGAGAATCAGGTTGTCGGGCGTGAAGGTCTGGATGACCGCCATGCCCTTGCTCTCTCCCCTGCCGCTTCTGCCGACGACCTGCGTCAACAGCGAAAACGAGCGCTCATAGCTGCGGTAATCGTCGGCGTAGAGCATTTGGTCGGTGTTGAGCACGCCCACGAGCGTGACGTTGGGAAAATTCAGCCCCTTTGCCACCATCTGCGTGCCGACGAGGATGTCGTAGTCGCCGCGCGCAAACGCGGAAATCATCTTTTCATAGCTCGCCTTGGAGGCGGTGGCGTCGGTGTCCATGCGCAGGACGCGCGCGTCGGGAAAGATGGCGGCGATGTCCTGCTCCGCCTTTTGGGTGCCGGTGCCGCCGAGCCGCAGGGACTTGGCGTGGCAGGTCGGGCACTCGTTTTGATAGGGCACCGAATAGCCGCAATAGTGGCACATCAGGCGGTTGTTGCGGCTGTGATAGGTCAGCGAAATGGAGCAGTGCGGACAGCTCAGCGGCTCGCCGCAGGCACCGCAGGTGACAAAGGAATGGTGTCCGCGGCGGTTGAGCAGCAGGATAGACTGCTTGCCGTGCTCCAGATTGTATGCAATATTTTGCAGCAGCACATCGGAAAAGCCCGTTGCGTTGCCGTTTTGTATTTCGTTGTTCATGTCGGCGATGACCACCTCCGGCAGCACCGCTGTGCCGTAGCGCGCGGAAAGGGTGTTGAGCGAATAGCGCCCGGTCTGCGCGTAGTAAAAGGTTTCCACGCTCGGGGTTGCCGAGCTGAGCACGAGCAGGGCGCCGCTCTGCGCACAGCGGTACATGGCGATTTCGCGCGCGTGATAGCGCGGCGCGCTTTCGGACTTGTAGCTGTACTCCTGCTCCTCGTCCATAATCACCAGACCGACGTCCTCAAAGGGCGCAAACACCGCGCTGCGCGTGCCGATGACGATTTGCGCCGCGCCTTTTTTGACGCGCTTGTATTCGTCAAGCCGCTCGCCCAGCGACAGCGCGCTGTGAAACACGGCGATTTTGTCGCCGAAGCGCTGCGCAAACTGCGCCACAAACTGCGGCGTCAGCGAGATTTCGGGCACCATCACAATGATGCCCCTTCCCTCTTCCGCCACAGACTCAATCAGCTTGAGGAACACGCTCGTTTTGCCCGAGCCGGTCACGCCGTACAGCAGGCTGACGTGCGCCTGATTGTCGCGGTATTCGCGCAGCAAATTGTCGCAGGCGCGCTGCTGTTCGTCCGACAGCACCACCGGCGGCGCCGTGTCGTCGGCATGCAGGTCGCCGGTGCGGAACACCTCTTCATCAAAAAAGTAAATGACGCCCTTTTGGAACAGCGCGTCGATGACAGACGACGAAACGCCCGTAAAATAGCGGATTTCCTTGACGGACACCGCGCCGGAGAGCTCGAGCAGCTCCGCCACCTCGCGCTGCTTGGGGCTGAGCTTTTGCCGCTCCAAATCCACGCCGGGCGACAGCGCCGCCATCTTCATCACCGCGTCGTTGACGCGGCGAAAGGCTTCGTCACTCTTGTACAGCGCGCCGAGGTGCACCAGCTCGTCCAGCGGACGGCTGTCGGCAAAGCCGAAAGCGTCCAGCAGCTTTTCGAGCCGCACCGCCTTGCGCCGCTGCCGCAGATATTCCCACACGCGGCGCTGCTCGTCGTCAAGCGAAAGGGCTTCGCCCTCCTCCCTTGCGCCGTAAACCGTGGTGACGCGGTAGTTGATGCCTGCGGGCAGCATGGTTTTGACGGCGTCGTAGAGCGTGCAAAAGTAGTGCTCCTTCATAAAACGCGCGACGCCGAGCATGTTGTGGCTGACCACCGGCTCACGGTCAAGCACCGCCAACAGCGGCTTTAAGCCGTCCGCGTCCTCCTGTGCAAGCGTTTCGGTGACGATTCCCTGCCGGCGGCTGTTGCCCCTGCCGAAGGGAACCAGCACGCGCTTGCCGGGCGCGCAGTCCTGCTCCAAATGGGCGGGAACAAGGTAGTCGAACTCCCTGTCAAAGGAGAAGTTTGCCTTCTCCACCGCGACCTTGGCGACTGTATTACAGCTCATCCTCGTCGGGCTCGAGCAGGTTGATTTCGTGGTTCTTGATTTCTTCAATCGCCATCAAAACAGGCTTTTCCTCGGTAACGGTGCCCTCTTCCTCAAACTGCTGGGTAATCTCTCTGGCGCGCTTGGAAACGCCGACTACCAGCGCATATTTACTCTGCTTGCCCTCAAACAATTCGTCTACATTTACCTTATGCATGATTCATTCTCCTCTGTTATAGTGTATCTCCGCTGAGCGGTGATTATTTTGTCTGTTGGTGTAAAAGCGACAGCACCTCGTCTGCGGCGCGGTCAACAGTGTCGTTGATGATTTGATAGCGGTAGCGATCCTTGTATTTCATTTCCTCCACCGCCTGCGCCATGCGCTTTTGGATGCTTTCCTCAGTTTCGGTGCCTCTGCCGCGCAGACGGCGTTCCAGCTCCTCCAAGGACGGCGGCATGATGAAGATGCTGAGGATATCGGGATATTTTTCCATCACCTGCAAGCCGCCCTGCACCTCGATTTCGAGAAAGACGTTATAGCCCTGCGCCAGCATATCCTCCACCTGCTTTTTCGGCGTGCCGTAGTGGTTGTCGCAGTAGACGGCGTGCTCGATGTAGCCGTCCGCGTCCGCCAGCGCCAAAAACTCCTCTCGCGTCACAAAGTTGTAGTGCACGCCGTGGATTTCGCCCTCGCGCGGCGCCCTGGTGGTGTTGGACACCGACAGGCGGATGGACGGATCGCGCGCCAAAAGCTGCTTCATGATGGTGCCCTTGCCGACGCCGGAGCAGCCGGAATACAGCACCAAAACTCCCTTTTTACTCATCCTTTTCCTCGCTTTCCCCTGCACGGTTCTGAATGGTTTCGCACGACACGGCGGACAGCACAACATGGTTGCTTTCGCAAATCAGCACGGATTTGCACTTGCGTCCGCAGGTCGCGTCAATCAGCAGACCGTTTGCCTTGGCTTCCTGCACAATGCGCTTAATCGGCGCCGCGTCGGGCGCCGCCACCGCCACCAGCTTGTCGCTGCTGACAAGGTTGCCGAAGCCGATATTCATTAATTTCATAGCGTCCTCTTTTCAAGCTTATTCGATGTTTTGCACCTGCTCGCGGATTTTCTCGATTTCGCTTTTGATGTCAACCACCTTGTGCGCGAGCTGCGCGTCCTGCACCTTGGAGCCGATGGTGTTCGCCTCGCGGTTCATTTCCTGAATGATGAAGTCGATTTTTCTGCCGATGGGTTCATCCTTTTCCATGAACTTGGAGAGCTGGTCAAAGTGGCTGCGCAGGCGCACGGTTTCCTCCGCGACGGCTACCTTGTCGGCAAACACCGCCACCTCGGTCAAAATCCGCTGTTCGTCCACCTCGACGCTGAGGTTCTCAAGCGTCTGGCGAATGCGCTCCAGCAGGCGCTCCTCATACTCCGTGACCGTCTTGGGCGAGCGCTCCTCGATTTCGTCCACGATGGACAAAATCGTCTGTGCCCTGCCGAGGATGTCGGCTTTCATCTTTTCGCCCTCGGTGCGGCGCATGGCGAGGAAGGAATCGAGCGCCACGCCTGCAACGGACAGAACGTCCGCGGTGAGCTGTTCCTCATCCACCGCCGCCTTGTTGACGGTAAAGACGTCGGGGAAGCGCGAAACGGAAACGACCGTGGCGTCGTTTTCGATGTGATAGGTGTCGCTGATTTCCTTCATGGCGGCGAGGTAGCCTGCCACCAGGCTGTGGTTGACCGTGACCTCGCTGGGCGTGTCGTCCGCCGCGCCGATGGACACGAACATATCAATCTTGCCGCGCGAAACCTTGGAGTTGACAAACGCCTTGAGCTTATCCTCCAGGAAGCTGTAGCCGCGCGTTATGCGGCAGGAGAACTCAAAATAGCGGTGATTGACGCTTTTTATTTCAACGGTGACGGCGCGCCCGTTGATTTCGGTTTCGCACCGCCCGAAGCCCGTCATTGACTGAACCATGGATATCTTCCTTTCCGAAATTTCTTTTTCTTTTATTATAGCACTCCTGCGGTGTTTTGGCAATGGATTGATGACAAAACTGTAATCTTTTGTGAAAAAATAAACGCCCTGCCGGCGAAGGCAGGGCAGCGTTTATACCAATCTTCATTAAAAAGCAGACTTTCTACTTTCTATCAGAGAATAGTATTACTCCGACCTTTTGGAAGCAAGGCGGAACAGCACGATATTGAGTATGGCAAACAGCGCGACGGCGGCAAAGGAATAGAGCAGCATAAACGCTGTGCCATAGCTTTCGCCGAACAAGTGGAGCTTCAGCGAAAAGACGTCGTTCATCGACTGCGCAAAGGCGTGATTGTCCACGCCGCCGAGGATTTTGTCAGCGTTGTCGATGGCGGGCTGCAGCAGCGATTGGCGCAGCAGCGCGGTAATCTGCGAGCCGGGCACCAGGTTGACGACGGTCTGCACATTTTCGCTGAACTGACTGACCGGCATATACGCGCCGACCACAAAGCCGATGGCGACCGATACGAGTATGCCGAACGCCGACAGCGTGGAATCCTTCTTAAAGAAGGACACAAACGTCATCAGCACCATGGTGGCGGACACCGAGCCGAGCAGCACGGTGGCGTACAGCAGCAGAATGTCGGTGAAGCTGTAGAGGAACACACCGCCTGCCAGCAGGAACACAAGCCCGGCGGTGAGCAAAATGGCGCTGACGGCAAACGAGCTGACAGCCGCGCCCGTGAAATAGGAGAACACCACGGTGCTGCCCTTGACCGCCGCGGCGGTGTAGTCATAGTCGAGCCTGTCCATTTTGTCGTGCACCATGACGCTCAGCGCGTTGAGCGAGGCGGTGACAACCGAGGTGCCCACCACGCCCGACACAAGCCATGCGTTGACGATGGCTTCGATATCCTTTTGCTCGAGGAGGTCTTTTAGTTCTCCCAAAGAATTATTAATGACATCAACATAGTTGCTTTTTAAAAACAGCAAAAACAGCGACAGCACGATAATCTGCGTCAGCATGGACAGCAGCAGCGCGATTTTGTCTTTGCTGTAGACCTTGATATTGCGCACGGTCATGCCCTTGAAGGCGCGCAGGCTTTTGACAGCCGTCATCTTAATCACCCAACCTTTTCCCCGTCACATTCAAAAACACATCGTCCATGTTTCCCTTGATAAACTCAAAGTCGCGCACGGCGTCATGCCGCCGCAGCAGCTGCGCCGCCTGCGCGCTGTCCTGCAGCGCCACGCGGTAGCAGTCGAGATGGTAGGAAAAGCTGAGCCCCTCGCCGCGCAAAAGCGCGTCGGCTTGCTCGGACTGCGGTGTGTACCACAGCAGGCGGCTGCCGGCGTATTGCTGCTTTAAAGCGTGCGGCGTGCCGATGGCGGCGATTTTGCCGGCGTCGATAACGACTACCTTGTCGCACAGCGCGGTTTCCTCCATGTAGTGCGTGGTGAGGAACACCGTCAGCCCCGTTTCGCGGCGGAGCTTGTGGATGACGTCCCACACCATGACGCGCGTCATCGGGTCAAGCCCGGTGGTCGGCTCGTCCAAAAACAGAATCTTCGGGCGGTTCAGCAGGGCGCGCGCGATGTCCACGCGGCGCTTCTGACCGCCGCTGAGCCGTTCATAGCGGCGGCTGAGGATATCCTTCAGCGCAAAGGCGTCGCTCAGCTCGTCAATGCGGCGGCGCACCTCGTCACGGGAAAGCCCGTAGTAGGCGGCGCGCGACACAAGATTTTCGCGCACGGTCAGCTGTTTGTCGAGCACACTGCCCTGAAAGACAATGCCGATTAAGTCCTTGATTTTATCCGCGTCGCGGTCAAGGTCAAAGCCGCCGACGCTCACCTGCCCCGACGTCTTTTGCAGCACGGTGCAAAGGATGTTGATGGTGGTGCTTTTGCCGGCGCCGTTGACGCCGAGGAACGCGAAAAACGAGCCCTCCTCTACCGAAAAGCTGATATCGCGCACCGCCTGCACCTCTTTATAATTTTTAATCAACCGGTTTACTTCAATGATGTTTGCCATGCCGATTCCCTCCTGACAACACTATCCTATCACAAACGCTGAAAAAAGAAAAGCCGCCCGGCGCTAAGCTGCGTTTTTGGGGCGGCAAGTTGCATCAGCGTGCGGTAAGAGTATTACAGCGCGCTGTCCTGCGGCTCCTCATCCTCGTTAAAGCGCTGCAGCGCCTTATTGATATTGTCCGCCTGCGTTTTTTCAGCGATGATGCTGAACAGCCACACCAGCCCGTACACCACCAGAATCATCGCTGCGATGATCAAAAGCTGCGGCACGGTGGCAAACCAGCCCAGCAGCCACCCCTCGCCGAGAATCACCGCGTTGATCAGCAAATAGTGCAAAACCACGCGGAGATAAAACTGCTTTCTGGTCGGCTCGTTCGGGAAAAAGTAGAGCAGCGTCGGCAGTGCGCCGAGCAAGCCCGTCAGCATCATCACCCACGGAAACGGCATCGGGAAGCGGCGTCTGGGGTTCCCCACCGTGAACCTGGAGGTGCCTGCGGATAAGCTCCTGCCAACTTATCTCCTCATCCATGTCATCACCCCATAATTTCAATGATCACGTATTTCTTCTACATCCCATACCTAATACCTGCAAGAAATACGCTTCATTTGCAAAACCACCTTTCATCCCTTCCTTGCAGGACATTTCATCAGCAACCTAGAATTATATCCCTCCACCACGATGGCTTAGCCTGGGGACAGAAAAAAGGGGCTGTTGCACGTAATGTGACGTGCAGCAGTCCTTTTTCATGGACAAAAAGATAATCCCGGGGCTTGAATGCCTCGGGATTAGGTGTAGAATTTAGATATGCAAAAACCAAATTCACAAAGAGATTATACGTCTTTTGAAGGAGGTTATCAAGTATTTCTTCCTTTTAATCTTGAATTTCAGATTGACAAAGATGACCCCGTCCGCCTGCTTCGCCATTGTATTGGGGGTATGGATATTACGGCACTGGAAAAGACCTATCAGCGGATAGATCGAAATTTGGCGTCGCCAAGGCAGATGTTGGCCATCATTGTCTATGCCGGGATGAATCATATTTTCAGTTCCCGCAGAATAGAACTTGCCTGCAGGCGGGATATCAATTTCATGTACCTGCTGGAGGGCAAGCCTGTGCCTGACCATACAACCATCGCCCGGTTCCGTTCCAAACATTTGGCTTCCTGCATTAAGGAACTGTTTGCCCAGATGGACTTCATGCTGGAAGATATGGGAGCTATTTCCCTACAGGATATTTTCATCGATGGAACAAAAATCGAATCCGTTGCCAACAAATACAAGTTTGTTTGGAAAAAGTCTGTCCAAAAGAATCAAGCCAAGCTTATGGAAAAGCTGCCAGACTTCGTGGACAAAGTCAAGGAAGATTTTTCGGTTTCCCTCTCACATGGCAAAGATATCCACCTGCACCATCTAAAGAAGCTGCGCCGCAAATTGAAAGTCAGGCAGAAGGAGCAGGGAATCCAGTTTGTCCATGGAATTGGGAAACGCAAAACTAGCCTGCAGAAAACCATGGAACAGCTGGACGAGTTCATCGCCCGGCTAAAAAAATACAACAAATACCTGCATATCATGGGGAATCGCAACAGTTTTGCCAAGACAGATACAGATGCCACCTTCATGCGGATGAAGGAGGATGCCATGAAAAACGGCCAGCTAAAACCTGCCTACAACATCCAGTATGGCACAGATTCCGAATTCGTTACCTGGGCTACGGTTGGTCCGCAGCCAACGGACACGACGACCCTGATTCCATTTTTACAGGAACTGGAACGCTATACGAACAAACGTTACCGCAATGTAGTAGCAGATTCTGGTTATGAGAGCGAAGAGAACTATCTTTATCTCGAAACCAATCAGCAGAGTTCTTTTATCAAGCCAAGCAACTACGAGAAGAGCAAGACTCGAAAATGGAAACAGGACATTGGCCGCAGGGAAAACATGACCTATCTGGCCGATGAGGATGCCTATCTGTGTGCCCAAGGCAGGAAATTGACCGTAACCAAGGAATTTATCCGGAAAAGTAAAACAGGATTCCATAGCCAGATAACCCACTACAGCTGCGAGAATTGCAAAGACTGTCCGGTAAAAAGTCAATGTATACACGGAAATCACTGCAAGACTCCGCTGGAAGAGCGAACCAAGAATATAGAAGTATCCAAACGGTTTCAGCGCCAGCGGCAGGAAGCTCTGGAACGGATAACCTCACCGGAAGGCATCCAGTTGCGGGTAAATCGTAGCATCCAGGCCGAAGGAGCCTTTGCCATGGTAAAAGCGGATATGACCTTCCGTCGATTTTTAACCCGTGGCAATAAAAATGTCCTTGTGGAAACGATGCTGTTGGCTATGGCTTATAACATTCAAAAGCTGCACTGCAAAATACAGGCAGAAAAGCTGAATCGGCACCGAATCCCTGTGGATAACGCTGCTTAAAAAATCAAAGAGCGCAAGAAACAAAGACGATTTTCAGACCGTCTGGTGTCTTGCGCTCAAAATTCCTATATTTTGCTCTAAAAATAAGATATTCTCAACTGGAAAAAGCCAAGGGGCTGTGCATAAGTGATTTTTTCACTCATGCAACAGCCCCTTATTGCGTTATGCCTTAAGCGCTTCTTCAGTTTGCAGTTCAATCAGGTATCTGCCCACAGCATCCTGCCAGCGCGGCATGGGCTTAAAGCCAGCTTCGATTAGTGCCGCCTTGCTCATGCGGGAATTTTTGGGCCGCACAGCCTTGGTCGGATAGGCCGAGGAATCCACCGGCGTAACCGTGACCTCCTTACCGGCCTGACGGAATACCTCAGCGGCAAATTCTGCCCAGGAGCAAAAACCTTCATTGGTCGCATGATAAACACCATATTTTTCCGTTGCTGCCATATCGGCCAACAGCACTGCCAAATCCCGGGTATACGTCGGCGAACCAATCTGATCCCCCACTACGGTAAGTTCCTTATGGGTCTTGGCCAGGTTCAGCACCGTGCGGATAAAGTTCTTGCCGTTAATGCCGAACACCCAGGAAATACGGACAATAAAATATTTCGCCAACAATTCCTGCACAGCCTGCTCACCGAGCAATTTCGACTTGCCGTAAACATTCTGCGGCCCCTTCGCATCAGTTGTTTCATAAGGCTCTTCCCCATCCCCGGGAAAGACATAATCCGTGCTGATATAAATCATCTTGGCACCGATTT
>CADCAD010000016.1 GCA_902799325.1 uncultured Ruminococcus sp. | reverse complement strand
ATGATTTAATTTAATATAATTAAAAATATATTTATTTATAAATTTGACATAATTAGTTAATTGAATTAATGTCTCCTTTTAATAGCTATAATATCATACTCAGATTCATTATCATCATAAGAATTACTACTACTATAACTATTATTACGAAAAAGACAATCAAAAGGAAAATAACGACAGCGGCAAGGGAGGACAAGACCATGAAAAAGCGTAAAGCGGTTTCACAATTGTTTGATCCCAAGAAGATGATTTTGTCGGAGAATTCCTCGTTCCCGATGCGCGAGGCGTATAAAACGCTGAGAACCAACGTGCTTTTCTCGCTGCCGGGCACCGACAGCAAATGCATCGGCGTGGTGTCCGCCAACCGCGGCGAGGGAAAAAGCACCATCGCCATCAATATAGCGGTGTCGTTGGCGCAGACGAACAAGAAGGTTATCGTGGTTGATTGTGACATGCGTCTGCCGACGATTGCCGCCAAAATCGGCATCAAAACCAAGCCCGGTCTGAGCAACTATTTGGCAGGCAGCGATGATATTCAAAGCAACTTGATTCAACGTGTATCCGAGTACGGCATCGACGTGCTGGCGTCGGGCGATATTCCGCCCGATCCCACCTCGCTGCTCAGCTCACAGCAGATGGACAATCTGATTGCGCTGCTCAAGGAATACTATGATTATGTCATTTTGGACTTTCCGCCGGTCACCATCGTGACGGACGCGGCTATTTTGTCCGGCAAGGTGGACGGCTATCTGCTGGTGGTGCGGCACAATCTTTCCGAATATAAAAAAATCAAGGAAACCTTCCGTCAGCTTGAATTTTCCGACGCCAAGATTTTGGGTATGATTTATAACGGCAAGGGCGGTCACGGCAAGGGCTACTACAAACGCGGCAGCGGATATTATTACAGCGAATATTATAAAAAATAAACGGTTGCGCCCTTGGCGCAGGCGTATGTATTTGAGGGAATAGTATTGTATAAAAAGGGTATGAAGCGGTGTTTGGATATCCTTCTTTCCGTAGTCGGGCTCATCGTGCTCAGTCCGCTGTTTTTGCTGACAGCCCTGCTGGTCAAAATAGATTCGCGCGGACCGGTGTTTTACAAGCAGGAGAGAATCGGCTATCGCGCAAAGGTGTTCACCCTGCTGAAATTCAGAAGCATGAAGGTGAACACCGAAAAAGAGGGGACAGGCGTGTACTCCGGCAAGGGCGATCCGCGCGTAACACGCGTCGGCAGAATCATCCGGGCAACCAGCATAGACGAATTGCCCCAGCTTGTCAATATTCTGCGCGGCGACATGAGCATCATCGGACCGCGCCCTCCGCTGACCTATCATCCGTGGAAGCTGGAGGAGTACACCGACGAACAGCGCAGAATGTTTGAGGTGCGTCCGGGACTGACCGGCTGGGCGCAGGTGCACGGCAGAAAAAACGTGGAGTGGAACGAGCGCATCCGGCTGAATGTTTGGTATGTGGATCATGTTTCCTTTTGGCTGGATATCAAAATATTTTTTAAGACAATCGGGCAGGTGTTTGCAGGATCCGATAATCTCAATGACGGAGAAACGGTTGTGAAGGATAGCTGAACGCTGTTTCAAAAAGGTGTAATATGAGTATTTGCTTGATGTATATCACAAATAACCCTATTGTTGCAGGCATAGCGCAGGACGCAGGCGTTGACCGCATTTTTCTGGATATGGAATATATCGGAAAAGCGGAGCGCCAGTGCGGATTGGATACGGTTTTGTGTTCACACACAATTGAAGATATCGCTGCGGTGCGCAAGGCAGTGACAAAATCGGAGCTTTTGGTGCGCTGCAATTCGCTCTATTCCGGCTCCGCGCAGGAAATAGAGGACATACTGCGCGCAGGCGCGGACGTCATCATGCTGCCGTATTTTAAATCTGTTGAAGAAGCCGAGCGCTTTATCGGCATGGTGGGCGGACGCGCAAAGGTCTGTTTACTATTGGAAACGCCCGAGGCGGCGGCGCAGATTGACGCGCTGCTGACGCTGGACGGAATAGACGAAATCCACATCGGCATTAACGATTTGAGCATCGGCTACGGAAAAAAATTTCTCTTTGAGGTGCTCACCGACGGCACGGTGGATTATCTTTGCGGCAAAATAAAAAAAGCCGGCATTCGCTACGGCTTCGGCGGAATTGCTTCGTTGGGCAGAGGACTTTTGACCTCCGAGCATGTCATCATGGAGCATTACCGCCTGGATTCCAAGATGGCAATTCTTTCCAGAAGCTTTTGCAACACCGAAAAAATGCACGATTACGACGCTATCCGGGCGGTGTTTATGAACGGCGTAAGAGCTATTCGGGAGTATGAAGCGTACTGCGGAAAACATTCCGAAAAATGGGAAAACAACCGCCTTGAAACCGCTGAAATTGTTCGGCAGATAGTAGAGAAGATGTAATATGAATTTATTGATAACCGGTGCATGGAGCGGCGCGGATAAGCTCATTCCCGTGCTTGAGCGCAGCGGACATACCGTTGTGTTTATGCAGCAGGAGCAGGACAGTCTTCCGTGCAGCCCGGCGGCGATAGAAGGCGTTGTGTGCAACGGCTTGTTTTTGCACCACGACATATCCCTTTTTACCTCCCTGCGCTTTATTCAGCTTACCAGCGCAGGCGCCGACAGGGTTCCTGCCGCTTATATCAAAGCGCATCACATCGCGCTGTACACCGCCAAGGGCGTTTACAGCATCCCCATGGCGGAGCATGCGGTGATGGCGGTGCTGGCGTTTTACCGCAAATTACGCCTGTATTTTGACAACCAGTCCAAATGCCTTTGGCAAAAGGACAGAAGCCTGCGCGAGCTCTGCGGCAGCACCGTATGTATCATCGGCTGCGGCAGCGTCGGCTCCGCTTGCGCCGCGCGCTTTGCGGCGTTTGGGTGCCGGGTGTACGGCGTGGACGTCTGTGCGGCACAGCAGCCGCATTTTGATACAATCTTTGATTTAAAAAACCTTGGCGAAGCGGCGTCGCAGGCGGACGCGGTCATCGTGTGCCTGCCGCTTACCCCGGACACCGAAGGGGTGCTTGACAGCCGTTTTTTTGCCCGGCTGAAAAAGGGCTGCGTTTTTGTCAATATTTCCAGAGGCAGGGTGGTTAAGACGGCGGATTTGCTGCAAGCCTTGTCGAAGCAATCGCTTTGCGCGGCGCTGGATGTGTTTGAGGACGAGCCGCTGCCTGCCGACAGTCCGCTGTGGCAGATGAAAAATGTGATACTGACACCGCATGTCAGCTTTGCCGGCAACGGCAACGCCGAAAGGCTGAACGATGTGGTGATGAGGGGAATAGAAGATGGAACGCGAAACAGTCAAAAAATTGTGTGATAACGACCTTTATCTCCGTTCAAAGCTGTATTGCCGCGGTTATTTGATTACCGATACATGCCCACAGGACAGCGGCTATCCGTTTTACGGCGAATGGATTCAAAAGCAGGCCGGCAAGTTTTTTCTGTTTCATCATCCGCAGCTTCCCTGTTATATAGAAAATGACGGCAAAAACACCGTCGGCTTATTCGGTCACGCCTACAACCCGTTTTCGGGCGAAACCGACGAAAACGGCATTTTAAAGGAACTCCTTAAAAGAATAGAAAACAACGCGCTGCTTTTTGACGAGATTAATCATTTAACAGGCGTTTTCTGCCTGTTTGTTATCCGTGACGGCAGCATGATGCTTTTAAACGATACAGTAGGGCTTTTCCCGGTGTTTTTTACTACCGACGGAAACGCACCGTTTTATGCGTCCTCGCATGTGAATTTGATTGCCGATTTTACCGGCTTTACCGAGGATCCGTACATCACGCGGCTGCGCGCCTGCAAAACCTTTTATCATTTCGGCAACCAGCTTCCCGGCGTCTGTTCCAAATTCGCCGAGGTTGAGCGCCTGTCGCCGAACCACTATCTCAAGGTGGGCGGCGAAATCAAGCCCGTGCGCTTTTATTCTCCTCACTATCTCGACATTGATGATGACGAGGCGGTGAAACGCGTGTGCAGCGCCATGCAAAAAACGATGGAGGCTATTGCGGCAAAGTGGGAGCGTCCCGCCATTTCGCTGACGGGCGGCTGTGACAGCAAAACTACCTTGGCGGCAGCCAACGGCATCTATGATAAATTTCAATATTTCAGCTATGATTCACAGCCGAACGAGCGCCCCGACGCCGAAGCCGCCGTTGCCATCTGCAAGGCGCTCGGACTGCGCCATACCCTCTATGAAATCCCCTACGAAGATGAAGCGTTTGACAATATTGAAGGGATTCGTGCCATCCTGATTTGGAACGGCGGCGATATCCGCGACAACAATCCCAACGATGTGCGCAAGCGCGCCTATCTGGACAAGCGCAATGACTTTGACGTCGAGGTAAAATCGTGGGCGTCGGAGGTGTGCAGGGCAAGATATTCCAAGCGCTACGCCGGAAAAATGTCATTCGGCAAAAAGCCCTCGCCCCGTAAATGCACCACCTTCTATAAATTTTTGCTCAACCGCAAAATTGTGAACGAAACGGATAAGGTTTTCAGGCATTATCTGGACAACTATTTCCAATCGGACGACAAACGCCCGATTCCATGGCAGGATCAGCTCTACTGGGAATGGCACTGGCCGGCACGCGACGGCATTACCATTGTGTGCGAGCACATGTTCTCCGATATGATTACCGTTCCGTATAACAACCGAAAGGTGCTGGAGCTGCTGCTGAGCACCTCTTACGAAAACCGCTACAAGGATGTCCTCTATACGCGTGCCCGTGAGCGCATGGACAGCCGCATCGACCGCGCGGCGGAAGCCATTGTCGATGTGAATCACACCAAAACACGGGCGCTCAAGGAGCGTTTGTATTATACTTTCAATACGTTGCTTCCGTATTAACCGAAAAAGGATTGACGAAGTGAAAAAGGTATTAATCACCGCGACGGTACAAAGTCATATCTGTCAGTTCCACCGGGCGCTTATAGAGATGCTCCGTGAAACAGACAAGGACGTGGTCATCCACGTAGCCGCGCGCGATAACCTTGCCGAAAAAAACGGGCTGAAGCTGAATTTTGCCGATAAGGTTTTTGATGTGCCGTTTGAACGCTCACCGTTTAGCGCCAAAAACCTGAAAGCATACCGCGCCCTGAAAAAGATTATCAGCGACGGGCAGTACGATATCATCCACTGCAACACGCCCGTCGGCGGCATACTGACCAGATGGGCGGCAAGGCGCTGCCGCAGGAAGGGCACACGCGTTTTTTATACCGCGCACGGCTTCCATTTTTACGACGGCGCTTCCAAAAAGAACTGGCTGGTTTACTACCCGATTGAAAAGCTTTTTTCACGTTATAACGACGTCCTGATTACCATCAATGAGGAAGACTACCGCTTGGCGCAGCAAAAATTCAAGTGCCCGGTCAGGCATATCCACGGCGTCGGTGTAGACACAAGACGCTATCATTTGGCAAAAGCAGGCGAAGCTGCCGCGCTGAGAGAAAAGCTGTCCGTCCGGGACAAAGCCATTCTCTGTGTCGGCGAGCTGTTGCCGAATAAAAACCAGGCGATGATTATCCGCGCCATGCCGGAAATCGTTCGCGCGGTGCCGGACGCGCAATTATTGATTGCCGGCAACGGCGCCGAAAAAAGCAATCTGGAACATCTCATAGAACAGCTGCACATGCAGCCCCATGTTCGTTTGTTGGGTTATACGCTCAATCTGGAGGACTACCAAAGGGCGTGCGCGCTCAGCGTTTCCTGCAGCCGCCGCGAGGGGCTCGGACTCAACCTGATTGAAGGCATGCTGTCGGGCAGCCCGGTGGTTGCCACCAAAAACCGCGGTCACAACGAATTGGTCGAGGACGGCGTCAGCGGCTATCTGGTGGAAAACGATGATGTGAAGGCATTGGAGCAAAGCGTCATCCGCCTTTTGTCAGACGACAGGCTGTATGACCGATTCAGCCAAAAAGGCAGGGAAACCGCGCTCCGATACAGCTTTGAGGCGGTAAAAAAAGAACTGAAGGATATCTATTATGGCAGTTGACACGACGGATAAGCGGACTATGTGTCATCCCCTGTACGCGCAAGCGCTTCCCGCCCGGATTTATCCTGTATGCCGTTTCACTGTATTGATTTGCCGAGCGGAAAACGCATCCATGCCGTTGCTGATGGGCAAGGCGGCGCGGCGGCTAAAGCGGAGAGTATAGTTGAGGAGATTGTTATGACGTCACATTTACCGTTGGTATCTATCGTTATTCCCGTATACAACGGTGTTGATTATATGAGAGAAGCGATTGACAGCGCGCTTTCCCAAACCTATCCGCACATTGAGGTGCTGGTTGTCAACGACGGCTCAACGGACAGCGGCGCAACCGCCGCGGTTGCCCGTTCCTACGGCGATAAAATCAGGTATTTCGAAAAGAAAAACGGCGGTGTTTCGTCCGCCCTCAATTACGGCATCCGAAACATGCAGGGCAGCTATTTTTCGTGGCTGTCGCATGATGATGTATATGAAAAAACAAAGGTGGAAAACCAGGTGAAGCTGCTGCAGCAATACGACAGCGACTCGGTGATCGCCTATTGCTCCTCCGATAAAATCAATAAACATTCACAGGTGTATCCCAATTCCTTTGTGCAAAAGCCGGACAGGTTTTTTCGGCACAAGGATGCGCTTATCAATATTATCAAAAACAGCGCCGGAGGCTGTTCGTTTCTCATTCCGAGAGGCGTATTTGACAAAGTCGGCTTGTTTGATGAATCGCTGCGCTACTGTCAGGATATCCTCATGTGGTGGAAGATTTTTATGCAGCCGTATGATTTGGTCATGAGCAGCGATTTGGGCGTGCACTACCGTGTCCACGACAGGCAGGTGACGCAGACCATGCCGCAGCTTTATCACACCGAAGCGCAGCAGATTGCGCAGATGATGGCTCCTGCGTTTGCCGCCTGCAGCGATAAAAAGGACTATAACTTTTTATACTGCTATGCAAAGGGAGAAGCGGTTCACGGCAACAAGCCCTCGGTTTCTCTGTGCATGGAGGAAGCCGGAAAGCACGGCTTGTTCAGCTTCGGGCAAAAAATGAAGCTGAGGCTTTTGTGCTGCTACGGTTCTTTCAGACCGTTTATCCGCAAAATATATTATAAACTGTTTCGCAGAGTGAAAACCGCTTAGAAGGAGAAATTGCACCAAATGATGTGGCCGTATTTTGTAATGGTTGGCGTCCCTGCGCTGCTGGCGCTGCTGGGAGAGTCTTTCTTCAACAGAAAGACGCGCAACCGTTTAGTTGTCGTTTCCTTTTTTGTGATTTGGCTCACCCTGCTGTGCTTCAGAAGCGAACGCTTGGGCGTTGATACCTTAAACTATCACACAATGTTCATTGAAGCCTCGCGCATGAGCTACGGAAAAATCTTTTCCTCCGCTTTTTCAAACAATATCGATATCGGTTTTTATTTGCTGGCGAAAACCATCTCGATTTTCACCATGAATTTCCGCGTGATGATGGTCGTCTGCGCTTTGATTGCTCTGGTGCCGATGTTGGTTTTATACTATTTTGAAGCCGATCAATATGCGTATCTTTCGATTGTCATTTTTCTGGGCTTGGGCTTGTTTTCCATCTACTTTTCTGCGCTGCGGCAGGTGATGTCCGTCGCGTTTGTCGTGCCGGCGTATTACTTTACCAAAAACAGGCGCTTTGTGTTTTTTCTGCTGATGGTGGCGCTGGCGTATTTTATCCACCATTCAGCTGTCATCATGCTTCTTTTGTATCCTGTCTATCACCTGCATTTCAGGCTGAACACCAATTTGCTGCTGCTGATTCCCGTCATCATTTTGATATACATTTTCCGGGTTCCCGTCTTTTCGTTTTTGGCGGTTTTTATATCCGACTCCGGCAAGATTTCCATCAAAGAAACCGGCGCGATGCTTGTGTTTGTCCTGCTGATGGTTTTCTTCCTGTTTTGCTATGCGCTTCCCGACCCGGAGCTGCTGGACAAGGACACCATCGGATTGCGAAACCTGCTGTTTCTGGCTGCGGTATTGCAGATTTTCGCAGGCATCAACTCGGTTGCCATGCGCATGAACTATTACTATTTGGTGTTCGTTCCGCTGCTGATTCCCCGGATCATCAACTATACATCGGAGAAAAATCGCGGAACAGCGCGCGTCGCTTTTGTGGTGATGGTCGGCTTCTTTACCGTTTGGTATTTCTTCCGCGCCTATACAACGGCGGATATTCTGCATGTGTATCCCTATATCCCTGCATGGGCAATTTAAACCGCATGCGTTTGCATGCAATAAGGATAAAAAATGGTTGTAGCTCAAATCAACGCTGTCTGCGGTTCAGGCAGCACCGGCAAGATTTGCGTTTCCCTGAGCGACTTGTCAGCGGAATACGGAATCGACAATTATATTCTCTATAACAACGGAAGTGCCGCCTACAGCCGCGGCTGCCGCTACAATACCGAATGGCAGCTCAAAAAGGCAGCTCTTGCCTCCCGACTGTGGGGCAACTGGGGCTTTGAGGGCGCTTCGGCTACCAAACAATTAATTCAAAAGCTGGAGGAGCTTCAGCCCGACCTGCTTCATCTGCACAATCTTCACAGTCATGCCTGCCGATTGGATATGCTCTTTGGCTGGATCAAGGCGCATAACATAAAGGTGCTGTGGACGTTTCACGATTGCTGGGCGTTCACCGGCTACTGTATGTACTACGATGCGGCAGGGTGCGACCGCTGGAAAACAGCCTGCGGCAATTGTCCGCAAAAAAAGCAATACTCGTGGTTCTTTGATAAAAGCCATTCTCTGTATACGCATAAAAAGAAGCTTTTTAAAAAGCTGGATTTGACAATTATCACGCCTTCGCAGTGGCTTGCGAACCAGGTGAAAATGTCCTTTTTGCGCGATTATCCCGTCAAGGTGATACATAACGGCATCGACCTTGCGGTGTTTTGTCCTTCTCCGTCCGATTTCCGCCGCCGCTATGCGCTTGAAAACAAAAAAATCGTTCTCGGTGTGGCGATGATTTGGGAACAGCGGAAGGGACTCGACGTCTTTGCCGCGCTGGCAAACCGTCTCGGCGATGACTACCGGGTGGTGCTGGTCGGCGGCGATATTCCCGAGGGCGCTTTGCCCGACGGCGTTTTACATATACCGCGCACCAAAAATCAGCGCGAGCTGGCGGAGGTTTATACGGCGGCGGACGTGTTTGCGAATCCGACGCGCGAGGATAATTTTCCGACCGCCAATTTGGAAGCGCTCGCCTGCGGCACGCCTGTCATTTCCTTTGACACCGGCGGCAGCCCCGAGTGCATCGACGCAACGTGCGGCGCTGTGGTGCCGCAAAATGATATCGACACACTGGAGCGTGAAATTCACCGCGTCTGTGAAAAAAAGCCCTTTTCCTCTGACGCCTGTGTTGCCAAAGCAAAGCAGTTTGACGCACAGGACAGGTTTGCGGAGTATATCCGCTTGTATCAGGGCGGCTAATCTTGGGTATTATGCCTCGTATGGCGTTAATATTAAAATTTCTGTAAAGGAGAAATGAAAAATGCATGCACTCAAAAAACTGTCTCGCGTGCTGGCGATCGGCTTGTCGGCGCTGATGATCACTTCATCTGTGGCTATCTCTGCCTCCGCGGTTGAAAAAACAGCCAATAGCCTGACCGTTGCGTCCCAGACCAAGACCAAGCTGGCTCCCGGCGTAACCGAGACAAGCGTCGTGTCGTATGACAAGAACGGCAAGCGTGTGCAGTACTTCGTGGTTGATTGTGACGTCAACAACGGTACCACACAGGTCAAGGCAAACTATCACGACAACGACAACACCGGCGTTTGGGGCAAAGCGACTGTTGTAGAACAGGCGAATGCCGCCAAAGCCAAAAGAGGCTACAACGTCGTAGCCACCACCAACGCCGCTTATTACAACGTAACCACCGGTCAGCCCACCGGCGCGTTTGTAATGGAAGGCGTTAACATCAACGGCACTGCAACCGGCAACAGCTACCAGTTCTTTGCCCAACTCGACGACGGCTCTTATATGATTGGTGATAAGGGCGAATTCGGCAGCGTTGCCGACCGCGTTGTGGAGGCTGTCGGCGGTCATTTGATGCTGGTTAAAAACGGTGCGGTTATTTCCAACCTCGACGCTGTTAACAAGTATCCCCGCTCCACTGTCGGTCTGAAGGCAGACGGCTCCGTAGTGCTCATGCTGGCTGACGGCAACAACCAGCCCTACTCCATCGGCTTGACCTATGCCGAGCAGGCGCAGCTGATGCTGGAGCTCGGCTGCGTAGACGCTATTGAGCTCGACGGCGGCGGCTCCGCTACCTATGCCGCAAAGCCCGAGGGCAGCGATGAAATCGAAGTTCGCAACGTGTGCTGCGATGGTACGGTCCGTTCCGTTTCCAACACCCTGATGGTTATCTCCACCGCTGTTTCCGACGGAACCTTCGATCACGCTAACCTTTCCACCGAGTATGCCTACAACGCGCCCAACGCGGACGTTCAAATCAGCGCTACCGGCGCGGACGCCGCAGGCGGCTTTGCAGAGATTCCCGAAGGCGTCACATGGTCTTTGACCGAGCCTGCTACCGCGCTTTCCGACGAAGCGGTAACCGACGGCTATTACCTTGTCGGCAGCATGACCGACTGGCAGCCCAACGCCGCGTTTAAGCTGGCTGAAAATCCCAATAACCAGGGCGAGTATATGCTTGACTTCACCTTGGCGGAAAACGCAGAGGTCAAGGCTGTTCAGGTTGCCGGCGATACCACCACTTGGATTCCCGGCGGCGACAGCGCTAACATCACCGTTGCCGCAGGCGCCAAGACCGTTTACTTCCGCCCCGAGGAAACCGCCAACGAAGATTGGGTAGGCGCAGGCAAGCACTTCTATTTCGCTGACAAGCCCGGCTTCGGCACCATTAAAAACGGCGTGTTCCACTCCACCGGCAGAACCGGCACCGTGACCGCGAACATGCTGTATAACGACAGCGTTGTCGGCTCCATCGACATCACCGTTGTCAATCCCACTTCCTTTGCGTTCTCGGCTGACGAGAAAACCGTTCCTTACGGCAAGACCGCTAACTTTGAAATCACCGCTATGTACAACGGCGCTGAGGTTTATGCGCCCGCCGGCAGCTATGACTTCACTGTAAGCGCAGGCTCCATGGACGGCTTCATTTATTCCTCTCCCACAGACGAAACCATTCCTTCGGGAACCGTTACCGCTGCGTATAAGTATGCACAGCTTCCCGCCGCAACCGTCAACGTTATCTTCGGCAAAGGCAGTGAAGTTCTGTTTGACTTCGAGGACGGCGACGTTTCCGAGTGGACAGACTACTACGGCATGGTAGCCGCTGCGGAAGCAGGCGCCTATACCAACGGCTATACCAACGCCTACAGCTCCGATAAGGCAAACAACGGCGCAGGCAACTGTGTCAGCTGCGGCGCCAGAGAGAGCACCTTCCTTGCCACCAAGGAAAACGGCAAGGTTCACTCCGGCAACTACGCGCTCGGCTATACCTATGACTACACCCAGGCTTCTTCCTTCCAGAACTGGATGTACGGCTATCTGTATTACCTCGGCGACACCAAGGTGTTCCGCGATGTGGAAACCGGCGTTACCGGCACACGCATCGGTATGTGGATGTATATCCCCGAGGAAGCCGTAGGCTCCTGCTCACGTTTGGCTTACACCTACAAGAACGGCACCACCCTCAACACCGCTTATCTGTACTTTACCTATCAGTATGTCAAGAAGGGATTCTCCAAGCTGACCAGCGACAAGATTCCCGAGGCAGGCTGGGCATATGTATACTGCGATTTGGATGATATTTCCTCCACCTATGTAACCACCTCTTACTACAAGAAGGCAGACGGCTCCCTGACACGCGCTTCGGACAGCAACTATGCTCCCGCGTTCATTCAGTGGATTGTTTCCTCTTCTGCCAAGGGCGCTGAAAAGGTTACCTTCTACATCGACGACATCACGCTTGACTACTCCGACGTAGTGGACGATCGTGACGCTCCCGTCATCTCCAATCCGCTTGCGCTGGACGACTTGGGCTCCTATGCGCTCAACGGCGGCACCGTGAACACCAATGTTCTCAGCTTCACCGCTGACGCTGCCGAGGACACCGCTCACAATCCCGGCAACGCAACCGGTATTGACGGCGCGTCCGCAAAGGTTTATGTGGACGGTCAGGAGGTTGCCTGCAAGTTCTCCGCCGGCAAAATCAACACCGGCTACTTCACGCTGCCCAACGGCATTCACGATGTTTCCTTTGAAATCGCTGACAAGCAGGGCAACGTCACCAAGATGACCAGACAGATCACCGTTGCCTCCGACGCGACCTATCCCACCGTTTCGCTAGTAGGCGAGGCGCTTGCAGAGGGCAAGGTTAAAACCGGCGCGCAGTACAACCTGCTGGTTAACACCGATCAGGCGGAAAAGATTAACAAAATCACCACCACCATCTGGCTGAACTCCGCTTCCAAGTGGGCGCTCGAGCATGCAACTCCCGCTGCCGGCTTCAGCTATGACTACACCATTGATGAAGTTGCCTGCAAGGCAGACATCACCATCACCAACGACGGCTCCAACCTTGCCGGCGAGCAGACACTGCTTTCCATCCCCGTATACGCTTGGGCTTGGGACGGCTCCGCAGGTCATGACGCGCACACCCAGTGGACCTCCGGCGCTCCCAAAAACGGCGACGGCGCAACCTGCCCGGCTGTGACCATCAGCTACAAGGCGTTCCTCGGCGAGGTTGAGTACACCGAAGGCTCTGTTAACACCCCCGCCAACTATGTAGCAGGCTTCTCCAACATCCGTCAGGATGTTGCTACCGAGCTCGACAGCTCAATTGCCAATCTGAAGAATACCATCGGCGAGTGGCACTACCACACCGAGGTGGCGGCTGAGGATAAAGCGGCTACCTGCACCGAGGAAGGCTACACCGGACGCACCGTTTGCTCCGACTGTCACTCTGTTGTCAATTGGGGCGAGCCCGTTCCCGCAACCGGTCACACCTATGAGGTCGTTGACGGCAGTCTCAAGTGCAAGGATTGCGGCGAGCCTCTCAGCGGACTGGTGGAGCTGGACGGCAACACCTACTATTCCGTCAACGGCAACCTGATGACCGGCTGGCAGCAGGTTGGCAACGATTGGTATTACTTCGATACGGAAACCTACGCAGGCGTTAACGGCGACGTAAAGAGCAAGAGCGTTGTTTCCACCAAGAAGGACTTCACCTTCAACTTTGTCAACGGCAAGCTCACTCACGGCGTTTGGGTAGAGTTTGAAGAAGGCTGGAGATACTACTACGGTCCCAAGTTCTATCAGGGACGCACCAAGGTATCCACCGACGCGGTTGAGGTCATCGACGGCGACACCTACGCATTTGATATGCAGGGTATCCGCTTTGAGGGCATCAGCCTTGTGCACGTCAGCGCATGGACACAGCCCGAGTGCTGGGTAATGGGCGCAGACGGCAAGTTTATCGAGAAGTACACCGGTCTGTATGACGACAACGGCACCACCCGTTACTACATCGACGGCGTTGTTCAGAAGGGCGCGTTTGACATCAACGGCGACATCTACTACTTCAGCGCGCAGACCTATGCGCCGCTTGCGGACGGCAACTACTACATCACCAAGGAACTCATGAACGATGTTGACCTTCCTGCCGGCAAATACGCCATCAAGGACGGCAAGATCGCCATCAAGAACGGCCTTGTCACCGAGGACGGCAAAACCTACTACTATGTTGACAACAACAAGATCACGGGTGCTGTTCAGGTCGGCGACGAAGTGTACTACTTCGGCGCCAACACCAAGACCTTCCTTGCAGACGGCAGCTACTACATCTCCAAGGAGCTCTTGAACGACGTCAACCTTCCTGCCGGCACCTATGCCATCAAGGACGGCAAGCTCGTGAAGGAAGGCTTAGTGGTCAAGGACGGCAAGACCTACTACTACAAGAACTACGCCAAGATCACAGGCGCTGTTCAGGTCGGCGATGACATCTACTACTTCGGTGCCAACACCAAGACCTTCCTTGCCGACGGCAAGTACTACATCTCCAAGGAACTCATGAACGATGTGGAGCTTCCTGCCGGTTCTTACGAAATCAAGGACGGCAAGCTCGTCATCAAGAACGGTATCTATGAAGAAGACGGCAAGACCTACTACTATCGCAACAATAAGAAGGTAAAGGGCGCTGTTCAGGTCGGCAACGATATTTACTACTTCTCCGCGAAGTACAATGCACTGCCCGACGGCAAGTATTACATCAGCGAGGAGTTCATGAACGGACTGCTTCCGGCAGGCTCCTATCAAATCAAGGACTTCAAAATTGTTCTTTAATATTTCACGCTTCACCCCGTTTCGGGGTGAAGTTGCCGCACTCTATCAATGCCTCCGCGCGGCGTGCGGCGGACAACGGCTCTGACCGGCTGAATTGATAAAATTATAACGGAGGGATGGATAAACATGAAAAAACACATTGTCACCAAATCAGTTTGTCTGCTGTTGGCATTGTTGCTGCTGCTGTCATGCGGCATGATGTCCGCAGGCGCCGAGGTTAACAAGGCAGGACTTTCTGTTTTGTCTGTCGGCAGCGCGGATACCGCAAGCCGCTCAGACATCGGCGTGACCAACTGGTACTATTCTTCGGTTGACAAGAGCTACTACATTTTCCTGCCGCAAACAACGGACACATCCTCCCTCAGGGTTTGGTATGACGCTGACGCTGTGGTTTATTGCGGAGACAACGCCATCGAAAACGGCGGCTTGACCGACGCCTTCGCGGACGGCTCCTGCACCCTGACCTGCTCGGGAAACACCTATCGCGTCAACGTGCTGGACGGCGGCGACGTTGCGTCTGTCAGAATCAACACCGCGTCCGGCAGTCTGGATGCGGTCCACGCCGACAAGTCCTACAAGGAGCCCGGCGTCATTGACATTCAGGACAGCGACGGCACAGTGCAGTACAGCGGCGATTTGGATTACATCAAGGGCAGAGGCAACAGCACATGGAACGGCGCCAAAAAGCCCTACAATATTAAGCTTGCCAAAAAGGCGGATTTGTTCGGCATGGGCAAAGCCAAGAAATGGTGCCTGCTGGCAAACGCCGGCGACGCTACGCTGATGCGCAACATGCTCTCCTACCAATTTGCCAAGTCCATCGGCGTAGACGTCACCTCGGACACCATCCCGGTGAACCTGTATATCAATAACAATTATATGGGCGCCTATCTGCTGACCGAAAAGGTGGAGGTCGGCGAAAACCGCGTGGATATCTACGATTTGGAAAAGGAAACCGAAAAGGTGAACGACGCGGATTTGGACACCTATCCCTTAGGCGGCGATCAGGATTCACAGGACGCGAACACCTATCAATATGCCGCCGTTCCGAACAATCCCGACAATATCACAGGCGGCTACCTGCTGGAGCTGGAAAAAATCTATCGCTATCCCCCCGAAGCTGCGGGCTTTATTTCCGCGCGCCGCCAGGCGGTGGTCGTGAAAACGCCCGAATATGCCTCCAAGGAGCAGGTTGAATATATCCGCAGCTACTATCAGGATTACGAGGACGCGGTCTATTCCCAAACCGGCTATAACGCGGCAGGGCATTACTACACCGATTATGTGGACGTAGAGTCGATTGCGAGGATGTATATCACCGAAGAATTCTGCGCCAACTTTGACGGCTGCAGCTCCAGCTTTTATCTGTACAAGGATATCGACGGAAAAATTTCGGCAGGTCCTGCGTGGGACTTCGATTTGTCCTTTGCGCAGACCAAGGGCATCAACGGCTTGATTAACACAACCTGCTCCACCGACAAGCCCAACAGCCTGTATATCCAAAACTGCTTCATCAACTACGACAACAAATCCTACAATTCCTTCCTTGCCCAGCTGTTTTCGCACAACGATTTTCAGGAGGTTGTGCAAAGGGTATGGAATGACATAGTGACCGCACAATATCCCTCTCTGTATGCAAGCGTTGATCAAATCGCGGCAAAAATGAGCAAAACGGTCATCATGAACGCCGTCAGATGGAACCGCTTCGGCACCACCGACGCCGCGCAGATTCTGTCCTCCTACAACAGCAGCCTTGGCGTTTTGAAGAATTACCTTCCGCAGCGCTTTGCGTTTCTGTCCAAGGCATACCGCGAGGACACCTATTTTGTCAAATACGACATCGGCGCATACGGCGCCGAGCTGGTGCACGATACCGTCATCTATCACAACGGCGATACCTTCACCGTCCAAGCGCTTCCCGCTGCCACCAAGGAAGCCTGCTGCACCGCGTGGTATCTTTCTCCCGATTTTACGGGAACGCCCGTGCTGCCCGGCAGCAAGCTTACCGTAACCGGCAACACCAAGCTCTATGCCAAGTGGAACCTCCACCAATGGCAGACAAGCGAAGCCGACGCGGCGGTGCAGTGCTGCGCCGTCTGCGGCAGATTCATGGAAAACGGCGAGCTGTTGGAGGGCTGGCGCGGAAGCCGCTATTATGAAAACGGCAAAATGTACCGCCACGGTCATAAGCTCAACGGCTATTACTACGATTTCGGCGAGGACGGCGTATACACCGGCGTTAAGGCGGAGGGCGTTCTCAGGCTCGGAGACGGCGGCTATGTCTATGCCGAGGCAGGTGTTGCGCAGGCAAAGGGTCTGGTGCTGCACAACGGCGATTATTACTACTTCGGCTTGAACACGCTGGCGCTGACCGACGGCAGCTATACGCTGACAAAAGATAAAATGAACGGTTTGCTGCCTGCAGGAAACTATTTGTTCCGCGACTGCAAAATCGTTTTCAAAAACGGCATCTATCAGGAAAACGGCGAATACTACTACTACGAAAACAACGTCAAGGTGCAAAAAGGACTGGTAAAGGACAGCGACGGCAGCTATCGCTATTTCGGCTTAAACTACAAGGCATTCCGCGACGGCAGATATGACCTTCCCAAGGACAAGATGAACGGTTTGCTGCCCGCAGGCAATTATCTGTTTGAAAACTTCAAGATCGTCATGAAAAACGGCGTCTATGAGGAAAACGGCAAGCTGTATTACTACATCGACAACGTCAAGCAAAAAGCAGGCGTCGTGAAGCTCGGCGAGGACTATTATTACTTCGGCATGAATTACTATGCGCTTGCCGACGGCAATTACTATTTGCCGCAGGAAATGATGAACGGCTTGCTGCCTGCCGGTAATTACCTCATCAAGGACGGCAAAATCGTTTTCAAAAACGGCATCTATGTAGAAAACGGAAAAACCTATTTCTACCGTGACAACAAAAAGGTAAAAGGCGCGGTGAAAATAGGGGAGGACATCTACTACTTCGGCGCCAACTATTATGCGTTAGCAGACGACTCATATTACATTTCCGCGGATTTGCTCAACGGGCTGCTGCCTGCCGGCACCTACCGCATTGAAAACGGCATTATTCTCAAGGAAGGCTTGGTTTCCCGCAACGGCAAACTCTACTATTATGAGAATTATAAAAAGAAGGCAGGCGCTGTCAAGGTCGGCGACGTCATCTATTACTTCGGCGCCAACACCTACACCTCGCTGGCGGACGGCTGCTATTATATTTCCGCCGAGCTGATGAACGGTCTGCTGCCCAAGGGAAGCTACCAAATCGAGGACGGCAAAATCCTCAAAACCGGCTTGGTCAACAACAAGGGTAAGCTCTATTATTACGAGAATTACGCCAAAAAAGCAGGCGCCGTCAAGGTCGGCGACGACATCTACTACTTCGGCGCCAATACGCTGACAACGCTCGCCGACGGCAATTACTATATTTCCGCCGAGCTGATGAACGGTCTGCTGCCTGCCGGCAAGTATCTCATCAAGGACGGCAAGCTGCAAATCAAAAACGGCATCTACGAGGAAGACGGCAAGCTTTACTACTATGAGAACAACGCAAAGGTCAAAAAGGGACTTGTCCTGTCGGACGGCGACTATTACTATTTCAGCATGAACTACTATGCGCTGAAGGACGGCATCTATACGCTGCCTGCCGAAATGATGAACGGCTTGCTGCCTGCCGGGAAATATACCTTTAGCAACTATAAGCTGGTTCGTTAACAATCGGGATAAAGCATACATACAAATCGGTAAGCACTGTTTTTTTCAGTGCTTACCGTACAATATTTTTCGTTTTCATGAAACTGGTATTTATAAGCAATTTTTTCAACCACCATCAAAAATTCGTTTCCGATGTGTTTTATCGTGAGTGCGCATCCTATTACTTTGTGTCCGCCGAGGAAATGCCCGAGGAAAGAAAGCAGCTGGGCTATGCGTCGCTGCAGGCGCCCTATCTTATCGGCGCGGCGGATTTGAACAGTGATATTTTGGAGAACTGCGACGCGGTTGTCATCGGCTCGGCGCCCTCGCAGCTGATTCAAAGCATCAAGCGCGACAAATTGATTTTCTACTATTCGGAGCGGCCGCTGAAGCAAGGCAACAGTCCGCTGAAATATCTCTATCGCTTTTTCAGATGGCGAAAACGGGATTTCGGCGTCAGGCAGCTCTATATGCTGTGCGCAAGCGCCTATACGGCGGCAGACTACGCAAAATTTCATTTATATAAGAATTGCTCCTACCAATGGGGCTATTTCCCGGAAGCAAAAGCTTACGCCCCCGAGGAACTTTTTAAGAAAAAACACAGCAGCGAAATCCTCTGGTGCGGACGCTTCCTCGATTGGAAGCACCCGGACGATGCCCTTTACGCGGCGAAAAAGCTGAAGGACAGCGGCTGCCGGTTTCGCCTTACCTTTATCGGCACCGGCGAAATGGAGCAGGCGCTTCACCGCTTGACCGAGGAGCTCGGCTTGACGGAGGTCGTTCAATTCACAGGCGCCCTGTCACCCGAACAGGTGCGCCGAAAAATGGAACAGTCGGGCGTTTTTTTGCTCACCTCCGATCATCAGGAGGGCTGGGGAGCCGTCCTGAACGAGGCGATGAACGCAGGCTGCGCGGTGGTTGCTTCACACGCTGCCGGAGCGGTTCCCGTCATGGTGAAGCACAGACAGAACGGATGGATCTATCCCTCCGGCAACATCGACGCGCTGTGCAGAGGGATTCGGTATTTTTTGGAACATCCCGAACAACAAAAGATGATGGGCATGCAGGCATACCGCAGTATTACAGACATATGGAACGCAGAGGTTGCGGCAAAACGCTTGATTCAATTGTCCGAGCATATCTTAAGCGGAGAGCGTTTTCCCGATTTATATGCCGAGGGCCCCTGCAGCAAAGCGCAGATGATAAAAGACGACTGGTTTAAGGATGAGGAAGTAATTGATTAAAAAGAGAAGTGTCGGCATCACAATTTCATATATTAATATGGTTGTCAATATGATAACCGGCTTGGTGCTTTCCTCGTTTCTGCTCAGGGCGTTGGGAGATACCGAATACGGCTTGTACCAGACAATCGCGTCC
>CADCAD010000015.1:20395-29418 GCA_902799325.1 uncultured Ruminococcus sp. | reverse complement strand
TCCGTGGATTGCCAAAACGCGCCATTCCACGCCCGGTGTGTCGCTGATTTCACCGCCGCCGCACCACGATATTTATTCGATTGAGGATTTGGCGCAGCTGATTTACGACCTCAAAAACGCTAACAAAAGCGCGAGGATTTCCGTCAAGCTTGTCAGCGAAGCGGGCGTCGGCACCGTCGCGGCGGGCGTTGCCAAGGCAGGCGCGGAGGTTATCCTGATTTCCGGCTATGACGGCGGCACCGGCGCGGCGCCGCGCAGCTCCATCTACAACGCCGGCTTGCCGTGGGAACTGGGACTTGCCGAAGCGCACCAGACCCTGATTCTCAACGGCTTGCGCGACAGGGTGATTATCGAAGCCGACGGCAAGCTGATGACCGGCAGAGATGTGGCAATTGCCGCGATTCTCGGCGCGGAGGAATTCGGCTTTGCAACCGCGCCGCTCGTCACGCTGGGCTGTGCCATGATGCGCGTCTGCAATCTGGATAGCTGTCCCTTCGGCGTGGCAACGCAGAATCCCGAGCTGCGCAAGCGCTTCAAGGGCAAGCCGGAATATGTGATGAACTTCATGCTGTTCATCGCGCAGGAGCTGCGCGAGTACATGTCTAAGCTTGGTGTGAGAACCGTTGACGAACTGGTCGGCAGAACAGATTTGTTAAGGCAAAACGACCGCGACGGCAAAATTGATTTGTCGATGCTGCTCAACACCGGTTTTGCAGGCGAAACCATCATCTACACCCATAAAAATAAATACGATTTCAAGCTTGCCGAAACCCTTGACGAGCGCGTTATTTTGAAAAAGCTGAAAAAGGCAAAGAAAATTGAAATCGACGTCAAAAATACCGACCGCTCCGTCGGCACTGCCATCGGTTCGGAAATCACAAAAAAATTCGGCGACACGCTGCCCGACGATACCTACCAAATCGTATGTAACGGCGCAGGCGGTCAGAGCTTCGGCGCGTTCATTCCGAACGGCTTGACCATGGAGCTGCGCGGCGACAGCAACGACTATTTCGGCAAGGGACTCTCCGGCGGCAAGCTGATTGTCTATCCGCCAAAAGGCAGCCGCTTTAAAGCCGAGGAAAACATCATTGTCGGCAACGTCGCTCTCTACGGCGCGACAAGCGGCAAGGCGTTCATCAACGGCGTTGCCGGAGAGCGCTTCTGCGTGCGCAATTCCGGCGCAACGGCAGTAGTAGAGGGAGTCGGCGAGCACGGCTGTGAATATATGACCGGTGGCAGAGTGGTGATTCTCGGCAGAACAGGCAAGAATTTTGCCGCTGGCATGTCCGGCGGCGTGGCGTATGTCCTCGACGAGCACCATCACCTTTATAAGCGCCTGAACAAAGAACTGGTCGAGTGCGGAGAAGTAACCGAGCAGCGCGATATCGACGAGCTGAAAGCTCTGATTGAAGAGCACGTCGCTGCCACAAACAGCGAAAAAGGCAGACGGATTCTCGACAATTTCGCGGAATATTTGCCGCTTTTCAAGAAGATTATTCCGCACGATTACCAGATGATTACCGAAGCCATTGAGCAAAACGAGCGCCGCGGCATGGATAAGGAAACGTCCAAAATCGAAGCGTTCTATCAGCTGATTCACCAGAGACAGGAGGAGAGCTAAATGGGAAATCCCTTTGGATTTATGGAATACGAACGGCAGGACGCGCCTACGTTCTCCGTGCAGGAGCGTATTCAAAACTACAACGAATTCCACACGCCGCTCTCCGAACAGGAGCAAAAGCGGCAGGGTGAGCGGTGTATGCACTGCGGCGTGCCGTTTTGTCAGTCCGGCTTGCCGATCAACGGCATGATTTCCGGCTGTCCGCTCAACAACCTGATTCCCGAATGGAATCATTTAGTCAGTCTCGGCGCGTGGAAGCAGGCGTATGCCAGACTGAAATTAACCAATCCCTTCCCTGAATTCACCTCACGTGTATGTCCCGCGCTGTGTGAAAAAGCCTGCACCTGCGGGGCAAACGGTGAAGCTGTCACCGTCAGGGCGAACGAATACAGCATTATCGAAAACGCCTATTTGGAGGGCTTTGCAAAGCCGAATCCGCCCAAAACGAGAACCGGCAAGCGTGTTGCCGTTGTCGGCTCGGGGCCTGCGGGCTTGGCGGCTGCCGATTTGCTCAACCGCAGAGGGCACAGCGTCACCGTCTTTGAGCGCAGCGACAGACCCGGCGGACTTTTGATGTACGGCATTCCGAACATGAAGCTCGAAAAGCAGATTGTGGAGCGCAAAATCAATGTAATGAAGGCTGAGGGCGTGCAGTTTCAAACCAACACCAATGTCGGCGCAGATGTTCCGGCGCAGGAGCTTACAGAGAATTTCGATTGTGTGATTCTCGCCTGCGGCGCGTCTGAGCCGCGTGATATAAACGTAAACGGACGAGATGCAGAGGGGGTATATTTTGCGGTTGATTTTCTGAAATCGACCACAAAGGCTCTGCTTGACAATGGGTTACAGGAAGGAACGTTTATATCCGCAAAGGGCAAAAGCGTCGTCGTAATCGGCGGCGGCGACACAGGAAACGACTGCGTGGGAACCTGCGTTCGGCATGGTGCCAAGAGTATCATTCAGCTTGAAATGATGCCCAAGCTGCCCGATGAAAGAGCGGAAAGCAATCCGTGGCCGGAGTGGCCGCGCGTTTGCAAAACCGATTACGGTCAGGAGGAAGCAGCGGCTGTCTACGGCAGCGACCCGCGCGTGTATCAAACTACCGTCAAGGAGTTTTTGAAGGACGAAAACGGCAAGCTCAGAGCGGTTATTCTTATCCAATTGGAACGCGGCGAAAACGGCAGAATGGCGCCCGTAGAGGGCAGCGAAACCGAGGTGGAAGCGCAGCTTGTGTTAATCGCGGCGGGCTTCTTAGGCAGCGAGAGCTATATCACGGAAGCCTTTGGCGTGGAAACCGACATCCGCTGCAATGTTTCGGCAAACGGACACCGATCCAACGTAAAAAATGTTTACGTCGCGGGAGATATGCACCTCGGTCAGTCGCTGGTTGTCCGCGCCATTCGCGAGGGCATTGACTGCGCGCGCGAGGTTGATAAAGATTTGATGGGCTACAGCAACCTTTAGAATTGAAAACTGAGATTTTCCATTATCAATTTTCCATTATCCATTGAATAAAACGGAGTTTTATCATGACAAAGTATATATTTGTAACCGGCGGCGTGGTGTCGGGGCTTGGAAAGGGCATCACCGCCGCTTCACTCGGACGGCTGCTCAAAGCGCGCGGCTTGAAGGTCGCGGCGCAAAAGCTCGACCCTTACATCAACGTCGATCCCGGCACCATGAGTCCGTATCAGCACGGCGAGGTATACGTCACCGAGGACGGCGCCGAAACCGACCTTGACCTCGGACATTACGAGCGCTTTATCGACGAGGATTTGAATCAATTTTCCAATCTCACCACCGGCAAGGTGTATTCGAATGTGCTTGCCAAGGAGCGCAGGGGAGAGTACCTCGGCAAAACCGTGCAGGTCATTCCGCATATCACCGATGAAATCAAGCGGTTCATCTACTCCGTCGGCACTAAAACGGACGCGGACGTGGTGATTACCGAAATCGGCGGCACCATCGGCGATATCGAAAGCCAGCCGTTTTTGGAAGCTATCCGTCAGGTCGGTCACGAGGTAGGGCAGGACAACCGCCTGTATATTCATGTTACGCTGGTGCCGTATCTAAAAGCTTCCGGCGAACACAAAAGCAAGCCGACGCAACATTCCGTCAAGGAATTGCAGGGCTTGGGCGTGTCGCCCGACGTCATCATTCTGCGCACGGACGAGCCGATTACGGATGAATCCATCTTTGACAAGGTGGCGCATTTCTGCAACGTGCGCCGCGATTGTGTAATCGAAAATCTGACGCTCCCTGTGTTGTACGAAGCACCGCTCATGCTTGAAAAGTCGCATCTATCCGACATTGTCTGCCGCGAATTGCAACTTGATTGCCCACAGCCCGATTTGTCCGACTGGGAGCACATGGTACAGCGCATTAAGAACCGCGACAGGCAGGTGACAATCGGACTTGTCGGCAAATATGTGGAGCTGCACGACGCCTATCTCTCCGTTGCCGAAGCTCTGCGCCACGCGGGATATTATCAGGACGCGGAGGTTTTGATTGAATGGATTGATTCCGAACAAATCACTGCGGAAAATGCGGGTGAAACACTCGGCAAACTCGACGGTATCATCATTCCCGGCGGCTTCGGCAAGCGCGGCATTGAGGGCATGATTACCGCCGCGCAATATGCGCGCGAAAACCGCCTGCCGTATTTTGGCATTTGCCTTGGCATGCAGGTGGCAGTGATTGAGTTTGCGCGGAATGTCGCCGGACTTGCTAATGCCCATTCAGGCGAGTTTGCACAGAATGTGCCGAAGATCATTGACTTCCTGCCCGACCAAAACGCGCAAACCGACAAGGGCGGCACCCTGCGGCTGGGCGCTTATCCCTGCGTTTTGCAGGAGAACACCGTGATTAAAGCCGCTTACGGCAAAGCGCACATCAGCGAGCGCCACCGCCACCGCTATGAATTTAACAACGAATACCGCACAAAATTAGAAACCATCGGACTGACGCTTTCCGGCTTGTCTCCCGATGAAAGTCTGGTAGAAACCGTAGAACTGAGCGACCGTGATTTTTACGTCGGCGTGCAGTATCACCCCGAATTCAAAAGCCGCCCCAACAAGCCGCATCCGCTGTTTTCGGCATTTATCAGGGCGGCACTGAGAGGATAACGCTATGAAAATCAATCATCATTTTGATAACTTGGTTCCCAACTATCTGTTCGCCGACGTGGCGCGTAAGACAAACGAATTTGCCGCCGCACACCCGGAAAAGGAAATCATACGCTTGGGAATCGGCGACGTCACCCTGCCGCTTGCCCCGATTGTGGTGGATGCCATGAAAAAGGGCTGCGAGGATTTAAAATACAAGGAAACCTTCAGGGGCTATCCCGAATACGAGGGCTATGATTTTGTCCGCGAGGCGATTGCGGGCTATTACAAAAGCTTCGGCGTGACGGTTCATGCCGATGAAATCTTTGTGTCCGATGGCGCAAAGTCTGACTGCGGCAACCTGCCCGACATTTTCGCGCAGGACAACACCGTGCTTGTCACCGACCCGGTCTATCCCGTGTATGTGGATGCAAACATTATGGCTGGCAGAAGAATTATCTATGCGTCCTCCAACCGCGACAATCACTTTCTTGCTATGCCCGATGAAAGCATTAAGGCGGACATTATTTATCTCTGCTCTCCCAACAACCCCACCGGCGCGGCTTACAGCGCGAAACAGCTGAAAGCATGGGTAGCATACGCGCTGAAAAATAACGCGGTCATTCTCTACGACGCGGCATATGAAGCCTTTATCGCAGACGACAGCCCGCGTTCCATCTTCGCCATCGACGGTGCAAGAGAATGCGCGATTGAACTGTGCTCGCTCTCCAAAACCGCCGGCTTTACCGGCACACGCTGCGGCTACACCGTGATTCCCAAGGAGCTAAACCGCGACGGACACAGCCTGCACGCACTCTGGTACCGCCGTCAGGCAACCAAATTCAACGGTGTTTCGTGGCCGGTGCAGTGCGCGGCGGCGGCTGTTTTCAGCGACGAAGGCTTGCGGCAGATTCAGGCAAACCTTGACTATTACAAGCAAAACGCTGCCATTATTTCCGCTGCCCTTGATGAACTGGGAGTTTATTACACCGGCGGAAATAATTCTCCCTATATTTGGCTGGAATGTCCCGGCGACATGGGCAGTTGGCAATTCTTTGACTATCTCCTGCAAAACGCAGCGGTGGTCGGAACGCCGGGAGAAGGCTTCGGCAAAAACGGCAAAGGTTATTTCCGCCTTACGTCCTTCGGTTCCTATGAAAAAACGACGGAAGCGATTGAAAGAATCAAAGCGCTTTTTATATGATAAACAATGAGCCGCCTCAAACCGCACAAAGGTTTTGAGTCGGCTGTTTTTATGTCCTCATTGCGGCTTATCTATCCTCCTATCCTCACGGTATAACTGGTGAATGTGTCAACAAAAAAATGCCCTCTAAATATAAGAGAGCAGTTTTTGTTTCCTATTCGATTTACTCCTATAAGAATATCTCGCATTACGGAAATCTATTATGTGAAGCGCGACACTACAAGACTTGCCGGACTGACCGATAACTTCAATCTGTAATGCAAAGCAGAGCAGAGAGCACCAACTCTGCTCTGCGCCATTTCTCTTTGCGTTTGAAATTTGAACCGCATGAAACAAAGAAACCGGAGGAACTAAAAACATGTATAAATACAACCAAACGCCGCAGGGGCGGTATCACGGCCCTCTCCCTGTGCGTAATTTCTTTCCTTTGCCGAATGCTATTTTCGACCTCGGGCTGACAGCGGAGGAAATTGCCGTCTATGCTTTTCTGATGAAGTGCGAGGACAGGCGAACCTACACTTGCTACCCAAGCTACAAAACGATTGGCAGAGCTATCGGGAAAAGCAAAAACACCGTCATCAAGTATGTGAATATGCTTGAAGAAAAAGGTTTAATCACCAAATACAAAACCTTTGTGGTAACCAAAGATGGTAAGGCGTGGAATGGAAATCTGATGTTTGGAATTGCACCCATCAGAAGTGCGTGGGACGTTTATTACTATCATCAAATGTGGGATAGAAACGGGATCCAGTACATCAAGCAAAAGAAGCGCAAAAAACGCCGGTGATTATTGGAAGCAGGTAAAAGCGAGCCGTCCTTTGGCGGACGGTCCGCGAAGGACATCAGACGGCAGAGCCGACCGTTGTGCAGTTTTTGGGAGAACACGCGCAGCGTTTGCTGAGGGAGTCCTCGGTATTTGCGGCGTTTTTGCATTTGTTGTGGAACTGTTTAAAAAACTGCTATAGTATCTAAACAATCACGCAGGCAAATCTTGAAAAAGCGCAAGTAATTTCCTATAATCAGAAGTATTAACGAATAATAATGAATCAAAATGCTCCTAAAAGTATCTAATAAATGAATCGGTCGATTCAAAAGAAAAGGAGTGAGAAAATGAAAGCGGAAGAAATAAAAAAGCTTTATGCGCTAACCCCTGAAATGCACGAAAGTGTTGCACATGCTCTGCGAAAGCTTGATGATAAATCGCCTGAGCGTTATCGCAAGCGGAAAAGTATTAAACGGTTTGCGGTTGTTTTTGCCGTTGTTACTTTGCTTGCGATGTTCAGCACCGTTGCCTATGCGACGAATCTATTTGGCTTGCTGACTGAGCCGGTCGGCAAATACGGTATTGATATGCGTATTGCAGAGGGTGAAACCACAGCTTCAACCGTATCAAAAAGATACGCAAAGCCTAACCCAACCTACTTGCCAAAAGGCTGCTGCCAGTTGATGGGAAATGATGAAAACGAGAATCCCATTCTTAACGCCGAGGGCGTGACCTCTTACAATCCCAACGGCAATTACCAATATACGGACGGCAATGAAACATGGGTGCATTTCCATGTGTATCAAGCGGAATCATACAGCGAGGAAGCCCGTTATATTGTAGACAGCTTTGAAAAAGAATACGGCGGTCATAAAACCATATTTCTGACAAGACAGTTTGAGGATAACGGCAATCAGGATCACTACGCCGTGAAATATTTTGAGGATTGGGGGATTGTGGTTGATTGTTATTATGATAATGTGCCTGAACTGATGAAAATTATGGAGGGCTTGGAGCTGCAAGAGCCGGAGAAAGAAGCAAAAGAGCACTTGGAACCGGAAACCGTTGATGTGGGCGATGATCCGTATGCCGGTTATGCTTTTTCGACGAAGGATGAAACAAGAGAGTACCAACTTGGCGAAACTTTTACATGGACAGAGCAGATGGTAGATGCACCTTCGCCGTCATACTGCTTTAAAGAAGGTGAATGTGAGATAACCGTAAAAGCCGTCAGGGAGAACGACGGTATCAAGGGATTAGACAGAAACAATCTGCTTTTCCCCGATAACGAAGAATGGTGCGCACGATATTTCAACAGCGACGGCAGTTTGAAAACACCGTATATTCGAACCGATATAGATTACGGTGACGGTGTTAACGCGCTCGGACACAGTGAATCCAAAGAAGTCAACCGGCATTTTTATTTGGCTACTGTGGAAGTGAAAAACGGCACTTTACCGGACAATTTATGACACATAGCGGCAGCGTATTGTATCAGGAAAACCATTCTGAAAGCGGAGCAGAAATATATACGATAGGCTTTGTGGCGGATGAGGATGAATTGAATGATGTTGTGCTTAGCATAGCTTCCTTTGAAACGGTCATTGACGATAAAACGCAGACCGTCGTCCGCAAGAGTATTGACACAATAATTCCGCTCCAAGTGAATCAGTGAGGTGTGTATATGACGAAAGAAAAGTTCACCGAGCTGATTTTGGAAAACGAGGAAATGATGTGTAAGGTTGCCATGTCCATGCTCCGCAACGAAAAGGACTGCGAGGATGCAATGCAAACAGCAATTTTGTCGGCATTTGAAAAGTTAAGCACATTAAAGCATGAGGCATACTTCCGCACATGGCTCATGCGCATATTAATCAACACCTGCAACAAGCTGCTCCGCCAAAGGAAACGGACAGCTGAATTAACGGAAATCCAAGCCGTTTCAACCTCCTCGGTCGAGGAGGTTGAGGTGCGTGCGGCGGTGGAAGCATTGCCGTTAAAAATCCGACAGGTTATTATCCTTTACTATTCAGAACAGTTTACCACTAAAGAAATCAGCGAAATTCTTAAAATCCCCAAAGGCACGGTACTGAGCCGATTGGATAAAGGACGGAAACTGTTAAGAATGGAGCTTGAATGAGAAGTGTGAACAGCGAGTTTCACGCCCTGCTTCGCCGTGTTTCGCCCTGTGTGCGATTTGTTGGAGAAAGGCGGGAAAAAGTATCCATCAAAACCGTTTGCGCCGTTTTTGAGCGTTTGTCACGATTTTTGGACAGCACACCACTTTGAGAGGAACGCATATTCAATTAATAATTTTTAACTGATAATTGC
>CADCAD010000015.1:0-20382 GCA_902799325.1 uncultured Ruminococcus sp. | reverse complement strand
TGCCCGGCAGCATATTGTTCGCTGCCGGGCAGTCTTATTGCTGATACGAGAGGTCAAAATCTTCGCCGTAAATAAAGAAGATTAACCCGGGGGAAAGGAATACTTGCGCCGGTGATTGCGTTAAAATGCTTGTTCTCAGAAAAAGAGTATGATATACTGTTGACAATACTTTTGCGTGTCAAAGGAGAGATTTCAGTGAAACGGTTTTATATGAAAGCAATCAGATTTTTAAGTGTTATTTCGGCGATTGTATTTGTTATTATTTCGCTTACAGCTTGTCAGCCCGAAAAAAACAATCAGGCAGAGCCTACCGCTCAAATTGAAACAACAAACGCAGCCGAGAAAAGTAATATTTACGATATGGATCATTACGAAAGCGATGAGGTGTTTGATTTCGTCAAGGTCAATCAGGGCGGAAAATACGATGAGTTCTGCACCACCTATCAATTCAACTACCTTTCGGACGGTCTGAAAATCGAGGGCTACCTGTCCATCCCGATTTCTGTTGAAAAAACACAGGCGCCGGGCAAGTGCGTGATGTTTAACCACGGCGGCAACAGAGATTTCGGCAAGCTGGAAAATAACACGCTCGCTCCGATTTGCGCCGTGACCGGTCGCATTGTCGTTGCGTCCCAGTACAGAGGCTGCGGCGGCTCCGAGGGCGAGGATCACTTCGGCGGCGACGACCTCAATGACGTTATCAAGCTGATTGATTTGTGCGAGAAGCATTTTTCTTTTGTTGATATGGACGATTTTTGCGTGATCGGCGCATCGCGCGGCGGTGTGATGACCTACCCTGCGGCAAGAAAGGACAGCAGAATCAAGCGGATTATCGCTCTCAGCGCCTTATGCAATTTGTTTGAAGCATATGAAGTCCGCGACGATATGAAAACCGTTTTAAAGGAAACAATCGGCTTTACGCCAGAGGAAAAGCCCGAGGAGTACCAAAAACGCTCGGCTGTTTATTGGGCGGACGAAATTAAGATACCCGTGCTGATGTTCCACGCAAAGCAGGACAAACAGGTTCCTTACAGTCAGGCGGAGGATTTGTATGAGAAGTTAAAGGACAACACAGACTGCACCTTGATTACCTACGACGACGATCTTCACGGCATTGTTCACGAAAAGGATTATCAAACCATCCGTGATTGGTTGAATCAATCATAAATCAGCAGCCGCCAAGCAGGAGATGATTCCGCTTGGCGGCTGAAATTTATTAGTTTTCACATAATACGAATGAAGTACATGATATAGACAAACGCCCTCCGGTTTGTTATAATAAAAGAAAAATCAACGGAGGGTTGATAATGAGCACGATTGGGGAACAGATTAAGAAATTCCGAAATCAAAAGAAATATACGCAGGAAAAGCTCGGAAATCTGATTGGCGTCACCACGCAGGCGGTTTCCAAATGGGAACGCGGCGGCACGCCCGACGCAGAGGTTTTGCCGAAGCTTGCCGACGCGCTGGGGGTGAGCATTGACGCGCTTTTCGGCAGAGAGGAGCAGGATTTGCACCTGCTGCTCACCAAAAAACTGAGCAAGCTGCCTGCTGATGAGGCATATTACAGTGCATTTGAAATATGCTGGTCGATGATGATTGGACTGATCGGCGATGAGGATTATGCGGAAGATTTTATGGATACCTTTATGGGACATTCCTACACCAACCGCAATCCATCGCCTGATTATTTTGCCAAGCTGATTCGTGATTCCGGTATTGTGACGGTGCGGCTTTCCAGTGACCTCAATCAGTTTTATTTGCTTGCTGAGCCAAAGGAAGGCAGTGTGCTGGCACATTTGGAGGATATGGAAGCAATCAGAAGGGTGTTTGCGCTTCTCGCGGACAAAAACGTGTTGAAAATTATCTGCTATCTTTATTCCAAGCCCATTATGCCGCTGACTCTCCCGCTCATCAGCCGGGAAACAGGGCTCGATATGCAGGATACGGAGCGGTATATGAAGCTGATTTGCGACAATAAGCTCGCGTATCCCATGACAATCGGCAGCGTGGACGGTGAGATTGAATCCTATGAACTTTGCAGAGAGGGCTGCTTGGTGCCGCTGCTCTGCTTTGCGGACGAGATTGCCAAAAAGAATCCCTTTCCGATTTTTAGTGTGATGGATAGAAAAAAGTCGCTTTTTTAAACTGACGGTTTAGTCTTGCTCTTGTTAATTGATTATACTCATAAACAGTTGCTTGATATTATTGAGCAGCTGTTTTATGATATAGGAGAGGTGAATGAAAATGAAAAAAGTATTCGCAATTGTATTCAGCGCTGTAATGATAGCTGCGTTTGCGGGCTGCAGCGCAAAGCCATCGGAAAGCGCCGCTGCTTCGGCAACACAGGCGCAGACAACACAGCCGGAAACGGTTGCCGCAGACGTAAAAAAACAGATGGATAAAGCATTGACCGACGCGCAATTTGAGGGGATTGTGCAAATTTCAAAGAGCGGCGAAGTGATTTATCAGTACGCCCAAGGTAACGACGATAACGGCAAGGCGCTGACCGTGGACGCTTCCATGCCGATTGGCTCCGTGTCCAAGCAATTTTGCGCGGCTGCGGTTATGCTCCTTTGCGACCAAAAGAAGCTCAGCGTGGACAACACGCTGGACAAGTATTTTCCCGAATACACAAACGGCAAAAAGCTGACCATTAAAAACCTTCTCAATATGAGCTCCGGACTGACAAACTATCTGGAGCTGGTAAATCCGGCTGATACAAGCAACAATGAAGCGGAAAACATCAAAATGCTCAAAAAAGCAATCTTTGATAAAGAGCTCGTTTTTGAGCCGGGCAGTGATTATCAGTATTCGAACTCCAACTATCTTCTGTTGGCGGAGATTGTCGAGCAGGTAAGCGGCGTTCCTTATCATGATTATCTCCGCAAAAGCTTTTTTGAACCGCTGGAAATGACGCACACCGGTTTTACGGACGAAATTTCCGGGAATCCCGCATGGAGCTTTGCGCTTTCCGCAACGGAATCAACGGAAGAAGGCTTTTACACGCCCGGTATCACCAAGGGCGCAGGCGATGTAGTGTCAAACGCGGAGGATATGGAAAAGTGGATGCGCGGACTCAGCGGCGGCAAGGTGATATCGCATGATGCGTACACGCAAATGTCGCAGGAGGTCAATCCGGACAGTTATGAAGAATATTGCTACGGCCTTTGGAAAATGCCGTATGGAGGCGTCGGCCATGTCGGACAGATTCCGCCGCATTTCGGCGCGGTGGATTATATTAACACCGAGCGCGATGTATATCTGTTCGCGGTGACAAATTCCGGCCGCGGCATGTCGTATGTACAGGAAATTCCGCAGGAGTTGCTCAGCATTTTGTTTGAAGAATAGGGGGAGAGTTATGAAAAAACTGCTTGCGTTGATGATGAGTGCCATATTAATGACTTCTTTTGCGGGATGTGCCGGAAACAGTGCTAAGCCTGCGGAGGAGACAACAGATACAAAACAGATGCCGTCAAAATTTGATTTAAGAAACGCCGACGGCAAAAACTATGTTACACCTGTCAAAAGCCAAAGATGGGGCGATTGCTGGACATTTGCCATGGCAGGAGCGGCAGAAACCGCTTATCTTTATGCCAACGGGTTAGGCGTTCCGGCAGGTGAAACCAATGACAAGGTGAATTTTTCCGAGAAGTACATCGCGTGGTATATGTTCCACGGTATCACAAAGGACGATGCGGCAAAGGGAAAGGTGCGTTCCTCACAAGCCGGCGAGGGCTTTGACATCAGCGAAGCAGAGAAAGACAATGAGATGTCGGCGTATTTCATCGGCGGCCCGTTTGTGCAGTCGGCAAATCTGTTTGGTTCGGGCTTCGGACCTGTAGATGAAAGCACGGAAATCAAAGGTGAGTTGCCTTATGCGTATAATGATGAGGCTTCTGTGGAATGGGCACTGCCGCTCAACGCTGAGTATCGCAGTGTGCCTGCTGCCGCCGTCTTCCGCGACAGCCGGGTGCTGCCGTGTCCTGCTTCGTTTGACGCAAAAGGAAGCTATCACCTGAATGAGGAAGGAATCAACGCGATAAAGCAGGAAGTGTTTCAAGGTCACGGCGTTGTTCTTGCTCTGAACGCCGCCCACGCAGGCTTCAACAACAAAAACCGCGCTGTGTATGATAGCAGCGATGAAGGTCCGAATCACGCGGTGGCGGTCATCGGCTATGACGACGATTATCCAAAGGAAAACTTCACAAGAACCAAATCCGACGGAACCGCTGTCGAGGGCAGCACACCGCCTGCGAACGGCGCGCTGATTATCAAGAACAGCTGGGGCAAGAAAACCTTTGACGACGATATAGATGACGGCTATTTTTATATTTCGTACTACGACCACAGCCTGCTGTCGGCGATGAGCTATGTGTTTGACAACAGCGGCGAAAAGCCTGCCGCGCTGCATTACGACCAGTATGATTTGATGATGACGCAGTGGTACGGCGCCACGGAATATAAGGATGAAACCAAAATGGCAAATATCTTTGACGCCGAGGAGGACGCAGCCCTGTGCCGGATTGAATACCGCACAGCCGCTCCCGGCGCGGAGGTGGCGTATGAGGTCTACAAGGGGGTGGAGCAGGATAACCCTTCGTCCGGAACGCTGCTTGAAAAAGGCACTTGTTCGCACCCAAACGCAGGCTCTCACGTCGTTGACCTCGACGGCAAATATTCCCTGAAAAAGGGCGAGCGCTACGCGGTGGTTCTGACGGTGAAGCACGGCGACAGCTACATTGAAGTGTTCCCGTATGCGACTGATTTTGTTGAAGGCATGACCGTGCGCGGTGTTATCAACAAGGGCGAAAGCTTTTTGTATACCGGCGGCAAGTGGAGCGATATGACCGTCGCCAAGGATAGCCTGTGTGAAAGAGCCAAAAAACAGTGCGCCGATAACCTCGCCGCCGACAAGGCGCTGCCGCCGCTTTCGCCGGAGGGCAAAGCCTTTGCCGTGGACAACTATCCGATTAAGGCGATTTTGCAAACAGATTAAGGAGCGAGTATGATGAAGCAAAAAACAGCTGCCGTTGCCGCTGTATGCGCCATGCTTGTTTTGCAGGCAGGCTGCGCACAGCAGCCAAGTGAATCATCCGCGGAAACAACGGCCGCAGCCACGGCGGTTGTCACCAATCTTGCCAAGCCGGATATGAAGCGGTGGCAGTATAACGCAGAATATGATTGGTATTATCAGCTCGGTATCAATTACTGCGAAACGCCTGCCGATATAAAATATGAACAGATTTCTGTTTTTGTTCCTGCCGCTTATTTCAGCGCCAAGGAAAACGGCGACGGTACCTACACCTGCGAAATGAACGGGAAAGCAGTAATAAACGGTTATACCGCTGCCAACGCGCCGATTATTATGCCGGTTCTCACCGAAGGATATGCTGCCGCCGAAGCGCTGACGGAGGATTTTGTGAACTTTAATAAGAGGTTTACGGAAACGCTGTCGGAACACACCGCGCAGGGCTTTGTATGTGTCTATGCAGGCTGCCGCGGCATCGACGAGGGCGCGCCCTTTGGCGCCGCCGACTTAAAGGCGGCTGTTCGCTATATTCGCTACAGCGACGATGTGCTTCCCGGTAACGCGGAAAATATCTTTGCCTACGGCATGAGCGGCGGCGGTGCGATGGCGTCCATTCTCGGCGCGTCGGGCAACAGTCCGCTGTATACGCCGTATCTCGACGCTATCGGCGCGGTGCAGGGCGTTTCCGACGCGATTGCCGGCGTAATGGCATGGTGTCCCATCACCGACCTTGACACTGCCAACGCGGAATACGAATGGATGATGGGCTGCACCCGTCAGGGGCGAAGTGAGGAATGGAACCAAATCTCCGACCGGCTGGCGTACGTCTATGCGGATTATGTCAACACCGCAGGCTTTACTGACGAGGACGGCAAGCCTTTGACTTTGGAGAAATCCCAAAGCGGCATTTATCAGGCAGGCTCTTATTATGATTATATTAAAGCTGTTATCGAAAACTCGCTGAACCACTACCTCTCCGACAATAAGCTCACAGGCAGCGCGGCGCAGGAGTATATCAACGGCTTGAATGCTGATAAAAAGTGGATTGCCTATGACGAAAATACCAAAACGGCTTTCATCACAAGCGTAGAGGACTTTGTAAAGAACTGCAAAAACGCATCCGAGCTGCCGGTCGCTTTTGACTGGCCGGGCAGCGGAAATACCTTGTTCGGCAAATCAAACGGCAGAGGCGCGCATTTTGACAAGCTTTTGTCGGGCGTTCTGACAGAGCTTAACAGCCAATACGCTGCCGAATACGCGGCGGATATGGATTTGACAGACACCTTTGGCTATACCGTCGAACAGCGCGTGCATATGTATACGCCGCTTTACTATCTGCTGAAAAGCAGCGAGGGTTACGGCACCTCTACGGCTGCAAAGCATTGGCGCATCCGTACCGGCATCGAGCAGCCGACAACGTCGCTGACAACGGAGGTGAATTTGGCGCTTGCGCTAAAGCACTGCAACGGCGTTGCCGATGTGGATTTTGAAACCGTATGGGAACAAGGTCACGAGCCTGTCGAGCGCGAGGGCGCCAGCACCGAGAATTTTATCAGGTGGGTTAATACCATTCTCAAATAAAATTCTAAAGTCTTTTATCAGCGAACAGTTAACGACTGTACAGAATAAAACGGCACCTCTGAACATTTGGAATTGTTCAGAGGTGCCGCTGTTTATTCTTTCACAAAAGAATTATTTGTCTGTTGCATAATCGGACCAGTTGCCGGCGGAATATCTGCGCTTGGTTTTCATTGCTCCGGGGTCGGCTTTTGGTTCTACGGACATATCTATCTTATAGATTTTTCCAATCATTGCAGTGCTGTAGGGAATATCAGTCGTTTGATACGCATCTTTGCCCTCGGCAACCTCCTTGTCAGTCACGCCCGAATCAAAAATAATACCCTGTACGCCCAAGGGAGCCACTACCCGGTAAATATCGGTTCCCTCTATCTGCTCCATCTGAAAGCCCGGCCAATCCGCAAAATAATAGGCTTCCTTGGTGACGCTGTTGTAGGACATTCCGCCCCACCAGTAAGCGTAAACCTTTTCCCACTTTGTCTCGCTGTTATCATAATATACATATCCCGGCTTGTCGTTGGCTTTGTCCAGCTCCATTTCTTCAAGGTATTCCGCGTATGGATCGCTCTTGTCCTCATAATGAACCGGAACGCCGAACGTCAATGCGGAAACATCGTGCGTAAAAGCCGCTTCCAGAAACTCGGGATAAATATTCCGCCAATACTGAATAAAATGCTCTCCGGGTTCATATTTGCTGAAAACGAGATTATCCTTCGGATAATTGCTTTCGAGCAGTTTGTTATACATCATCTCGGCGACGTCTCCGTTATCTGTGGCGTATCCGCCGGCGTAGATATACAAGAACGGCGCGTTTTTCATATTTAGCTTGTCGCTGAGGAAGCTTTCCCATTCTTTTTCGGGGAACATACCAAAGGTAGGAGACAGTGCGCCGCTTGCGCCGAATTTATCGGGGTGTGCCAAAGCCGTGTAGAACGCCTCCAATCCGCCCAACGAGCTGCCGGCGATAGAGGTGTGCGCCGCGTCGGTATAAACATGATAGCTTTCGTTCACATAGGGCATGATGGTATCGCAGATAAAATCCGCAAACGCGCTTCCGCGTTTAAGGGAAATATCCTCCTCTTTTGCGCCGGAGCTGTCTCTTTCCATATTGATGTGTCCCAAATCGGGGACCAGCTCATCGTCTCTGTACGGACTGCCGTTGTCGATTGCGACAATAATGGCTTTGTTGTCCGTAGCCGCCATCATGCTTTCTACGCTTTCGCTGACATTCCAGCACATGATATCATTGTCCATACCTCTGTCCATGCCCGTTGTCAGAACACTCTGACCGTCGAACATATAAATTACAGAGTATTTTTTGTCGGAATTTTTATCATAATCATCCGGAGTCCAAATATAGATATTCTTTTCGCGTCCGTCAAACTTGAATACTTTTGTTTCAAACTTCGGGTCGTAGCTTGGTTCTGTTCCGACTGTGTACGGAAGAAGCTCGTCGTTCTTTAAATTCCAGCCGCTGACAAAGCTGTTAAAAGCGACGTCCATACTTTCGGTTTCTCCGTATTTAACACGCACCATATTGTATGCATTTGCGTCCGCTTCACAGCTAAAGACGTTGTTAGTTTCATTATTATTACCGCCGGTTTGCTCCATTTTGACGTTTGCGGTTTTGCCGGTGGAGGTGTTAAGAAAAACGGCTGTCATCTCGCTGATATCCTTGGACGCTCTGACTGTAAGCTGGTGAAGCTGCACTGCTTTTGTTTTTGCGGAAACTACCGCGCTATCCTGCGTTGCCTGAGGGCTTCCCGAAGCGCTTCCGTTACCGGAACAGGCGGTTGTTGCCGAAAGGCATAATCCTGCACAAAATAATCCTGCTGCTATTCTTTTTATCTGCATTTTTTACTCCTCTCACACACTGTGAAAATATATTGGTTAACGGGCAGAAGGGGCATCCGTTACCGCATCTTTTTCTATATTATAGTGCAAGAATCCGATTGAAACAAACAATTCTCTTTTCAAAAAAGTCAACCGCTGTTTTATTGCTAAAACAGCGGTTGAAAATTACATCAGCGGCTTTGTCCGTTCAAAGGAGATAACAAAATCACAATATTCATTGTTTATGTTTTTCGCAATTTCATCCGCGATGCACAGCAGCGGAATCACAGAGTTTTCCTGAGAAAACTGATACGCATTCGTTTCGCCGTCAAGCGTGACAACCGGAGACTGCGTCGCAAGACGGTTTTTGCACAGCTTTTCCATACAACGCTCCAAATCCGCTTTGCCGATACCGGTTTGGCGAATGAGAACATCCTCCGTAACGGGATGGTTGAGGCGCGTATACATACTGAAAAGAATGCGCAGGCATTTTTCATCCGAAAAAACCTCGAACACACGCCTCAGTGCTTCAGGATCGGAAAGCTGATTCAAAAGGCTGTTGCCGGGCTCAGTCATCAGGAAAAAATGTCGGAAATCAGGAGAAATACGTGCGGTTGATATGCCGCCGTCCGTCAGGATTTTTGAGTAATAGTTGTCCTGTGCCGCTGATTTTTGAAGTCCTTCAGAAAAGAAATTGACAAACTTTTCAATCAGTGAATAGTCACGCATCAATCCAATTTCTATAGCCCAGCATATTTCAAAGGCATAACGATATGCCTCTTGAACCGGCAAACGGTTTATCTTACGCGCTAAATTCAGCAGTTCGTTTTCATCATCATCTCCGAACAACGTGTCAATATTGATTCCGAGAGAATGTGCGATACGCGGCAAAAGCTCTGTGTCCGGCAAACCGCCGCGTTCCCATTTGGAAACTGCCTGCGTTGTGACGCCGATTATCTGCCCCAGCTGTTCCTGTGTATAACCCATTTTAATGCGATATTTCTTGATTTGTTCTCCTATGATACCCATTGAGAGGCCTCCGTTTTTTTACTATCAATATCATTGTATCAAATCAGAAAGGATTTGTCTACTGCGCGCTCCCTTTTACTATACACGTCAGTGTATAGTAAAAACAAGGCAACATCACCGTTCAAAATTTGCACCGCATGAAACAAAGAAAACGCTGTTTTCTGCCGTGCTGAAAATGCTGTCGTTGGCTTTAGTGAAAATTCAAGAGTAATACTAATCCCTAATTAAAAGTAGACACAATCCATTTTCTGCAAGTAATGGATTTAATTGAATTAGATAACATATTAACACAGTCCCGGAAATTGCAAAGCATTTTTCCGGGGCTGTGTTGCTTTATACGAAACCCCGCCTTTGACGAACCGTTCCAAACAAAAAATGATGTCTCATACAGGAGCGGGTGCAGCGCGGCGCTGCTTTTTATCTCATAGCACTCTGGGCTTGGGGGCAGATTTTTGAGCCGGTTCTCGGCTTTAGGATTCCATATGTTTTTATGCTTTACGAAGCACAATATTGCTCTCAAGCTCCCGCCGCGAAAAGAACACAATAATTAATTTCCCGTCAACAATATTGCACAATCACTAAATTGATGGTAAAAAATTGGCGAAAATATATATTGATATGCAATATAGATATATGGTATAATTTAATATATATATAAAGATACAGATTTATGCTTGACGCATAGCGCAATAGTATCATTTCCGTGCATTTTTTCTACAGCATAAAGCAGACGATTTTTTTGCAATACTTTAGGCAAACACCCGGCGCAGATTTTCGAAGAGTTTTCATCAGACAGAAATCTTAATACGTGAGCGGCAAACGGAAAGCATGGTGATGATTTTCTTACCATCCGTTTGCTTTTTTATTTCATTAAACGGAAACATAAAACGGATCGAAAAGGAGGTTTCGGTATGGATAAAAACAAAATCATACGAACGGCAAGAAAGCGGTTAACCAAGCTGCTCAGCGTGCTTCTTGCGCTGACCATACTGCTTGAGCTTTCGGCTGCGTATATCAACGCCGTAACGTATTATACCGTTCGCGTCAACTACCTTTATACCGACGGTACGCACGCGCACGATCCGTATATCGCAACCTTTCCGGCGGGAGGGAAGGTAGACGTCACCGTTACCAACCCCACCATCAACGGCTATGACCCTATGACTCTTAACGCGGGAGAAACCGATCCTCTCGCCTTGCCGGAAAAAGGTGCTCAAGCTAAGACGATAGATGTAAGCTTTGACGCGCTGAACGGCGACATAACCTATACCGTTTATTATGTTGCCGGTCTGTCGCATTACAGAGCGCGGTTTTATCTGCAAAATATTTACGATGACCTCTACACGACCGACCAAACGCTAAACGCGCAGTTTCAAGACAAGCTCGGCATAACCGGCAGCTTTCCCGATTATCTTGAAGAGGTAAAGGTGGAGGGCTTCACCAGCCTGTTCCATGAGCCGGACGCAATCGCTGCCGACGGCTCAACCGTGTTCCGCCTTTACTATGACCGCAACTACTATTCCGTAGGCTTTGATTTGGGCGAGGGCGGCTACGGCGTAGAGCCGATTTATGCCAAGTATGAGACCGTCTACCGTGTTGATGTGCCAAAGCGTTTGGGCTATACGTTCCGCGGTTGGGCGCGCACCGATAAGGATTCTGCCGTTACGGATGATTGGAACTATATCGACGAAAACGGCAACGTCATCACCGAAGAAGCGGCGACCGCGACAGAAAATCTTCTGCAATTAGACGGCGACCAGGTTGTACCCGCGAAGAATACATATTATAAAGCGGTGTGGAGTGAAGGAACCACCCGCTACAGTGTTGTCTATTGGCTTGAAAATGCCGATAATGATGAATACTCAGTTATTGCCGCCAAGGATATTGAAAATGTCCCATCGGGCACTGAGCTTAATTATGAGGACATCATTAATGATTATGATTTCTTCAGTTACAACCTGAGCACTGAGTTCCCGACTATGAGTTCCGACCAGATTGCCGAACTCAACGGAATGGGAAGATACTTTGAATTAAACGAGAATCAAACTTTAACGTATGAGTCGCAGTTTACAAACGGAAAGAAAGCTGTATCGGGCGATGGTACCACCCGCGTCAGTTTGTTCTACGATCGCAAAGAGATTACCCAACGCTTCTACTATGCGAGAAAGACCGACAGCGGAGAAATCCATCTTGCAGGTTCAACAAAGGCGTTCTCGTCCGGTTACGGTACATTTGACCAACATCTTTCCGGCTCCTGCGGCGGAGGTACTACTCCTTGGACAAAAGCGACAAATTCGCTCCCGCAGATTTCTAAGAATTATGCCGATAAGCTCGAAGTAAAGACCTATTACTCCGCTCCGAATAAAGCGACTTATTATTACTATGAGCTGAAAACCAAATACGCTGCCAACCTACGCAGCAATTGGTTCTTGGATGCGATAGACCCTATACTTGTTGAGTATAACGGTGAGGGTCCCAACGACTACGCCCGCTTCGGCGCATGGTCGGTTGAATGGGGTACGCCTTACGCAAGAAAATCCAATAAAACCGTAAAGGGTATCTATGAAAAGCTCGATAAACAGCTCTTATATGAAGAACAATACCTCAATGATCACAGCGAGGTTGACCCATATGTATTGAATTATCTCGCGTTCTGGACGAATGTGAAGCAGGCTGATTGGAATAAGCAGGCGAAGGTATACAATTTCACATACCTGAATTATACCGAAATCCTGCGTATCGAATACGACGAGAACGGAGACTGGAACGGACAGGGCGGATATATCGATACCTATAAGAACGAGAACACCGGAAAGATTTACGGTCTGCTCCCGAAAAACGTCATCGAGACCTTTGATGCCGGCGGTGACTACGGCAATAAGAACACAAGAGATACACAAGTAAAAGCGCAGCAAACCGCGGCTGCTCTAATTGGCTTTACGCTGATGACAGACGCGCAGGCAGCTGCGGCGAATTTCGGCGCGAATCCAAAGTGCGAATGGGTAGCAAAGCCGTTTGATTATGACGGCGACGGTGTTGCCGATTATACCTTTAACGCTGACCATCATTGCAATATTCGATACTTTTACCGCAGAAATGAACATAACGTAGAATTCCGTAATAATAATGTAATCGACAAAACCGTTGAGAATGTTTTCTACGGAAGATCGCTTGAATCGTTTGAGTATGTTCCAACCTATAACAACCCGCCGGAGCTTGCGGATTATTACACCTTTGAAGGTTGGTATTATACGCCCTATTATTTTCGCAAGGTTGATTTTTCAACACTGACAATGGGCGTTGACGACATAACCCTCTACGCCAAGTGGGTTCCTAAGAAAATCGACGTTGCCTTTTACAACAACTATAACGAATACTACGAGGACACCAACCGCATTGTTATAGGACAGGACGACGAGGGCAATCCGCTCACCAAATGGACGGTAGAGTATGGCTCCTATGTCCCGCTCAATCACATCCCCGCCGACGTACATGACGGAGAAAGCACCCGACCCGAACTGACGCCGATTGCCGATAAGGCTTCTTTCGCCGGCTGGTACTACATCCGCAACCGTACTCCGCACCGCTTTGAGCCCGAGAGCGTTCCGGTTATCGCGCTGAACGCCGAGTCTACCGGCGAAAACGCGACTCTCAGGCTTTTTGCGGAATGGGTTACGCAGGACGTCGCAAAATACAAAGTCAACTATGTCCGCGCGGACGATCCCGATACAGAGGTTGCTCCTCCCACGGTAGGCAGAGCCTACGTGTGGAAAACCCGCACCTTCCAAGCCAAGTCCGGCGACGAGCTGAGCGACGAGTACAAATGGACGGAGGAGCACGAGAACGAGGGCACCAACTGGTGGCCGACGGTCAACTCACACTCTGTTATTGTTAAAGCGAACGAAGAGGGCGAGGAGTACAGACCGAATGAATATACCTTTACCTATATCCAAAAGGACAAGGTGCATTACCGCGTTCAGTACCTTGACGCCGATACGCACAGACCGATTAACCCCGAGGGGCGCGATATTGAGAAGATTACAACCCACGCCTCGGTAAAGGAGGACGCAAGGGTTATTCCCGGCTATATCGCCGACCCGACCTCACAGACCTTAATACTTTCAGCGTCCACAGCCGACACTCCTGAGGAGCAAAAGGCTGAGGAGCTGAGAAATAATGTTATCACCTTCCTGTATCATAAAAACGTTACCGAGTATGTTTATGAAACGGAATATTACACGCAGGATTTAGGAAGCGACAGCTATTCTTTGTTTAACAGGGAATCCCTGACCGTACCCATTGCCGCTTCGGGAGACACAACCGTAGCGGTGCAGGATTTGTTTTTGCGTCCCCTTGCAAAGCAGATTGAGTCCGAGGGCTTTACGCCCGCTCAAAACAAGGTGACCTACACTGCGGTTAACACCGACGGAAGCGTCAGCGAACCTGTCTCTGTGCCGGACAACGGAGAAATAATCATTGTCGATACCGACAAAAAGACAATCCGGCTTTACTTTGACCGCAAAAGCTATCCGTATTTCTATCAGTATATCGACCATTCCGCAGCCAAAGCTTATGAGCAGGCGAGCGAGCAGGAGCGCGAGGGCATGTGGAACGGCGTTTTGGATACCTTCCCGAACGCCGGCTCCGCTCCGGTTGGCACCACAGTTACAATTCCGGCTGAAACGGATTATAACTATACGAATCCTACCACGCATGAGGTAACTGCGTATACGCGTCTTACTAAGTCGGACGGTTCGCTGGATAACGTTACGGTAACAATCCAGCCCGCTGAGGACGGTTCGCTCGTCAACCTTGTCAAGATTTATTACCGCAAGGATATTGAACGGGATTTAAACTATCAGATGGTCTGCGTAAATGATAACGTCGAGACTGACTATGACGCCGTAACAGGCGACCCGCTTTTCGGCAGATTGTCCGTTAACCGCCAGACGGTAGAGAGCTTTGATCAAATTCAGGACGTGACCTTCCACGATACCAATAATGAGAAAATCACTGTGGGCAGCAGTGAAGTAGATATGCACCTGCACCACTATGATTTCCTCGGCTGGTATACAACGCCGAAATATGACGAAAATAATCCCGGACAAAACCGCCTGACAACCAATCCGGTTTTGACCAAGGCTGATTTGCAAACCGGCGGCGAGCTGCCCGACAGAGACGTTAAGTATTACGCCCTTGTCAAGCAAAAAATGGTACAGATGGACGTTGATTTCTACTTCTGTGACGAATATACCAAGAATCAAATTGAAACCATGTCAGACGCGGTATTTAAGGAATATTTACAGCAGAAGATTGATGGCGATCAGCTTAAATCCTGCGGCGAATACGGCGGAAAAGAGGTTATCTTCTCCAGCCCGAGCAAGTATATCAATCATACGCAGATTGCGTGGCACAAAAACGACGGTTATTCGCTGTATATGCAAAATGTTGATAACCGCGTTTACAAATATGAGTTTGCCGAGTGGTGGGAAATCGACGAAGCGCAGAATAACGATTTGATTCCCAAGCACAACTGGAACGGCGGCGAATGGTCGCCCGATTCATTGGCAAGCCAGCTTTCAAGAAGAAAGAACCAGCATTTGATTGCCGTTTACGCGCGCCGTGAGGTTGCCGAGCTGCCCTATACGCTCAACTATCATTTTGTTGACCGTTACGGAGATAATAAAACCTATGTCAAGGCAGGTACGCTGACCGGCGACGATTTGAACGAGAACAGCGAGAATACCAAAATTACAAGGGACGGCTTCTATGCGCTGACCGATGAATTTATCCTTGCGAACGCGCCCTATGAAAGCAACTTTGCTCAGGTGCTGAACTGGACGGATCATCCGGACTATGTCAATAAGAATTCCGTAACAGGGGACAGCACTCAGGGCACGGTTGACAGAATCATCACGGACGTGAACGCCGTTCAGTCAAAGAAAAACGTCTTTGCCAACTTCCGCACGACGCCGACCGGCCAATATACGACGATTTCCATTCCCTATGGCTCCAATTATAAGCAGTCGGAAAACATGCTTGCGATTAAAGCTGCCGAGGAGTACGGCGGCAAGCCCTTTGCATACTGGGAGGTTCGCAAGACCGAGAACGGCGCTGTTGTCGCAAAAAGCTACGAGCCGCTGTTTGATTTGTGCATGATGGACAGCTACTGGATTACGCCGGTATATGCTGACGAGAAGCCAACGGACGAATCGTTCATCACCCTGACGCATATCGACAACACGCGCAACACTTGGACGGATGACAAAAACGAAGTGCCGTTGGACGGCTCAACCGATAAGCTCTACGCCGATTTTGAAATTGCTTTTAAGGACGGCGCTGACGATATCTACAACGCTCCCGAAGGCACCTACCGCACCGGCGTTGTGTTTGAGCTGTGCAAAAAGCTGGGTGCAAACGAAGAGTTTGATGCCGCTAAGGACTACGGATTTGAATCAAATCCCGATACGCTTAAAGCTGCTATTCTTGACAGCAAAAAACAATACGCCTACAGCACTGATGATTCGTCACTGACACGTAAGCTGCAAGTCAGCGATATACCGCGATCGTCGCTCACAAACCATGACCGCGTGCAGTACAGCAAGCGCTACAGCAACGCCTATAAAATAACTGACGGAGAAAAAGCCTATACCAACGGCAGTTATCTGTTAAAGGCGACGGCGTATTTGATTAAAGATAATCAGGTAACGCTGAGCAATTCGGTGTATGTATGCCTTGCCGCAGAAGCGAAAAAAGATCTTGCAATCGATAACGGCAAAACTGTTTCAGTACATGAATAAGAAACAGCCGCTCCGGCTTTTATACCGGGGCGGCAAAGGATAGCGGGGGTTCCAATGAAAAAAGAATATCAAAGTCCGGAACTGACGCTTGTTTTCATCAGCTTGCAGGACGTTGTAATGGCAAGCGGTCCCGAGATTTTCAACAGCCATATTGACGACGACCAAGACGACTGGGGTGATGATTGATTGAAGCTATTCGGAACTAAAATCAGAATCCGTAAGCGCTTAAAGCTTTTGTTGATTTTTGCGATGATTTCAACAGTAACGGCGTTTTCCGTTTTTCCTGTTTTGTCGGCAGAAAACTATATTGTTTTGCAGGGCTTTGCCTTTGATATCAACGCGGACGGCAAGGCGGTCATTCACGGCTACGACGACCGCTCGCCTGATGTTGTCATTCCCAAAAAGCTGATGGGCGCAGACGTTACCGCAATAGACGACTACGCGTTTTTTGGCGATGAAGCCATAACCGCCCTTTCCTTTAACAGCGCGCTAAGCCTTAAAAAAATCGGCGCAAACGCCTTTTACGGCTGCACCGGATTAAAAAGTATTGAGGTTCCGGCGTGGATTGAGCAGCTATCATTCGGCTCGTTTCAGAATTGTACCTCGCTTGAAAGCCTGCTTATCAACAACGGTTTAGCGGAAATTCCTGTTCAGTGCTTTTACGGCTGTGATGAGCTGAGCGATGTTACCATTCCGCAGTCTGTTAAATCAATCGGTGACAGGGCGTTTATGAACTGTGCAAAGCTGCACGACGTTGCCATTCCCGACTCAGTGGAATACATAGCGGCGAACGCCTTTGACGGCTGCGACAGCCTTGTGATTTCCTGCTCCAAGAATAGCTATGCAAGAAAATTTGCAGCGGAAAACAAAATTCCCTTTGCTGTAACCGACGGCATAGCGTTTGTTTTGGGCGACGCCAACGGCGACCGGGTTGTAAATATTAACGATGTAACGGAAATTCAGCGTTATTTGGCGGAATTAGTGCATTTGGACAGCGTTCGCCTTAAAGCTGCCGACAGCAGCCAAGACGGAAAAACCGATATTTTCGATGCCACGGATTTACAAATGTTTCTTGCGGAATATGAACTTACAAATCCAATCGGAGAAATCATTATCGAATAATAATACCAAATTCCGGCAGCTCGCACTTGCGCACCGATGGTTTATCATGTATAATTGATATGAATGGGAGAATCCGAGATTCTCATCATCAGTCTAAAGGAAACGGTGTGAAGCTATGGTGAAGCAGGTAAAAGGCAATCGCACGGCGACAATCGCCGTGGTCGGCAGCATCATCCTTGCAGTAATTCTTGTTCTGGGTACCGTATGGATGGGCTATAACGCCAAAAGAGACACGGAAGAAGCCGTTCGCTCGGTCAGTCTGCTCTATTTGGATGAGCTTGCCGGACGGCGTGAACAGGTTGTTGAAAAGAATCTGCAGGATAAGATACAGACCATCCGCATCGCTATCGACCTGATGACAGAGGAGGACCTCAGCGACAAAGCGCATCTGGAGGCTTATCAGACGCGCATGAAGCAGCTTTACCATCTGGATAAGTTTGCGTTTGTGGATACCGATGGACTGATTTACACCTCGGTGGGAACCGATAACAATATCGCTGATTACGGATTTGATTATCAAACGCTCAGTGAGCCTGACATCTCTATCCTCAATCCCGACAGTAAGGAAAAGACCGTTATCATCGCCGCGCCGATCAACATCAGCTTTCAGGGCAAAAGACTGTCCGTATGCTTTATGGCGATCAATATGAATGAAATGCTTTCGGGCGTTTCGATGACAACCAATACCGGAGAAGCGACCTTCTGCAACCTCTATACAGTAAACGGCACAGCCCTCACAAACTCTGTTCTCGGCGGTCTTGCAATGGAAGACAATCTTCTGGGAGCGATGCAGACGGCGGCTTTTGAGGAGCCAAATTCATATAACGCCTTTGTAAAGGACTTTCAGTCCGGTAAGCAGGGAGTCGTTTCTTTCACCTACAATGACATTCACGAAACGCTGACATATATCCCGGTAAACGGAACGGACTGGCAGCTGACTTATCTGATCCGTGAAAGCGTCATCAGCGAGCGTATCGGCTCCATCTCCGAAGGGACCGTAAGGCGAAGCGTGCTTCAATCCGTTCTGACGGTTGCCGTTATGCTGGCAATGTTCGGCTTTATCGTTTACCAAATCAAGCGGAACAGCCGCCTTCTTCTGCAGCATGAAACAACAGAGGCTGAAAGCCGCGTAAAACAAAAGGAGCTTGAACAGCGGCTGGAGCTGCAGGAGCAGCTGTTGGAAAAGGATCGCCGGCAGGAGCAGCAGAGCAAAATGATTGCCGCTCTCGCGTCCGATTACTGGAGCGTTTACTATCTGGAGCTGGACAAGGATGAGGGCGTCTGCTATCAATCGCACACCGGTTTGGACGAGCCCGGCTTTAAGGCAGGAGAGCACTTTAAGTATCTTGCGTCTGTGACCGCTTACGCCAAACGGTACATAACGGAACAGTATCTCGACGAGTTCATGCGCTTTATTCAGCCGGAATCTATTATAAACAGCTTGAAAGACCACAACGTCATTTCCTACACCTATATGGTGAAGCGGCGCGGAAAAGAAAGCTATGAAACAGTGCGCTTTGCGGGCATGCGAAGCAAGTCGGACAAAGAAGGGCAAATCTCCCACAGCGTGGGCGCTTGCTTCGTAAACTCCGACGCAGAGACGCGAAGGGCAATGGAGCAGCAGCAGGCGCTCAACGACGCGCTTTCCGCCGCAGAGGAAGCCAGCAAAGCCAAAACCGCGTTTCTGTCAAATATGAGCCATGAAATCCGTACCCCGATGAACGCGATAATCGGCTTGGACAGTATCGCGCTGAACGACCCGGATATTTCCGAGCGCACAAGAGAGTATTTGGAGAAAATCGGATCTTCCGCCGAGCATTTGCTGGGTTTGATTAATGATATACTGGATATGTCCCGCATCGAGTCCGGCAGGCTGACACTGAAAAATGAAGATTTCTCTTTCAGAAAGCTGCTGGAGGCTGTCAACACCATGTTCAGCAGTCAGTGCCAGGATAAAGGGCTGTCATATAAATGCAGTATTAATTCGGACATAGACGAGTACTATATCGGAGATAATATGAAGCTTAGGCAGGTGCTCATCAATATTCTCGGCAACGCGGTAAAGTTCACGGATGAAGGAGGAGAGGTGCAGCTTCAAATTGAACGCAAGGCAAAGTTTGAAGGAAAATCCACCTTATGCTTCAAAATTTCCGATACCGGCATAGGCATCAGCGAGGAGTATCTCCCTCATATTTTTGATCCCTTCTCACAGGAGGACTCTTCCTCCACAAACAAGTACGGCAGTTCGGGACTCGGAATGGCAATCACCAAGCGCATTGTAGAGATGATGAACGGCAATATCCGTGTAGAAAGCCAAAAGGGCGTTGGCACAACCTTTATTGTTACGGTGACTCTTTCCGACTCGGACAGGACGGACAACGGGGAACAGTATGACGATATACATCCCGAGAACATGACCGTGCTGATTATAGACGACGATCCGGTCGCCCTTAAACACGCTCAGCTGGTTTTGGAGAAGGTGGGTGTTACCTCCGAAACAGCAGACAACGGAAAGAAGGCGGTGGAGATGGTCAAGCTGCGCCATGCCCGCAGGGAGCCGTATAAGCTGATACTTGTGGACTGGAAAATGCCGGAGCTTGACGGAATAGAAACTACCCGCATGATTCGTGAAGCCGTAGGTCATGAGTCCGCCATCATCATTCTTACTGCCTACCGCTGGGATGACATTCAGGACGAGGCGATACAGGCGGGTGTAGACAGCTTTCTGCCAAAGCCGCTCTTTGCCGCCGCAATCATGGATGAATTCAAATCCGCCGTGAAGAAAAAGAAGCTCTCGGAGCAGGATGGTCGAGCCAAGACAGATCTCAGAGGAAAGCGCGTTTTACTTGCGGAGGATATGGCAATCAACGCTGAAATTATGATGATGGTGCTCAACATGCGCGAGATAAAGGCAGACCACGCCGAAAACGGCAGAATCGCGGTGGAGCTGTTCGCGTCACATCCCGAGGGCTATTACGACGCGATTCT
>CADCAD010000014.1:33023-53592 GCA_902799325.1 uncultured Ruminococcus sp. | reverse complement strand
TTTTGCAAGTTTTTTAAATGATGTGAAGATTTATCACATACACAATCACCTCATAACCCGAAGGTCGTTGGTTCAAATCCTTCTCCCGCAACCATCCGAAAGTGGCTTAAACAGTGATGTTTGAGCCGCTTTTGTTTTTTTCGAACTGCCCGAAATCAACGAGCGGGGGTAAATTTGGGGTGAATTGGTATCAAACGAAATACATTCATTGAAATGCAACTCTCCAAAAAGGGCTGACTCCCACTCGAAACCGAGTGAAAGAGTCAGCCCCTTTTGCACGCTTGCAATTAGGTTTATTTATCCCCAAACATCGGGAAATTCATACTATTCACATCGTCCTTATAGTAAAAATAGTACTGCCCCAAGGTGGATCCGGTAGGAGCATTTGAACCGAAGTCTTCGGCAGGAATAACATCAACTGGCGCTTCCGGCGTAAACACCTGAAGGGTATCGCCCACGGCATAAGCTGCGGAATCCGACTCCCCCACCTCCAGCTCATAGGTGTAGTCGTTCACCTTGCGTATACTTGAAAATTTGCCTTTTGCTGCCACACGAATATCTTGTTCCCCAGTTGTGCGATTAACGTTTCTGCTTGTTTCCTCAAAACTTCCGTCGGAAGCAATCTCCAAGAAACTACGCCCACCACCGGCAGGAGCCCAATACTGAAAGCTCGAGGGTATTTCATCAAAGCCGAGCGCAGGCTCGGTCGCCGCTGCGATGGAAGGCGCTTCGGCTGCGGATGACGCGTCAAAAAACACTTCGGTTGTCGGCGCAGCCGTTTCGGTAACAGCCGCTGCGGGCGGCTGCTCGCTGTTCATATGGTTGACGGCTAAAATCCCGGCAGTTGCTGCGCCGCCCACGATAACCGCAGAGATAACGCCGATGACAATCTTGGCGCCCACCGACAGCCCGGCAGCACCTACCGCGGAAACTGCCGAGGCAGCGCCGGCTGCGGTGGAAGTGGTGCCTGCCGCGGAAACTGCCGACGACGCCGCTCCCGAAGCGGCAGACGTGCCTGCCGCAGCAACGCCGGCGCCGATGACGCCTTGTATGCCGGCATATATTTCGGCGGCGCGCTGCGCAGGCAACGCAATCGCCCAAAGCTGCTTGGTGTAAATAATGCCGAAGGGCAGCAGTGCGACACCGTAGAATTTGGTGCCGGTCTTGCGCTCCTCTTCCTCCACCTCGGCTTTAATCGACTTGCGCGCAAGCGAAAGACGCGTTTTGACTGTGTTTTGGCTGCAATCCATCACTTCGGCAATTTCGTTGATTTTCAGCCCGTTAAAGTAGAACAACACGATGGTTTCGCGCTGCACGTCGCTTAATTGATAGATGATGCGGAGAAGGCGCGCGCGCAAATCGTCCTGCTCGGCATACGTCTCGGGCAGCATAAGGTCGCTTTCCAGCGCAACTGCCGGCGCGTCCTCATCTTCGTCGTTATCAATGGAAATATCCGGCTTGCGCTTGCGCAGAATATCCGTACATTCGTTGATGGCGATGCGCTGAATCCACGTGTTAAACGCGGCAGAGTTTTGCAGCTTTGCCATATTCTGCCACGCTTTAATAAACGTCGCCTGCAAAACATCTTCGGCGTCGGCGATGTTTTTTACGGTTTGCAGTGCAACGGCGTAAATCTTTTGATAGTAAAGATGATACAGCTCCGAAAAGCACTGCGCGTCACCGTTAACGGCGCCGTTTACCAGCGCAAACTCATTTTCTGTCATTGTCATATTGATACTCTCCTTCGTTTTTTGCCGCAAAGCAAAGCGGACGGCAGGTCTGCTGCTTTGCCTTTCACAAAATAGACGTTGCGGCAAACAAAAAGGTTTTATGATTTTTAGTTTTTTTCAAGCTGTATTATAAGCTGTATTATACCATACTATTAATATAGTATCAACACGCACGCACCGAAACCCTGATTTTTTTATTGTTTTTACAAAATCAAAAAATTTTTCAAAAAATTCAAAAAATATAAAACCAAAACGTTTTTTCGTTCGTCTATGCTGTGTAATAACAAAAACAGGAGGTTATCAACATGAAAGTTATTGCAAAAAAAGACAACATCAAAAGCTTACTCAAAACCGTCATCGCAAGTGCGCTGCTGTGTGCCATTGCACTTGGCTGTGCCGCGTGCGGCGGAAAAAACTTTGAAGGTGTTTACACCCGGCGAGCGTCAAACGGAAACACGGTAGTGCTCACCATTTCCAACGGCAGTGTTTTGTATGAAGCAGGCACCCGCAAATATGCCGGCAGATATGTTGAGCAGAATGGCAAGCTGTACATGGACTTTGACGGCAACATTTCGCAAAACAGCGAGCCGCTGATTGCGACCATGAGCTCCGACAGCAACACCCTCACCGTCAGCTCGGCAAGCGATGATTGGAGTGATGACGTCTATCAAAGAGCGGGCACCGAGGCGAAATAAACACAAAAGCGGCGGCAACGGTTACAAAGCGCACACATGCATTGACAACTTTCCGAGATTTGATATAATAAAAACAGAAAATCATCACATCCGGGAAAGGGGCCCTTTACATGAGCAAATGCCCAAAATGCGGCAAGGAAATAGGCAATCAACTGTTCTGCGACGCGTGCGGAACAAGGATGACGCAGCAAACCGTCGCGGCAGACGCGCCCCTGCCCGGCAGAAAATGTCCGAAATGCGGCGCCAACGCAGGAGAAGGCAAATTCTGCGAACGCTGCGGCGCAAGGCTGGACACACAGCCGCCTGTTCCGCCGCAGCCCGGCAGCGCCTATCGGCCGCCGTCACAGGCGCCCGGCGCTGTGCCGCCGCCCTATCCGCCTCAAAACCATCCGCCTTTTACACAGGCGCAGCAGCCGAAGAAAAAATCCGCCGTTCCCATCGTTATCACTATTGCGGCAGTTGTCGCGCTGTTGGCGGTGGCGGCAATTGTACTGATTTTTGTTCTCAAGCCCGGCTCTTCCGACGATACAGCCCCAAATGCTGCGGGCACTGTTTCAACCGCCGCATCCGCCGCGGACGGCACCGTACCGTCAGCGGCTGCAGCCACCGCTCCGACCACTGCCACGCAGCCGACGACCGCCGCGGCGCTGAAAATGCCGGCGGTGAAGAATCAAAAATTGACCGACGCCAAGAAGCAGCTGGAAAGCTTCGGCGTTACCATTGTCGAAAAATACGAATTCAGCGACACCGTACCGAAGGACAGCGTCATCTCGCAGTCCGTTGCGGAGGGCGCGACGCTGCACAAGGGCGACACCGTGACGCTGACCATCTCCAAGGGCAGCAACGTCAGCCCGTATGACTATCAGCAAAAGCTGACCGTCACCGCCGCCGCCGGCTCCTCCTTCGGCACCGCCGTGCTGTATGAATGGAAAAACGGCGACTGGTCGCCCGTTGCCACCTATAACGCGGCGGTCGGCGCCAACGGCATCGGCGCCGCAAGCGAGGGCAGCTCCCTCTCGCCGCAGGGCGTCCACAAGATGGGCGCTGTTCTGACGGCGCAGAGCTTCAGCACCAATATGAACGTCTACAAGGTCAACAGCAACACCTGCGTGGTGGACGATTCCGGCTCCGCGCTGTATAATCAAATTATGGACAAAGGCAGCGTGCCCTCCGGCACACACTATGACAACATCGGCAAAGGCTTAACCGACGGCTCTACCAATGCCATGATTTACATTGAGCACAACGGCAGCGGCTTCTCCTCCAACAACGTCGTGCCCGGCAAGGGCTCCGCCATCGGCATCCGCGGACGCACAGGCAGCCTGACCGGCACGTACGGCGACGTGGACATTTCCGCGTCGGACATGGTGGATTTGCTGTCGCGTCTGGACGCCGGCAAAAACCCGATGATTGAATTGAAAACGAACTGATAAAATGAAAAAGCGAAGCATCCTGATAATCGCAGCCATCGCGCTGGCGGTGTTCGCCGCGGCGGACGCGGTGTTGGTCATACTGTTGCTCATGCCGCCGTCTGCGCCGTCATCGGCGCAGGCAACACCCGCCGCGACCGCTGCACCCGTTACGGAACCGCCGTCCGCTGCGCCAACCTCGGCAGCGACACAGCTCCCGACAGCGCCTACCGTCGCGCCCGCCGAAGCGCCGTCAACCGCGCCGCCTGCCACTGCCGTACCCACCGAGGCAACAGACGCCGCGCCGTCTGTGCCCGACGAGCTGACGGAGCTGCTGGCAAGGGACGGCAAAACAGCGGAAGCCCTGCGGCAGAGCGGCTGTGAGCAGTTGATTACCGTTGACGCGAGCGGCTCCTCCGCGCAAATTAATTTTTATACGCCGGACGGCTCCCGATGGACGAAGGACGACAACCTTTCGTGCGTCGGTTATGTGGGCGCCAACGGCATTACCGAGGATATGCACGAGGGCGGCTATGCCACGCCGAAGGGGCTGTACCCCATCGGCGACGCGTTCTACATCAACGACAAGCCTGCCACCGGACTTGATACCTTTGCCGTGACAGAGGACACCTACTGGGTGGACGACCCGAACTCCAAATACTACAACAAACGCGTGGAGGGCACCGCCGACATGGACTGGAGCTCTGCCGAGCACATGATTGACTACACCACGGCGTATGAATACGGCTGCGTCATCGACTACAACCCCGACGCGGTGTACAACGCCGGCTCCGCCATCTTTTTCCACGTCAGCTACTCCCCCACGGCAGGCTGCGTGGGCACCGACCGCGACATGGTGCTGCGCTATCTGGCACAACTTCAGGCATCGAAAAATCCGTATATTTTAATTGTATAATACCGCAAAAGCAAAGGAGCTTCCCGATGTGACAGGAAGCTCCTTCTTCTTTCTTTGTTTATATCAACGAATTCACCGGGTAGAAGCCGGTGTCAGGGGTAAACTGCATGGCGTGCGGAAAGCGCTGCACGGTATCGGACGGATCGATGAATCCGAACTTGACGCGCGACAGGGTGTCGCGGTCAAAGTCGATGGAGAGGATTACCTGACCGTCCATGACGGTGTTGACAACGGTGTGCCGCACCGGCAGGAGCGCAAACATATCGCGCGCAATGCGGATGCTGAGGCTACACACAAAATCCTGCAGCAAATTGTTGTAGGCAAAGCGCGCCAGCGTGCGCTCGGAGCGCGCCAACAGCGCCTTGTTGACTGTGTATTCCACTGCCATTTTGTCGGGCGAATCGGTGCCGAATTCAAAATTGGTGCCGTATTCGAGCAAATCGCCGAGCGGATTGACCTCGTCAATCAGGCGAAGATAGGTGTCGATGTCGCCGGAGAGCACCGCAGGCGCCGCGGCGTAGTAGTACGCCCACATCTGCGGATTATAGGAGCTGTCGGGCGGATTGGGCGAATTGACGATTTCCTCCCACTCCACGGTGTCGTCCGCCATTTTATGAATGGTTTTCAGCGCATTGGCGTCCACCTGCTTCGTCAAATCGGGCACCGCCGCGCTGCTGTAGGGCGGCGCATAGGAGGACGTCGGGCGCGTTGTGTAGGCAGGCGTTGTTCTTGTCGCAGGCGCCGCCTGCTGAACGGGCGCCGCTTCCTCCTGCACTGCAGGCTGCACCGCCTTGGTTTTGGTTGTCTTGGCTTCTTTGGTTTCCTTTGCCGCCTTGGTCTTTTTTTCCTTTTCCCTGTCGGCTTTTTTCTTGCTGCCGCCGATTTTCTTTTTATCGGTGTAATAAATGCCGGTGCCGGGAATACTTGCCGTGGTGGTCACCTGCCCCTTGGTGTTGATGCTTTTACGCAAGCCCGGCACGCCGCCGCTGATGCTGGCGCCGCCCTTGCTGAGATTCAGCTTGACGCCGGGGAACAGGGAAATACTTTTTCTGAAATTTAAACCCATAGCGAACCCTCCGAAAGTTTTTCTTTAGGCAATACCGCATAATTCAGGTGTGCGGATTGCGCAGTAAGATTTTTCGTCAGGTTGTTCAAATAAATTGAGGTAAGGCTGTCGCCTTGCCGAGATTTTTTGGGCAAGCTGACGGAATAAGATTCAAACAAGCCGGACGCCTTGAATTGTGCGGTGTTGCCTTTACTCTATTATAACGGACACACTGCAAAAATTCAACTGCTTGGCATAGAGCAACAGGATTCGGCGGTTGCCGAATCCTGTTTTGTCAATTAATGATTGGGTACCACCGGCAGCTCGTAGGGATCGTAGTAGGAGGTTTTGCCGATTCTATAGCTGTCTTTATATTCCGCCGAATAGCGCTGAATCGCCGTGGCGTCATCCATGTCAACCACGTTGGAGCGGTTAACATCTGCCGCTCTTCGGCAGGTTTCATTCAGGCCCTCCAGCTCTGCCGCATAGCGCTGCACAGCGGTTACATCGTTTACATTGACCACTCCGTCGCCGTTGGCGTCGCCGCGCACGTAATAAATGTCTTCCGCGGACACAACGGAAACAGCCGCGCAGGTTAAGCAAAGCAAGGTCAGGGCTGCTGCGATTATCTTTTTCATTGACAAACACTTCCTTTTTATATATTCTTATAGTTGATTAATGGCTAAACTTGCTCTTATTGTAACATAGCTTGCGCCGGATTGCAATCTTTCTTTTTGATTATTGCAAAACTTTTCTCTTAAACGCGCGGTTGACGCTGCTTTTGTGCGGTGTTATAATAATAAAAGCACACAATAGGAGGTTTCAACATGCTCGATGAGCTTACCTACGCAAAGGAAATGCTGCGGCGCGGCGGCTACACGCTGTTTTTGTGCAGCGAAGGACATGTAACCTTCAGCGAGGAGCGCGGCATTGTGCCGCTGCTGGCGCTGACGGAAACAGATGAATGGCAGGGCGCCTGTGCCGCCGACAAAATTGTCGGCAAGGCGGCGGCAATGCTGTATGTGCTGCTGGGTGTGCAGGCGGTGTATGCCGAGGTGATGAGCCTGCCTGCCAAGACGCTGCTGGAAAGCCGCGGTATCCGCACGGCATACGGCACGCTGACGGATAACATCATCAACCGCAGCGGCACGGGACTGTGCCCGATGGAGCAGGCGGTGCAGGCGCTGGACAATCCTGCGGACGCGCCGCAGGCTATCCGCGAAAAATTAACGCAGCTGCGGCAAAACGCCGATAAAGTATAAAGCCAAGCCGGTTCAACCCCTCTCGGGTGATGAACCGGCTTCTGCGTATTAGGGTCTTTCTTTGAAGGCGAAGAAGCGCTGACCGACATAATTGCACGCCACAAAGGTGCAGGCGCCCACCGCCAGCGCGGCGTTGCCGGCGAATTTTTCCGCCGACCAGCCGAACATCGCCCAGCCGTTGGCGGTGCAAAGCCATGTGACCAGCGGCGACACCAGCACATAGGCAATCGTGTAGCACACCGCGATGTTCAGCGCAAAGCGCAAAACGGGCTTCCAGCCCTTTTCTTTGTTTTTGAACGTGAAATACTTGTTGAGAAAGTAGCTGACGACGCTGCCGATGAAGTTGCCGAGAAAGCTCGCCAAAATCACGCCCCAGTCGTACTGCTCCCAGCCGAACACGTTATAGAACACAAACTGCAGTCCCATGCCGACAATTGTGTTGATGATGCCGACGAGGATAAATTTGAAAAATTTAATATCGAAAAACTGCTTCAGCTTATCCATCTTGCTCCTCGTTGTTTTCCTCCTCAAAGTTGGAGAATTTCGTGATGTAAATCGGTCTGTCCTTGGCTTCCATATAGATTTTGCCGATGTATTCGCCGAGGATGCCGATGGACATTTCGGTCAGTCCGCCGAGGAACAGCACCGCCGACATGGTGGTGACATAGCCCGGCGTGGTAATGCCGAAGAACAGCGTTTGAACCAGCGTAATCAAGATATAAATCAGCGAGATAAAGAAAATCACCGCGCCCGTCACCGCCGTAAAGCGCAGCGGCGCCACCGAAAAGCAGGTGATGCCGTCGATGGCATAGCGAAACAGCGACGAAAACTTCCACGAGGTTTTGCCGAGCCGGCGGTCAACGGTTTTGAACGAAATCCATTTGGTGTCAAAGCCCACCCACGAAAAAATGCCCTTGGAAAAGCGCTGCACCTCGCTGAGCTCCAGAATGGAATCCACCATCTGGCGCGTCATCATGCGGTAGTCCATGGCGCCGTAGGGGTTTTTGACGTCTGTCAGCTTGTTGCTGAGCTTAAAAAACAGCTTGGAAAAGGCGCCGCGGAAGAAGCTTTCGCCCTCGCGCTCGTCACGCTTGGTGGCGCAGCAGTCATAGCCCTCCTCCAGCGCCGCAATCATCTGCGGAAACACCTCCGGCGGATGCTGCAAATCGGCGTCCATCACCACCACATAGTCGGCAGTGGTGTGCTGCAAGCCGGCATACATGGCGGCTTCCTTGCCGAAATTGCGCGAAAAGGAAATATATTTGATATTGTCATAGCGCCTTGCGAGCTGCTTCATGACCAGATAGGTCTTGTCGCGGCTGCCGTCGTTGACCAGAATATAGCGGAAACGGTAGTCGGGCAGCGTGTCAATCACCTTGTTGGTCTCCGTCACAAAGTGCGCCAGTCCCTCCTCCTCGTTGTAGCAGGGAACAACCAAATCAATTGTTTTCATAGTATCACCGCCCTCATTATAGCAAAACCGCGCGGAAAAGTCCAATCATTTTAAAAAATAATGAAATTTTCTGCAAAATTTTTGTTTACCTTTGTTCCGAAACGTGTTAAAATAGAATTTGAATTATGAAGTCAACTACGGAGGTTTCCTATATGTCATTCATAAAAACCCTGCGTGAGCCGAAAACAATTCCGGAAAAGCTTCTGGCTTTCGGCAAGCGCAACCTGTTTGTGTGGCTGTCGTTTTTGATTCCGCTGGCGCTGATGCTGACCGCCTTCGGGCTGATGGACGTCTCGCCGTTTGGAAAGGCGACAAAACAAATTTTGGTGACCGACATGTGGCACCAATATTACCCGTTCCTCGAGGACTTTCAGGACAAACTCCAAAACGGTCACAGCCTGTTTTGGTCGTGGTCGGTAGGCGGCGGCGTCAACTATTTTTCGCTGATGTCCTACTATTTGGCAAGCCCGATGAACTTTTTGTCGCTCTTTGTATCGCCCGATTATCTGCGCGAGTTTCTGATGATTTCGGTCGCGGTCAAGATTGCGCTTGCCGGTTCGTTTATGGCGTATTTCCTCAAGAGCGTGTTCAAGCGCAGCGACTTGTCGATTTTCATTTTCGGCATCAGCTTTTCGTTCTGCGCGTTCTTCATGGGCTACTACTGGAACACCATCTGGCTTGACACCGTAGCGATTACGCCGCTGGTGGCGCTCGGCGCGGTCAAGCTGCTGACCGAAAACAAATTCCGCCTTTACACGGTGATGCTGGCGCTGTCGCTGCTCACCAACTACTATATGGCGTTCTTCTCCTGCATTTTTGTGCTGTTGATTTTTGTCGCCTACCACATTGTGCGTTGGCAGAATTTCAAGGTGCTGGGCGTCAATCTGCTGAAATTTGCCGTGTTCACCCTGCTGGGCATCGGCTTGGCGGGCTTCTTCCTGGTGCCTACCCTGATGGCGCTGCAAAACACCCACGCCAGCGCCGGCAAGGAGCTGACGCAGTTTGAGCTGAACCTCAGCAACATCAGCGGCGGCAACGACTTCTTGGGACTGCTCAAGGTGCTCAAGAGCACCGCGGGCAACCTGATGAACTTCACCGCCGCCAACAACAAGGAAATCGACGGACTGCCCAACATCGCCTGCGGCGCGGTGCCGGTGTTCTTCGCTTACCTCAGCCTGACCTCCAAGGAAATCAAGCTGCGCGAAAAGCTCGTCAGCATGGGGCTGGTGCTTTTCATGTTCCTAAGCTTTGCCATCCGTCAGCTCGACTATGTATGGCACGGCTTCCACTTTCCCAACATGATTTACTACCGCTTCAGCTATCTGGTCAGCTTTGTCATCATCGTGATGGGTTTCCGCGCGTTTATGACGATCAAAAAAATCCGCCTGACCGACGTGCTGATAGCCTGCGCGCTCAGCTTTGCCACCTGGGCGATGGAGTTTGAATTCTCCGGAAGGCAAAGCCCCGACGGCGAAGGCCCCTATGACCAAGGCGTGTTCAACATGTTTGCCGCCAAGGTCAACGGCAACGACCACCACGGCCGCGTTGACCGCATGGGCTGGGTAACGCCCACGCTGGCGGCGATGGCGATTCTGTTTGCGCTGATTACCGTTTTGGTGCTGCTGTATTCCAAGCGCGTCATTCCGCGTCAGGCACTGGCGGTTTCCCTTGCGCTGATTGTCGTTGCGCAAAGCGGCTACACCGCCTACTGCGGCGTCAACGTCACGGGCGTGACCAAAATGACCGAGGACGACGGCTTGACCGTGGTATACCCCGAAAGCGAAGCGTCGGTGGACGCTCTGGTCAGCGCCATGAAGCAGCGCGAGCAGGACAACAAAAGCCTGTGGCGCGCGGAGGTGGTGCGCACCAGCACCCTCAACGACGGCGCGCTCAACCACTACCGCGGTCTGTCGATGTTCAACTCCATGGCAAACGAGCAGATGACGATTTTCTTCCAGAATTTCGGTCTGAACGGCTGGCAGGCAGGCAACCGCTACCTGTACGCCGAAACCTCGCCCGTCACGCACCTGTTTATGAACCTCAAATACCTGATTGCGCGCGGCAGCTATGACAAACTCGCCAACACCTACGACCTCACAGAGGCGGCAAGGGTGGGCAACACCGTGCGCCTGTATGAAAACACCCACTACCTCGACAACGGCTTCATCGTCAACGAGGAGCTCCTCAACTGGCAGCTGATTACGCAGGAAAATACCTTTGATCCGATTGCCCAGCAAAATGAGTTCTTCCGCCTGGCAACGGGCATCAACGAGCCCGTGTATGTCAAGATGACGCCCGAGATCAGCTCCTCCGGCGGCAACGCCGTGTGGGAATACACCGCGCCGGTAACCGGTCTTGCTATTCTGTACGCCGACTCCGGCGCAGGCACCTCCATCCGCGTGCTCAACAGCAAGGGAGAGGAAACCAAGACCTACAAAACCGACAGCAAGGTCATGGAGCCGGTCGGCTGGTTCAACCAGAACGAAACCATCAAGCTGCAGCCTGCCTCTGCCGGCACCACGCAAAAGTGCTACTTCTATATGCTGAACACCGCCGTGTTTGAGCAGGGCTACAACCTGCTGCGCGAGAACGTGATGGAAACCACCTACTTCAACGACGGCGGCAAGATAGAGGGCACCATCGACGCCAAGCGCGACGGTCTGTTCTACACCTCCATTCCCTACGAAAAGGGCTGGCAGGCGTTTGTGGACGGTCAGGAGGTTGAGCTGACGCCCGTTGCCAATTCGCTGGTGGCGTTCCACATCACGCAGGGCAAGCACGACATCGTGCTGAAATACAAGCCCAACGGCTTTGTTCCCGGATTGATTTTGTCCATTCTCTGCGCGCTCGCCTTCGCGGCGTTCTGCGTGTTCACCACCATTTTCAAGCGGAAGCTGATTCCCGACTGCGCCAAGGACAAGGCGTTCCTAAACAGCCCCGAAACATAACCATCAACCGGGCAGGTTCATTTGCGCACGAACCTGCCCCTTATCTTTACAAGGAGTGATAGCATGGTACATTGCCCGACCTGCGGCGCAGGGCTGCGGTTTGACATCCCCTCCCAGCAGATGTTCTGCGAGCACTGTCAAAACAGCTTTGACCCCAAGGCACTTTATGACAAGGTTTCCGACGACGCCAAAACCGCCAAGACATTCGACAGCTATGTGTATGTCTGTCCGTCCTGCGGCGCGGAGCTGGAAACCACCGACCAAAACGACGCGGTGGGCTTTTGCCCGTACTGCGGCGGCGCGTCGATGATTTACGATAAAATCCGTCAGGAATGGAAGCCCGACGGCGTGATTCCCTTCAAGATTACCAAGGAGCAGTGCAAGCAGCTATACTGCGACGAGGTCAAAAAGCATCTCTTTGTGTCGCGGAAATTCCGCGATCCTCAATTGATCGAGAGCTTCCGCGGCATCTATATGCCCTACTGCCGCTTTGAGGGCACCGTGGACGGCGAGGTGACGCTGCGCGCCCAATCGCCCGAGCAGTCCATCGGCAACTATGACTACCGCACCGATTATTATGACGTCGTCGGCAACGCGTCCTTTACCGTCAGCTCCAACATTACGCACGACACCTCCGTCGCCTTTGACGACCATATCAGCGAGCGTCTGGAGCCCTTTGACAAGCGCGAGCAGCGCCATTTTACGCCCGGCTATTTGTGCGGCTTTTACGCCGAGACCGGCGACGCCGACGCGGATGAATACCGCGGCGCGCTGCATGATGAAATGGTGCGCAGCGTGCGCACCGCCGCACAGAAGGATCCGCAGCTCAAGCCGCTGCTGTCGCCCGACAGACTGCAAATCAAGTCCGACGCCGAGGAATCTGTGCCGCTCAAAATGGAATCGGGCAAGCGGCTGCTGTACCCGATTTGGTTCATGAGCTATCGCCGCGGCGACAAGCTGACCTATGCCGCCGTCAACGGACAAACCGGCAAGGTTTCGGCGGACTTGCCGCTGAGTCCGCTGCGCATTTTGTTGGCGGCGCTCGCCGTTTCGGCGGTGCTGTTCGGCGCGCTGCTGCTGTTGTTCCGCTTTTTGCCGTCCATTCAAGCCCACACGGTCACGGCGCTCAGCGGCTTTCTGGGGCTGACGGGCATGTATATCATGCAACATTCCTACGTCAACACCGTCGGCAAGGCGCTTGATGCAGACGAGATGACCTCCGGTCTGACGCTTGACTTTATTCTTTCGGCTTTGGGACTTTTTGTCAGCATTGTGCTGGTTTCCACCGACGGCTCCTATGAGCAAAACCGCGCCGCCTTCGGCTCGCTGCTGTTTTTGCCGTCGCTGTTTTTTACGCTGAGGGCACATATCCGCCAACGCCGCTCCACGCGCGTCATCAAGCGGCTGGAGCTGAACACAAGCTCCATGCTGAGCAACGGCATTTTGGTGGAGGCAAAGCGCTTCAACCACCTTAACGGCGTCATCCGCGGCGTTTTGTATGTTTGGATGATTGCCTGCCTGCTGGTCGGCTTTGCCGACGGCTTAAAGGGCGCCGCAATGTACGGCATGGCGATTGCGGCGGCTGTCGGTCTGACGGTGCTGTCGCTCGCGCACATCGCCTTTCAAACGCGGATAGCGCACCGCCGTCCGCCGCAGTTCAACAAGAAGGGAGCGGCGTATGATGAAAAATAAACTGTTTGCGCTGCTGCTCTGCTTTGTGCTGACGGCAGGCGCGTGCTTCACCGTCGGCGCCGCCGAGGAGCGCTATACCGACGAGGGCACCGGCTTCCGCGTGGTGATTATCGACGAGCTCGACCTGCTCACCGACGAAGAGGAAGCCAAGCTGACCGAGGACATGAAGCCGCTGACGCAGTACGGCAGCATCGCCTTTTGGACGACGGACGAATTCACCAACGATGAGATAGATCAAGCGCGGCTGAAGCGCAAGGAGCTGTTTGCGTATGAAAGCGCCGGCGTTTTCGCCGTCAACATGAAGGTGCGCAAGCTGACGATTCAAAGCTACGGCGAAATCAACAGCAACGTCACCGATTCCATGGCGCGCTCCATCACAGACAACGTTTCACGCTATGCCTCCGCCAAGGACTATTACGCCTGCGCCGCAACCGCCTTTTCACAAATGCTCGACGCGTGCGAACACCGCCACGTCAGCGAACCGATGAAGGTGACGGGCTTTGCGGTGCTGTCGGTGATGGCAGGACTGATTATCGCGCTCGGCGTCGCCTTTTCCAAGCGGCACAATCCGCTGCAGTCGGACAATCCGGCAAAGGGCGCTGTCTGCAAGGCGGAGGGCGGCTTTGCGCCCGACGCCACGCTGCGGTTTGTCAGCAGCAAAACCGAGCACCGCGCGCCGAGGGTAGTGGTGTCCTCCGGCAGATCCGGCTGTTCGAGCTGTTCAAGCGGCTCGAGCTGCTCCAGCTGTTCGAGCGGTTCCAGCTGCTCCAGCTGCGGAGGCGGCGGCTGCGGCAGCGGCGGCTCCTCCTCGTTCTGACGATGGAAACGTACAACACCTTTACCCTGCAATGGCACATCACCCACCGCTGCAATTTGCGGTGTACCCATTGTTACCAGGACGACTATTCCTCCTTTGAAAGCCGCGCCGACATGGAGCGGATTCTTGACCAATACACCGACCTGCTCGCCTTTTACGGCTGCAAAGGACAGCTTAACGTCACCGGCGGCGAGCCACTGACGCACCCCGATTTGTTTTGGCTGCTGAAAGCGGCACGCGTGCGCGGCATCAAAACCGGCGTGCTGACCAACGGCACGCTGATTGGACTGCGCGAAGCGCAGCGCCTGCGCGGCTGCGGTGTGGACTATGTGCAAATCAGTCTGGACGGCTGCCGCAAAACGCACGACGCTATCCGCGGCGAGGGCAGCTTTCAACAGGCGGTGGAGGGCATTTGCGCCCTCAAAACGCAGGGCTTGTTTGTCAGCATTTCCTTCACCGCGCAGCGGCAAAACCAACGTGAGCTAAAAAAGCTGGCACGCTATTGCAGCGACTTGGGCGTTGACAAGCTCTGGTTTGACCGCGTGATTATCCCTGCCGTCGAGGACAGCCAACACCTGACGCTCGGCAAAGCGGATTTTGCGCGGCTGAACAAACAGGCAGGACGGCTGAACAGGCGCGGCATGGTGTTTTGCGGCCGTGCCCTGCAATTTTTGCACTGCCAAAGCAAGCTTGTCTACCACTGCTCGGCAGGCGAGGATTTGCTGGTGGTGCTCGCCAACGGCGACGTCATGCCCTGCCGCCGGCTTCCCTTTGTGCTGGGCAATGTGCGCGACAGCACCCTGCTGACGCTGCACCGCGAAAGCCCTGTTATGCAAAGCCTGCGCGCGGCGCAAATTCCCGAGGGCTGCCGGGCGTGCCGGTACGCTGCCCTTTGCCGCGGCGGCTCCAAATGCCTTGCCTACGCCAAAACAGGGCGCTATGACATTCCCGATCCCGACTGTCCGCTGGCGGTTTCCCTGCCATAAAAGCGCCGCGTCATCGGCAACTGCCGGGAAAGCTGCCTATAAAGCAAAAACCGGAGCCTGCTCACCGAGCAGGCTCCTTCTTTATATATTATCAGAAATGCATATCATACCACAGCAGAAACGCATAGAGCGCATACACGCGGTTCCACAGCAGCGCCTCGCCGCCGACAAAGCGCGTCCAAAGGTCGCGCACCGCTTCCTCGCGGAACAGCTTTTGCGCGCTTTCACCGAACAGCTTTTCCTCCACGGGCTTGTTATAGCGCTCGTCCGCCAGCCACTTGCGAATCGGCACCGGGAAGCCGACTTTTTTGCGGAAGGCTACCTCGTGCGGCAGCCGGCTTGCAGCCGCCTTGCGGAACACCACCTTGTTCTGCTCGCCGTCAAACTGGTAGGCGGCAGGAATTTTGCGCGCCACGTTGAACAGGCGCAGGTCGCTGAACGGCGTATGCAGCTCCACACCGCAGGCGGTACTGGTGCGGTCGGTGTTGAGATAAATGTCGCCCTCCAGCCACAGCGAGATGTCAATCGTCAGCTTTTGCGCCAGCGGATGCTGTCCCTGCACTGCCGCCCACAGCGGCGCCACGGGGTCAACCGCCTTGACGGTGCTGTCGTAGTCACGCATCAGCGAAGCGACCACTTCCTCGGACATGATGTGCGAACAGGTCAGATATGTCCAGTCGGACGGCAGCTCGCGCTTGTGAGCGTTGTAGCCGCCGAAGAATTCGTCGATGCCCTCGCCCGAATAGACAACCTTGGCGTGCTCCGCCACCGCGGCGCAGCCCAGCGAGAACGCAACAGCGGAAGCGTCGCCGAGCGGCTGTCCCATTTTATTCATCACCTCGGGAATACGCGCAAAGTATTCCTCGGGGGAAATCATCTTGACGTTAAAGCCCTTGCCGAGCACCTCCGCGGTCTGACGCGCCAGCGCGGACTCGTCAAAGCCCGACTCCACATAGCCGACCGTATTGGCGGCAACGGCGTCGCTCGCGGCAAGCAGATAGGACGAATCCACACCGCCGGACAGAAACGACTCCTTGTAGGGCAGCTCGGTGTCGCCGCGCTCCTCGTCAAGGATTTCCTCTACCACTGCCTTGATTTCCTCAGCGAATTCGTCGGCGGTTTTGCTTTCATCCGGCTCAAACACCGGCTGCCAGTAACGGTGCACCGTGACCGTCTTGCCGTCCCACTCCGCGTAGTGACCGGGGCGCAGCTTGTACACGCCCTCGTAGAAGGTCTCCTCGCCGATGGGATAGCCGTAGAACAAGTATTGCTGCAGCATGCGCTTGTTCAGGCGTTTTTCCAACCGCGCGTCGGCGACGATTTCGTTGATGTCGCCCGAGCAGAGCAAGTCCCCCTCCACCGGCGCGTAGAACAGCTGCTTTTGCCCCACCTGGTCGCGGAAAATATACAGCTTTTGCCGCTGCCCGTCCCACAGCGCGGCGGCAAACATGCCATAGAGGTGGTTCATCATGTCCATGCCCCACTTGGCGTAGGCGCTTTTGAGGATAGCCTCCTCGCGCGCCGCGCGTGAAAGCGGCAGGGCGATGGCAAGCTCTGCGCACAGGCTTTTATAATTGCGGATATAGCCGCTGAAATAGCGGATTTGAACGGTTTCGGCTGCATTGACCATGAGAATCCCTCCGTGTCGAATTTTGTCATTATTTGTTAAAATTATAACATTTGACAGGTCATTCGTCAAGACCGCGCCGAACAAGAAAAAACAGTTGAAAAAGCCGATAATATATGGTATACTATATTAAATATGGAAATAAGGGGAATGACTTTATGCCAATACCTTTTGATTCACAACGGAAATACTATCGTACGCCCTTCGGCGCGGTGGAACAGGAAACCACCGTCCATCTGCGCGTGTTGGCGCCGCGCGATTTGCACTCCAAATACGTGGAGCTGTGCGTCAAATACGATTACGACTACAACTGGGAATACCACAAGATGGTATGGTGCGGCAATTTCGATGAAAACAGCGAAATTTGGGAATGTGACTTCACGCCCCGGCGCATCGGACTGTACTGGTACATGTTCCGCATGCACACCAACTACGGCATGCGCTACATCAGCCCCAGCGACCCGTTCAAAATCAGCGAAATCAGCGAGCACCCCGGCAGAAGCTGGCAGCTCACCTGTTATAAAAAGGGCTTCACCACGCCGCAGTGGCCTGTCGGCGGCGTGATGTACCAAATTTTTCCCGACCGCTTCCACTTCAGCGGCGAGGAAAAAGCACTCAAGCGCACCGATTTTCAGCGCAACCGCGACTGGTATGCCCTGCCCGTATGGCAGCCCAACGAGCACGGCGAAATTACCAACAGCGACTTTTTCATGGGCGACCTCAAGGGCATTACGCAAAAGCTCGACTACCTGCAAAAGCTGGGCGTGAGCTGCATCTATCTCAACCCCATCGGCGAAGCCTATTCCAACCACCGCTACGACACCGGCGACTATGCGCACATCGACCCGATTCTCGGCGACGAGAACGACTTCCGCGAGCTGTGCGCGCAGGCAAAGGCGCGCGGCATCCACGTCATCAACGACGGCGTGTTCTCGCACACCGGTTCCGACAGCGTATACTTCAACCGCTCCGGCCGCTACGGCGACGGCGGCGCCTACCGCGACAAAAATTCGCCGTACTACAGCTGGTACAAGTTTAACGAATGGCCGAACAACTATCACAGCTGGTGGGGCTTCTACACCCTGCCCGAGGTCAACGAAACCGACCCTGCCTTCAACGAATACATCAACGGCAAGGACGGCATTATCCGCAAATATATGCGTTTGGGCAATTCCGGCTGGCGACTCGACGTCGCCGACGAGCTGCCCGACGAGTTTATGGAAAACCTGCGTCAGTCCGTCAAGGATGAGAATCCCGAGGCGCTGATTGTCGGCGAGGTTTGGGAGGACGCCAGCAACAAGGAAAGCTACGGCGCGCGCCGCAAGTTTTTGCTGGGCGAACAGCTCGACACCGTCATGAACTACGTGTTCCGCGGCGCGATTATCGACTTTTGCCGCGGTCAGAACGCGCGCTACACCATGGCGACCATTATGAGCGTCATCGAAAACTATCCGCGCCCCGTTCTGCGCGTGCTGATGAACTCGCTGTCCACGCACGACACCGAGCGCGTGCTGACCATGCTTGCCGGCGAACCGCTGAACAACCGCGACCGCGCATGGCAGGCAAACCAGCGCTTAAACGCCGAACAGCGTGAGCGCGGCGTTAAGCTGATGAAAATCGCGTCGGCGATGCAGTACACCCTGCCGGGCTTCCCCTGTGTTTACTACGGCGACGAAGCCGGCATGGAGGGCTACCGCGACCCGTTCAACCGCTGCTGCTACCCGTGGGGCAAGGAAAACAAAGAGCTGGTGGCTTGGCACCAAAAGCTGGGCGCCCTGCGCGAGGAATGTTCCGCGCTGTGGGACGGCGAATTTGTGAACGCCTTTTCCAATGACCGCCGCCTTGCCTACATCCGTCACGACAACAAGGCCGCAATTTACTGCGCGTTTAACCTGATGGACAGGGACGACGTGCTCACACCGCCTCCCGGCTATTCCGAGGCAACACCCTATTTCGGCAGTAAATTTGAGGACAACAAGCTCTATTTGAAATCCATGAGCTGTGAATTTTTAATTACAAATTTATAAAACACAACGGCTGCCATTCCGCTTGGGATGGCAGCCGCATTAAAAAGGAAAGAAGGTGCGCAAATGAAGGGCGCAATATTCGATATGGACGGGCTGATGTTCGACACCGAACGGCTGGTGTACGAAAACTGGCAAAGCATGATGGACGAACGCGGTCTGCCCTATGACCTCGATGTCTTTAAGCAGACCGTCGGCAGGCGCAAAAAAGAGGTGGAGCTGTTCTACCTTGACCGCTACGGCGCCGATTTCCCCTACCGCACACTCGCCGACGAGGGCAAGGCGCGGTACCTCCGCCGCATTGAGCGCGAGGGAATCCCCGTCAAAAAGGGCTTGACGGACGTCTTGGAATGGTGCCGCCGAAGCGGTATGAAGGTGGCGCTCGCCACCTCCACCTCGCGGCAGACCGCCGAGCTGAATTTGCGCGTCGCCGGAGTGAGCGCCTATTTTGACACGCTGGTGTGCGCCGAGGAGGTTGTCAACGGCAAGCCGCACCCCGAGGTGTTTCTCACCGCCGCCAAAAAGCTGGGCGTGCCGCCGGAGGACTGCGCGGCGTTTGAGGACAGCATCAACGGCATCAAATCCGCCTATGCCGCCGGCATGACGACCGTGATGGTGCCCGACCTTTTGCAGCCCACCGACGAAATCCGCCCGATGATACACTATCTGTGCCGCGACTTAAACGAAGCCGCCGCGCGTTTGCAGGAGGCGCTGTCATGTTCCGAGAAATAACCGCAGCGGACAAGGCGCTGTATCTGCGCTATGTCGATGCGTTTTATCACAGCGACGCGGTGGAGTCGCCTGTGCCGCGTGAAAACTATGAAATCACCTTTGCCGAGCTGATGCGCTCCGACGCCTATTTGAAATGCTATATTTTCGAGGACGGCGAACAGCCCTGCGGCTTTGCACTGCTGTCCAAAACCTTTTCACAGGAAGCAGGCGGCGTGTCTGTCACCATCGAGGAAATCTATATCGAGCAGGCACACCGCGGCAAGGGTTTGGCGACCGCGTTTTTTGCATATCTGAAAAGCCTGCCCGGCATCGCGCGCCTGCGCATTGAGGTCGAGGACGACAACGAGGGCGCCAAGCGCCTGTATGAACGCATGGGCTTTGACCTGCTGCCCTATCTGCAAATGGTCATCGACAAATGGAAACGTGACGTTTCATCCACTCCCGCCTTTGAGAAATAATGCTGTTGCAGAAAAGCGCTGCAACGGCGGGGTTAAGCAAAGCAATTGACAAGCCATTTCAACGCTGACGTTTCATCCACCCGTAACAAATCCGCGGATTTGTCGTATGATAACAATAGCCTATAAAAAGGAGACTTTGCATGAAATACATGCTGTTGACCGCGGCGGCGCTGGTCGTGGTGTTCGGACTGAGCTTTTTGATTGCCGGACTGATTCGCCGCAAAATGAAAACAAAAATCGCACTCGGTTGGCATATGCTTATCAGCATCGGCGCCGGGTGTCTGGTGCTTGCCGGTGCGGCTGCGGTGTATGTCAACATTCACTATGCCGCGCAGGAGGACGCGTTGGCAGTGCTGCACGAAACAGGCGACGTCACCGTCACCGAGGAAAACGGCGGCTACTTTATCGACGGCAAGGGCGACAGCGCTGCGCTGGTCTTTTACCCCGGCGCCAAGGTAGACGCCGAAGCCTATCTGCCGCTGCTCCGGCAGCTGGCGGAAAACGGCACTGACTGCTTTTTAGCAAGGCCGCCGCTGCGCATGGCGCTGTTAGACAGCAACGCAGCACAGCGGTTTATGGACGCGCACGATTACGCGCATTGGCTGGTGAGCGGTCACTCCATGGGCGGCGTAGCGGCAGCGTCCTTTGCCGCAGCACACGCAGACGAAGTGGACGGCGTGGTGCTGTTGGCGGCGTATCCCAGCAGCGCCCTGAGCGACGACACCTTCCTTCTGTCCGTTTACGGCACCAACGACAAGGTGCTCAATCGCGCCGC
>CADCAD010000014.1:0-32941 GCA_902799325.1 uncultured Ruminococcus sp. | reverse complement strand
GGCAACCATGCGTTTTTCGGCAACTATGGCGCCCAGTCGGGAGACGGCGAAGCCGCCATCACCCGTGAGGAGCAGCAAAAGCAGACCGTCAACGCCATTTTGGAAGCCGAGCATGCACACGGTATATCATAAAATTCATCAACAGCGAAACGAAAAGCGTGCCCGCAAAAGGCACGCTTTTTTGATATTATTATTTCTCCGCCTGGGAGTACATGTTGTCGTAGTAGTTCATGTAAGCGCCGGAGGTGATTTTCTCCATCCACTCCTCGTGGTTGAGATACCACTCAATCGTCTCGGCGATGCCCTGCTCAAAGGTGTACTTAGGCGCCCAGCCGAGCTGCGTGGTAATTTTGGTGTTGTCAATCGCATAGCGGCGGTCGTGACCGGGACGATCCTTGACGTACTCGATCATATCCTCGCTCTTGCCCAGCGTCTTGATAATCAGCTTGACAATCTCGATATTCGCCTTTTCGTTGTTGCCGCCGATGTTGTAAATCTCGCCGATTTCGCCCTTGTGGAGCACGGTGTCAATTGCGTTGCAGTGGTCGGACACATGCAGCCAGTCGCGGATTTGCATGCCGTCGCCGTAGACAGGCAGCGCCTTGCCGGACTTGCAGTTGTTAATCATCAGCGGAATCAGCTTCTCGGGGAACTGATAGGGGCCGTAGTTGTTGGAGCAGCGCGTGATGTTCACGGGCATGCCGAAGGTTTCGTGATAGGCACGCACCACCATATCGGCGCTCGCTTTGGAAGCGGAATAGGGGCTGTTGGGAGAAAGCGGCGTGGTTTCCATAAACATGCCGGTCTTGCCCAGCGCGCCGTACACCTCGTCGGTGGAAACCTGCAAATACTTCACGCCGTCCTTGTAGGCGCGCGAATACTTGTCGTCGGGATCAAGCTTCCAAAAGCGCTTGGCAACGTCAAGCAGCGTTTGGGTGCCGATAACGTTAGTGGTCAAAAAGATTTCCGGCTCGGTGATAGAGCGGTCAACGTGGCTTTCCGCCGCAAAGTTGACAACGGTGTCGATGTCATATTTCTCAAAGATGGCAACGAGCGCGTCACGGTCGCGGATATCGGTCTTGATAAAGGTGTAGCGCGGATCGTTTTCGACGTCGGTGAGGTTGTCCAGATTGCCGGCATAGGTCAGCGCGTCGATGTTGATGATGTTGTAATCGTGGTTTTTCAGCATGTGATGGACGAAGTTTGAGCCGATGAAACCGGCGCCGCCCGTTACAAGAATATTTTTCATAACTGTTCTCCTTTTATGAATGTGCGTCTGCCAGGTTGATGAGATACTGACCGTACTCGGTCATGCTCAGCTCCTCGCCCAGCTTGCGCAGCTGTTCAATCGTGATGTAGCCCTTGCGCCATGCAATTTCCTCAATACAGCTGATGTAGAGTCCCTGCATGGACTGAATCGTCTGCACATACTCCGCCGCCTTCAAAAGGCCGCCGGGTGTGCCGGTGTCGAGCCAAGCCATGCCTCTGCCGAGGAGCATGACGTTCAGCTCGCCGTTTTCAAGATACAGGCTGTTGACGGAGGAAATCTCCAGCTCGCCGCGCGCGGAGGGCTTGATGCTTTTGGCATACTCGATAACCTTGTTATCATAGAAGTACAATCCCGGCACCGCGTAGTTGGACTTGGGCTTTTGCGGCTTTTCCTCGATGGAAATCACCTTGCCGTCCTTGTTAAATTCCACCACGCCGAAATCCTTGGGGTTCATGACGGGGTAGCCAAACACGGTAGCGCCCTTGAGATTGTTCTTGACGCGCAGCAGCATGTTGGGGAAGTTCTGTCCGTAGAACACGTTGTCGCCGAGAATCAGGCAAACGCTGTCGTCGCCGATGAAGTCCTCGCCGAGGATAAACGCCTGCGCCAAGCCGTTAGGCTGCTCCTGCACAGCGTATTCGATGGAAATGCCAAGGCGAGAGCCGTCGCCGAGCAGCTCCTTGTAGATGGGCGTGTCCTCCGGGGTGGAAATCACCAGAATCTCACGAATCTGCGCCAGCATCAAAATGGAAAGCGGATAGTAAATCAAGGGCTTGTCATAAACAGGCAGCAGCTGCTTGGACACGGTTTTGGTCATGGGATACAGCCGGGTGCCTTTGCCGCCCGCGAGAATAATACCTTTCATGGGTTCAACTCCTTATCGGTTGACAGTTAGTGAATCGGTTCAGGGATAAATCTTGTTCGCCGTCTTGACAAACAGGAACAAGGTCATCAATATAAAGGGCACGATAATCAGCATGCGCACCCACAGCAGCACGCGCACATGGCGGTCGCCGCTGATTTTAAGCTTGATTTTTTCTTCGGGGTGGTTGAACACCAGCAGCAGCACCGCGGCAACCACCGCGACGCCCGAAAACATCGGCTGCAGCTTTTCAATCAAATCGTTGCGCTGGAACAGATAGTGGTCGATATCGCAATAGGGATCGCTGCCCTTATAGCGCACGTTGTAGCCGAAGAACCGCTGTGCCACCGACTTGTTGATAAAGTCCCCGCGGAACAGAATGGAGCCGCGCAGCACAAATTTCATCATCAGCGCAAACTGCATAGCGATGTCCAGCAAGCCGTTGTACAGCGCCATGTTGCGGTTTTGTACCATCACGATATAGATAAACGGCACAATCGTCGCCACGCGGTAATAGGAGAACGGCGAGAACATCACATAGGCGGTGTAGGTCACCGCAATCAGATAAACAGCATACTTGCCGACGTTGCTGTTCGGATTGGCATAGTCGTCCTTTTTGAAGTCGCGCGTGTAGGCATAGAGATAAATCAACACCAGCGCAATCGCCAAGAACGAAACACCGCCGAAGCTCGTATTCAGATTGGCGGCGAACATCTGCTTCAGCATATCCTTGGCAGGGCCGAACTCCATGGATTCCTTGTAACCCGGCGCGCCGTTGAACAGCAGCTTTTGCAGCGCCAAGCCGGAAACGGCAATCAGCGCCTTGACGGGGATTTTCCACAGGCTCTTTTCCGCCAGCAGCAGCACCGCCACAAACGGCAAAATAAAGAACGGCTTGATGGCGATGGCGATTGCCGACCAAAGCAGGAACATGCCGTGCTTGTTTTTCAGCAGATAATACACCGCGATAACCGAGGCGGTCATCATGATGATATCGTTTTGTCCCGAATAGCTCACCGTCAAATAGATAAAGGTCGAGCTTGCGGTCAGGAACATCGCCAGCACGCTTTTGTAGCGGTCACGGGTAATCAGGTAGGTGATTTTCTTGGTAAACACCGTCATCACCACGGTCACGCCGACCAAAAACAGCTTGGAATAGGCGAGCATCAGCGCCGAGCCCATAATCGGCTTGCCGAAGAAGCGCTGCATAATCCAAATCGGCAAATTCCAAATTGACCACGGCAGCACGCTCATCAGCTCGCTGCCCATATGGCTGTGGTGCACGTGATAAATATTCTGCGCGGTGTAGGCGTAGTAATCTCTGAACTTGCCGTCTGCGATGACGTCCCACAAATTGGTTGACCAAATCGTGAGGCTCTGCGTGTCCCACGTGGACGCGCACAGCAGCACAAACAAGCCCGTGACGATTGCCACAATCCACTCGGCGAGATAAATTTTATCGGCACGGTAAATTGATAAAAGCTTATTTTTCACCTTTCACACTCTCTCCTGTCCGGCTTCCCGGGCGATTATTGAAACAGCGGAATGAAGCCGCCCAGCGAAAAGACGGCGATGCCGCACAGCAGCACCAGCATTCCGATAATTTTTTTCTTTGTAAATTTTTCCCGCAGGAACAAAAAGCCCAGCACCGCCACAAACACATAGCCGGCGCTCTCCAAAATCGGACCTGCCGAAACGTCCACATAGCGGTAGCAATACATCGTCAGCAGCATGGAACAAAAAAACATGGCGTAGGCGATAATCACCAACGGGTTAAGATACTCCTTTATGACGCTGTCATAGTTCCTGTTCGCGCTTTTTTTCAGCAAAATCTGCGACACCGAGGAGATAAACACCGAGCCGATGAACACGCAGGAAAAAATCAGCTGTTCTCTACTCATTGTTCGACACCACCAATACAACGCCCGCGAACACAATCAGCGAGCCGACGATTTTATACCACGTGATGCTGTCGCCCAAAATCAGCGCGCCCCACAGCATGCCCCACGCAATACAGATTGCCTTGTTGGTGAAGGCGATCGTCAGCGGCAGCTTTTTGAGCACCTGCTGCCACAGCAGCGCATAAATACCCAAAAACAGCACCGCCAAGCCTGCAAACAACAGAAAGTGCAGCGAGAAAAAAGCGTTTTGGAATGCCAGCTTCATAAACACGCCCACAAACGAGTAGAGCAGCAAAATGAAGTGCAGCACCGCATAGGTTTTGATATCAAACTTTTTTGGCTTATTTTTCATGCTTTTGATCCTCAAAGCCGACGCGGTCGCGGATGACGAACTGCGGTGAGCGGTTGATACTCAAATAAATGCGTCCGACATATTCGCCGACCATGCCCAGCATCAGCATAATCATGCCGCCGATAAACAGCAGCGCCGCCATGGTGGAGCTCCAGCCGAGGAGCGAGTCGGGAACTACAATTTTATGAACAATCACATAGATGCCGAACAAAAAGCCCAGCATCGCCGTGATGAAGCCGATGATGGTGGCAAAGCGCAGCGGCTTGACCGAAAAGGAGGTGAAGCCGTTAATCCACAGCAGCAGCAGCTTTTTCAGGCTGTAGCCGGAGGTGCCCTCCAAACGGTCGCGGTGGTTGACCTCGACGTTGCACACCTTTTTGGTGGCGCGCAGCAGCAGACCGCTCATGTAGGGATAGGGGTTTTCGTAGCGGAGCACCTCATCCACCACATAGCGCTTGCAGGCAAAGTAGCTCATGATTTTCAAATCCTTCGGCTTGCTCAGCAGCCAGCGCGCCATCAGGTCGTTGACCTTGCTGCCGAAGTTGCGAAAGCCCGAGTGGTGCTTGCTTTTGTACTCGGCAAAGACCAAATCGAAATCCGCCAGCTTGTCAATCAGGCGGAACATCTCATTGGCAGGGGTTTGTCCGTCGTCGTCGAGACAGACCACAATGGCGCCCGTCAGGTAGGTAAAGCCTGCCATAATCGCCGAATGTTGTCCGAAATTGCGCGATAAATCCAAGCCCCTGACACGCGGATTAGCCGCCGCCAGATCGCGGATGGTATGCATCACGTTGTCGGGCGAGTTGTCGTTTACCAGAATAATTTCATAGTCATAGCCGCCGTGGGCGGTGACGGTCTCGGCAATTTCGTCTACCACGCCGCCAATGGTATGTTCGGAGCGGTAGCACGGAATCACGAATGAAATTTTTTCCATCAGCTCTTCCTCTTTTCCCAGTCTTCCTTCAGTATTCCCATAAATACCATATCGTATGCCCTGCCGTCGATGAGCACATCGTCGCGGAAGGTGCCCTCAATCATAAAGCCGGCATTTTCATAGCTCTTTTGCGCGCGGACATTGTCGGCAAACACGCGCAGAAAAACGCGGTTGAGCCCCAGCGTTTCAAAGGCATAGTCCAGCGCCAGCTTTGCCGCTGCCGAGCCGATGCCCTTGCCGCGGCAGGAATCCTCGCCGATAAAAATACCGTACTCGCACTTTTTGTTTTGCAAATCAATATCGCGCAGATAGACGGAGCCGACCTCCTCGCCTGCTTCGTCGTCGATAATCATAAACTGCGCCACCTCGCCGGTCTGCACGCGATTGCGAAACCAGTTGAGATGATCCTCCTCCGTCAGCGGCGTGCGATAGATAAAGTGCTCCATGACGGACGGCGCGTTGCGCCAACGGACAATTTTTGCGGTGTCCGCCTCGGTAATCGGGCGGATAGAAACCAAATGATTCATACTATTTCCTTATAAGAGTAATTCGTAGCCTTTATTTTTGATAGAACCGAATAACCGTGTCAATGACCTTGTTGATATCACTGTCGGTCAAGCCGTAGTACATCGGCAGACGCAGCAGGCGGTCGGACTCGGCAGTGGTGTACTTGTCCTCGCCGTGGAACACGCCGAACTTTTGACCGGCAGGCGCGGAATGAAGCGGAATGTAGTGGAACACCGCCAAAATGCCGTTCTCCTTCAGGAAGGAAATCAGCGCGGTGCGCTCCTCCAGGTTCTTTGCCTTGAGGTAGAACATGTGCGCGTTGTGCTTGCAGCCCTCGGGAATAACAGGGCGCTGCACAAAGCCTTTCTTCTCCAAGTCCTCAAAGGCGTCGTAGTACTTTTGCCACGAAGCCAGGCGGTCGTTGTTGATTTTGTCCGCTTCCTCGAGCTGTGCCCAAAGATAAGCGGCGTTCATGTCGCTGGGCAGGTAGGACGAGCCATAGTTTACCCAAGTGTATTTGTCAATTTGACCGCGCAGGAACACGCTGCGGTTGGTACCCTTTTCGCGCAGGATTTCGGCGTCCTCGATTTTGGCGGGATCCTTAATCAGGATAGCGCCGCCCTCGCCCATGCTGTAGTTTTTGGTTTCGTGGAAGGAATAGCAGCCGTAGTCGCCGATGGCGCCCAGCGCCTTTCCTTTATATTCGGACATCACCGCCTGCGCCGCGTCCTCGACAACCGCGAGGTTGTGACGGCGCGCGATGTCCATAATCGTATCCATTTCGCAGGCAACGCCGGCGTAGTGAACGGGAACAATCGCCTTGGTCTTATCGGTGATGGCGTCCTCGATTTTGGTTTCGTCAATATTCATAGTGTCGGGGCGGATGTCCACAAACACCAGCTTGGCGCCGCGCAGCGCAAACGCGTCGGCGGTGGAGCAGAACGTAAACGACGGCAAAATCACCTCGTCGCCGGGCTGGATATCCAGCAGCAGCGCCGCCAGCTCCAGCGCGTCGGTGCAGGAGGTGGTCAGCAGCGCCTTTGCCGCGCCGGTTTTGTTTTCCAGCCATTGGTGACATTCCTTGGTAAAGGGGCCGTCGCCGCAGATTTTATGGTTTTCAATTGCCTTGGCAATGTAGTTTGTCTCTGTTCCCAAAAACGGAGGCACGTTAAACGGTATCATCGTGAAATCCTTCCTTTTTACAGATATTCATACACAATTATTATATTATACCCACCCCGAAAAGTCAATAAATGTCGGCTTTTCCGCTAATTTCTGCCATAGAAATTTCCGCGCTTTCCTCCGACATTTTTGGCAAGAATGGCAACTTTGCACCGCAAACGCCATTTGACCGCCTTTCGGGAAATCCATCTTGCCGACGCCTTCCGTCAACATCGGGAGGCGCCGTGCAGCCAAAAACAAAAGGCGCGCCGTTTGGCACGCCTTCATCATGTTGCTGTAAAATTATTCCTCGAGCTCTACGTCCTGCATGCTTGCCTCTTCCTCGGCAGCTTCCTCGTTTTCCTCCACGTCAAGGATGTCGGCTTCCACGCCGCCCTCCAAAACCGTTTTTTCGTCGTCCTGCGCCGCTTCGCCGTCCTCGTTTGCCAGCTCAAAGCCGCTGAAGAAGGTGTAGGGAACGCCGTAGCCCAACGCGATAGCCGCCAGCGAGGTCATCAGCGCCACCTTGCCGTTGGCGTCGGCAGCGAATACATCGTGCAGGGGCATAAAGCTTGCCAGCGAGCCTACGATGATGAAGCAGGCAGGCACTACCAAAACAATCAGCGTCAGGGGCGAAAAGCGCTTAATCGCCTTGCCGTCTCCCACGCGCGTCGCGTAGAACAGCAGCAGACCGAACACCGCATACACCGCAAGCGAAATGAGCTGCGCGGTCATGACGTCCATATTTTTGGTAAAGTCCGCAAAGAAGTTCGCGCAAACAATAAACGCGATAATCAAAAATGCGGAAAAGAAAAGATTGATATGTTCCTTTTTATCTGGTTTTCTCATAAATAACCCTCCCGGAAAATTACGTTCACATCTACTTTACCACATCTTTCGAAAAAATGCAAGGGGATTCCGCCGTTACTTGCGCGCCTTTGCCGCAAAGCACGCCCAGCCGCCGTCATAGTGCTCCTCGATAATGTCAAAGTATTTTTCCACCTCGCGCTTCACTTCCTCCGCACGGGTGTCGATGATGCCGCTCATCACGTAAACCGCGTTTTCCTTCATGAAACCGCGCACACCCTTGGACAGGAAGATGATCGCGTCGGCAACAATGTTGGCGAGCACGATGTCAAACCTGCCCTCCACCTTGTCGGTAAAGCTGCCGCAGACCGCGGTATAGCGGTCGCCCACGCCGTTGAGCGCGGCGTTTTCGGCTGCGGTCTCCACCGCCTTTCGGTCGATATCCACGCCGACGGCGCTGTCGGCGCCCATCAGCAGTGCGGCAATACTCAAAATACCGCTGCCGCAGCCGACGTCCAGCACGGCGTCGCCGGGCTGCATATATTTTTCGCACATCTCCAGACACAGGCGCGTGGTTTCGTGACCGCCCGTGCCGAAGGCTAAGCCGGGATCGATGTTGAGCACGGTTCTGCCCTGCGCGTCAAAATTCTCATACCAGCTGGGCACAATCATCAAATGCTCGCCGACGGGCAGCGGATGAAAATACTGCTTCCAGTTGTTGCGCCAATCCTCCTCGGCGCAGTCGAGCAGCGTGATTTCGTGGGCGATTCCCTCGCTCTCGTAGCGCTCGCTCAAAAATGCCACCGCCTCGGCAGGCGACGCGTCCGGCTCGAGATACAAATGCACAAACGCCTTTGACCTGTCCTTTTCCAGCAGCGCCTCGTCGATGAGGTCGATGTGGGCGATATCCTCCACCACCTGTTCCAGGTCGCGGTAGTCCTCTATATAGATGCCGCCGGGCGCCGCAGCGTTGGCAATGTCGCCGGCTTTGTCGATATCCGCAGCGCTGACCGCGATTTTAATTTCCGTCCAATGATTCATCATTCTTTATACAGCCTCTTGAGCTTTTCGTTAAAGCTCTTTTTCTTGGGGTGGTTTTTATCGCTGCTATGCTTTTCAAGCTCGCGCACCAAATCCTTCTGCTTTTTGCTCAGTCCCTTGGGCACCTCGACCAGAATACGCACATACTGGTCGCCCTTGCCTCTGCCGCCCAAATGCGGAATACCTCTGCCCTTGAGCTTAAAGATATCATTGGACTGCGCGCCCTCGTGGACGGTGTATTTCACCATGCCGTCGAGCGTGGGCACCTGCACCTCGGCGCCGAGCGCCGCCTGCGCAAAGCTGATGGGGAAATCGCACCACACATCGTCGCCGCGGCGTTCAAACAGCTCGTGACTTTTGACGTTGACATACACATGCAAATCACCGGAAGGGCCGCCGTTGTAGCCGGCGTTGCCGTGTCCGCTGATGTTGAGAATCTGCTGATCCTTAATGCCGGCAGGAACGTTGATGTCCACCGTGCGGCTTTTGCGCTGTCTGCCGGTGCCGCTGCACTTGCGGCAGGGATTGTCGATAATTTTACCCGTGCCGTGGCACGCGTCGCAGGTGCTTTGCGTCTGCATCACGCCGAAGAAGGAGTTTTTGTTAATCACCACGCGTCCCGTACCGCCGCACGCTGCGCAGGTTTTAGGCTGGGAGCCTGCCGCCGCGCCGGTGCCGTGGCAGTCGTCACAGCCGGAAACGCTGTTGTAGGTAACGGTTTTTTTGCAGCCCTTCGCCGCCTCCTCAAAGGAGATGGTCACGCTGACCTCCACATCGCTGCCGCGCCGCTGCGCCGTCGCGCGCGCACCGCGTCCGCCAAAGCCGCCGAAGCCGCCGAATATGTCGAAAATATCGCCGAAGTCTACGCCGCCGAAGGGGCTGCCGCCGCCTGCGCCCGCGCCGTAGTTGGGATCGACGCCGGCGTGGCCGAACTGGTCGTAGCGCGCACGCTTTTCCTTATCGGAAAGAATCTCGTACGCCTCGTTTGCCTCCTTCATTTTTTCCTCACATTCCTTGTCGCCGGGATGGAGGTCGGGATGGTATTTTTTGGCCGCCTGACGGTAAGCCTTTTTTATTTCGTCGTCGCTTGCGCCCTTTTGCAGCCCAAGCACCTCATAGTAATCTCTTTTATCTGCCATGGTCTATCCTCCGTATCATTCATGAATTTCTCGGAAATTCAATTTATGTCCGCCGCTGCGGACACTTCATGGTACTTCACTTCATGACGGCTGCCCGTCAATCCATTCCTAAGCCGTCCGAACGCATGCCGCGACGGCTTAGGAATGAATTGGCAAAGCGCACGAAACCGCCTAAAGGAGCTGCAAAAGCAGCTCCTTCTGCGGTTAAAGCCGGTTTTTAGTTGTTGCCGTCCACGTCGGTGAAGTCCGCGTCATAGACGTTGGGATCGCCGCCGTTGTTGCCGCCGGGCTGTGCGCCGCCCATATCGGGAGCCGCGCCCTGCGGATTCTGCTGAGGAGCCGCCTGCTGGTACAGCTTAGCGGAAACCTCGTACACTGACTTTTGCAGCTCTTCCTTTGCGGTGTTAATCATACCGATATCGTTCTTGGCGATAGCTTCCTTAACGGCAGCCGCCTTGGAATTGATTTCGTTCTTGTCAACGTCTGCGAGCTTGTCGCCGTTTTCGCTGACGAGCTTCTCCGCCTGATAAGCGAGGTTCTCGGCTTCGTTCTTCGCGTCAACCTCCTCGCGGCGCTTTTTGTCCTCCGCAGCATACTGCTCGGCGTCCTTCACGGCGCGGTCGATATCCTCCTTGCTCATGTTGGTGGAGGAGGAAATGGTGATCTTCTGCTCCTTGCCGGTGCCGAGATCCTTTGCGGATACGTTGACGATACCGTTGGAGTCGATGTCGAAGGTTACTTCAATCTGCGGAATACCGCGCATAGCAGGCGCGATACCTGCGAGGGTGAACAAGCCGAGCTGCTTGTTGTCGCGCGCGAATTCACGCTCGCCCTGCAAAACGTTGATTTCAACCTGCGTCTGGTTGTCGGCAGCGGTGGAGAAAATCTGGCTTTTTCTCGCCGGAATGGTGGTGTTTCTGTCGATGATCTTGGTCATCACGCCGCCCATGGTTTCAACACCGAGGGAAAGGGGCGTTACGTCCATCAACAGCAGGCCCTTGACCTCGCCGCCGAGAACGCCTGCCTGGATGGAAGCGCCGATGGCAACACATTCGTCGGGGTTGATGCCCTTGAACGGCTCCTTGCCGATGAGCTTCTGAACAGCCTCCTGAACAGCCGGGATTCTGGAGGAACCGCCGACCATCAGCACCTTGTCGATTTCACCGATCTGCAGACCGGAGTCGGACAGCGCGGAGCGCACGGGACCCATGGTAGCCTCTACCAAATCGGAGGTCAGCTCGTTGAACTTCGCGCGGGTGAGCGTGAGGTCAAGGTGCTTAGGACCGGTCTGGTCAGCGGTGATAAAGGGCAGGTTGATGGAGGAGGTGGTGACGCCGGAAAGCTCAATCTTCGCTTTTTCGGCAGCCTCCTTCAGGCGCTGCATTGCCATTTTATCGGAGGACAGGTCGATACCTGTTTCCGTTCTGAAGGACTGCACCATCCAATCGATGATGCGCTTGTCAAAGTCGTCGCCGCCCAGACGGTTGTTACCGGCGGTTGCGAGAACCTCCTGCATACCGTCGCCCATTTCGATGATGGACACGTCGAAGGTGCCGCCGCCGAGGTCATACACCATGACCTTCTGGTCGTTTTCCTTGTCAACGCCGTAGGACAGCGCAGCCGCCGTCGGCTCGTTGACGATACGCAGAACGTTCAAGCCTGCGATTTTACCGGCGTCCTTGGTCGCCTGACGCTGTGCGTCGGTGAAGTAAGCCGGAACGGTGATAACCGCGTCGGTCACGGTTTCGCCGAGATACGCCTCCGCGTCCGCCTTGAGCTTCTGCAGAATCATTGCGGAAATTTCCTGGGGCGTGTAGCTCTTGCCGTCGATGTTTACCTTGTAGGCGGAGCCCATTTCTCTTTTGATGGAAGAAACGGTTCTTTCGGGATTGGTGATAGCCTGGCGCTTAGCGACCTGACCTACCATTCTTTCGCCGTCCTTAGAAAATGCCACTACCGAGGGAGTGGTTCTTGCGCCTTCCGCATTAGCGATAACAACGGGCTCGCCGCCTTCGATAACTGCTACGCAAGAGTTGGTTGTACCTAAATCTATACCGATTGCCTTTGCCATGATGAATTCCTCCGTTTGTTTTGTATTTTATATTCCATATTTATATTGAAAGGAAAACCGTTTTCGATTTCCCGTTTTCAACTGCCTGCTTAGTTCGTGACCTGCACCATCGCGTGACGGATGATTTTGTCGCCGATTTTGAAGCCGGTCTGGAACACGGCGGCAATTTTGCCGGAGCCGAGCTCCTCGTTGTCAACCATGCCGATGGCGTTGTGCAGATTGGGGTCGAAATCCTCGCCCACCTGACCAAACGCTTCAATCTTCAGCTTGGTGAAGGATTTTTCGAGCTGGTTGGAAATCAGCTCCACGCCCTTGACGATCTCGGGGTCGGCGTCCTTGAGGTTTTCCAGCGCCATGCGCACGCTGTCCGCTACGGGCAGCAGCTCCTTGACCGCCTTGCCGGTTGCGTCGTCATAAAGCGACAGCTTTTCGTTGGCGGTGCGCTTGCGGTAGTTGTCATACTCCGCGGCAAGCCGCAAAAAGTTTTCCTTTTGCTCGGCGAGCTCACCCTCGAGCGCCTTTATTTTTTCATCCTTCTCGTTGGCTGCGTCCGCCGGCTGAGCTTCCTCTGTCTGCGGCTCCGCCGTTTCAACGGCTTCTACCGTTTCCTCGGCTGCTTCTGCCGTTTCCTTTTTCTTTTTCGACATCGGATTTCCTCCTATCTTCTATATTTCAATCAATTCGTCAATCAGTCCGCCGGCGCAGTCTGCCACGCCGCACAGGATAGACATAACCCGCGCGTAATCCATTCGCATGGGCCCAACCGCCGCCAGTACGCCTGCCGGGCTTCCGCCGACGGCGTAATGCGTGGAAACCACCGCGCACTGCTGCAGCTCTGTCCGGCGGTTCTCCGAGCCGATGACCACGGACGGCGTTTGGGGCAGCCGCTCCAGCATCGCCGCTAAATCATGCTCGTTTTGCAAAAACATCCACAGCCGGTGAGCGCCCGACGGGCTTTGATCCGCGAGATTCATCAGCCGTTCAAAACCGCTGTGGCACACGCTGACCTGCGCCGCCTGCTCGCACGCGTCCTTCATCGCCGTCAGCGGCGCCGTCATAAACAGCGAAAGCTCGCCGAAGCCTGCCGCCGCTGTCTGGATGGAGGGCGTGGTGACAGAATGAAGCGCCACGCCTGCAAACGCCTCGTTGAGCGCCTTGTCAAACACGCGCAGAATTTCGGGCGTGAGCACAAACTCACAGCGGAACAGCTTTGTTTTGATAATGCCGTTGGACGCGCTGACCACCGCCATCGCGGTGTGTGAGCCGATGGGCACAAAGCTGATGTGCCGCACCCTGCCGCCCTCGCCGGAGGGCGTGGTGGCGAGCGCCACGGTGCCTGTCAGGCTTGACAGAATGTCGGCGGCTCCCTGTAAAATGCTTTCGGGCGAATCGGCGTTTTTGGAAAGCGCGTCGCGGATATAGCCGCTGCCCTGCCTTGCTCGGTCAAATCCGCCATATCGTTGCGCACGGTGGCGGAGCTGACCTTCAGCCCGGTTTCATCAAGCAGCGACTTGGAGCCGACGGGCTCGCCGCTGCGGATGAAGCTCTCCACAATAGCGGAGAGGATTTTTTGTTTTCTTGCAGCAGGTTCCATCCCTTTCACCTCTTTTTCAAGGGATTAGCACTCTCGATGGTCGAGTGCTAACTGCTTTATTCATACTATACCCCTAAAGTCAGAAAAAGTCAAGCGGATTTTGAAAATTTTTGAAAAACTTCACATTTTTCACCACACAATCACACAAACCGGCTCTCTCGGCGCTTTTGCTTGACAAGCGCTGCCGTTGCCGCTATTATATTTATATAAGAAAGCGGTGGATAAGCATGGATTTTTTACAATATTTCTACGTGTTTTTATGGGCGGCGCTCGCGGTCGCGGTTGCCGTCATCGGCAGAAAGGAAGGGCTGCTCGCGGTGCTGGCGGCAGCGTTCTTTGTGTTTATGGCGGTGTGGTACGGCATACGCGCCTTCGGCGGCGTTGCGATGTTTGACGGCGTGCCGGGCATTGTGTTCAAATGTGTGCTGGGCGTTTTTGCGGCGGTGCTGCTGGTCGTGTGGATAACCAAGCGCCGCGGTCAAAAATAGCGACACCACATCTATAGCCTGCGAAAAAAGCCGCCACAATATGTAGCGCCAAGGGGCGCAAATCACAAAAAACAGCAGTTTTTTTGAAAAAAAGCTTGATTTTCCTGCGCTTTTATGCTATCATATTATCCATATGACCGATACTTTTAAGGAGGTGGGACAATGGCAAACATCAAGTCCGCGAAAAAGCGTGTTAAAGTAATCGCTACCAAAACAGCTCGCAACAAGGCGACTAAGTCAGCTCTCAAGACCGCTATCAAGAAAGCTTACTTCGCTGTTGACACCAACGCTGACAACAAGCAGGAAGCAGTTCGTTTCGCTGTCAAGAAGATTGACCAGGCGGCTGCAAAGGGTATTCTCCACAAGAATACGGCAGCAAGAAGAAAATCCAATCTTACCAAGCGCCTCAACGCTACCGCGTAAGACTGCGAAATCCAATAGCTGAAACTTGAAAGCAGAGTTTTTCTCTGCTTTTTTTGTTTTTCTGTTGACTTTTTCGGAAAAGTTGTATAAAATATACATAGTATATTCAGGTTTTACCGCAAATAATAGATAAACGGAGGTTTACAAATGAAAAACAAAAAGTTCTTTTGGATTATCGGCGTGATTTCGGTGGTTGCGGCTCTTTCCGCTGCCTTCACCGCGTTTTTCATTATGAAAGACAAGCAGAAAAAAGATGACGAGGAACTGATGGAGTACCTCGACAGCGCAATTGAATGATTGGAACGCCCGGCTTTGTGTCGGGCATTCTTTTTATGGGAGGACACAATGATTGAACAGGAGCTAAACCGCCTGCTGGCGGACGCCAAATCCGACAACAGTCTGAAGCAGCAGCTGCTGGACACGCGCGGCAGCGACAATCCCGTGGAGGATTTTTGCCTGCTGGCACAGCAATTGGGCTATGAAATCCGCACCGGCGAGCTGTTTGCGCTGGGACTGACGGAAAATGACGCCAAGCTGCGCAGCGTCAACGGCGGCGGCGTCAGCCCGATTGACGGCTGGGATGACGCCTACGAGCAATTCTTTACGGCATTGATTTGGACATAACCCAAAGGCTCTGTGCATTTAACTTGCACAGAGCCTTTGTTTTTATCCATATACCTTATCAAACACGCTGACCGACGCTTGGATTTCGCCGGTTTCGGCGTCCATAATAATCAGCCGGAGTGACGCCAGCGTTCCGGCGCCCTGCTCAAAGTCAAGCGCCATCAAATAGTCGCTTCCCTCCGCAACCGCCGCAAAGCTTCCGAAAATCCAACCGGGCAACTCGCTGCGCTCTTCGGGGGTAACGGGATAGGTTTGAAACACCGTATACCTGTCATAAAACGCTTGACTGTTTTCGAGCTTTTTGACGCTGCCGTTCTCCAAATCCAGCTCGCGGTATTCCTGCCGCAGCGCGCCGGTCGCTTCGTCCGCCGTCTGCGAGGTCAGCAAGCCGCGGTTGCCGTCCTCAGAAACCAGCAGCGAGGAAAAGGCGTCGCCCTGCTGAAAGCCCGGCACACCGAGCTTGTCCGTATCAAAGGTGCGCACCAGCCTGCCGTCACGGTAGTTGAACACAAAAATACCCGACGCGACATCAAACACAACCTTCTCGCTGTCGGCGTACGCGATAGACGGCGTCCATGCACCGACGTTTTTTCCGGCGATTTTCTGCGCGGTGCTCTCCCCTTTGCCACAGAGCGCCGCCAGTTTTTCCGCCGAAATGGCATAGGGCTCCTCCGCCGGCGGCGCCGGGCGCTGCCGGACAGCTGCCCACGCGCCCCATGCGATTGCCGCTGTCAGCACCAGCGCCGCCGCTGCCAAGGCGATTTTTTTGAACGGCTTTCTCCGTGCTTCGCGTACGGTAAACGACGCCTGCGCCGTTCTGCCGCAATAGTGCCGCAGCAGACTGTCCAGCCTTTCGTCTGTTGTTTCAATCATTTTGCAGCCTCCTTTTCAGCGTTGCCTTTGCCGCCGCCATGCGGCTTTTGACGGTTCCCTCGGGAATGTGCAGAATTTGCGCCGCGTCCTTGATGCTGTAATCCTTGAAATAGCAAAGCACAATGACCAGCCGCTGTTTTTTCGGCAGGACAGCTATCGCCTCGTGCAGCGCAAGGTATTCTTCGCGGTGCTCGCCCTGCGCATCGGGAATCGCGGCGAAAAACGCGTCCTGCTCCTCCGCGGTGCGGAAGCATCGGCGCTTGCGGTGATACGCTGCTTTCAGCGTGTTTTTGTAGGTGTTGACGCAGATGGTAAACAGCCACTTGTCAAAGGGCTTGTCCGCGCGGTACCGGTGAAAATGCCGCGCCGCCTTGAGCCATGTTTCCTGAAACAAATCCTCCGCGTCTGCGCAGTTGCCGCAGAGAGAAACACACAGCCGCGTCAAGTCCGCGCTGTAGCGCTGCGCCAGCTTTTCCAGCTCGCTGTTCATGCCGTATCGCCTGCCTTTCACTGTATATACAATCCTGCCGCGAAAAAGGTTCATTTTTTGCGGTATTTTTTTCAAAACAGCCATAATGAAAGATTGCTGTCGATTTTTGTACGAATTGTCATATTTGTTACAAAACTTTAAAGACTGGTTTGTGGAAAACAGCTTGCAAAGTTGAACAATATGTGATATATTTAGTTCATGGAATTATTATCCACAATAACTTAAGGAGGAAAATTTATGAATCAAAGTTCCATTAAGAAGTACGTTGCCGAATTTCTGGGCACCTTTACCCTGGTATTCATCGGCTGCGGTACTGCTATGCTGACCGGCGGCAGCGTGGTTGCCACTGCTCTCGCTTTCGGTCTTTCCATTGTTGCCATCGCTTACGCAACCGGCAACATCTCCGGCGGTCACGTCAACCCCGCGGTTTCGCTCGCGTTCCTGATTAAGGGCGACCTGAGCCTGACCGACTTCATCGGCTATATCATCGCTCAGTTTGCAGGCGCATTTGCCAGCACCGGCATCCTTGCCGCTATCTTCGGCATGGGTCTTGTCACCGACCAGACCGGCATTGCTTATGACAATGCGTTTGCAAAGACGCTGTCGCTGGAGCAGGCTTCCTTCATCAACGAGCACGGCCTCACCCATCACCTCAACGGCTTCGGCGCCAACACCATGGCAGGCGTGGGCGGCAACCACTTTGCAGGCTTCGTGGTAGAAATCATCCTGACCTGCATCTTCGTGATGGCTATCCTCGGCGTTACCTCCAAGAAGCAAAAGCACGGCTCCTTCGGCGGCTTGATTATCGGTCTTACCCTGACGGCGGTTCACCTTGTAGGCATCAACCTGACCGGCACCTCCGTTAACCCCGCGCGCAGCTTCGGTCCCGCTTTCTTCGCTATGTTCGGCGGCAACTTTGCTCCCATCGCAGGCCTGTGGGCATTCCTGCTCGGTCCCTGCATCGGCGCAGCTATCGCGGCGTTTTGCTACAAGTTCCTCGAAGGCGACGAGCAGCCCTCTTTGAGATAAGCATATTTCTCCGCACATCAGCGGTCAGCCCATCGGCTGACCGCTTTTTGCTGCCCTCCGCCCTAACCTTGTCAGATACCCAAAGGAACGTGTAGGAATGAGCCGTTCCTCTCCCATTGACAGGGTATGCCGGAAAGCAGCGAGCGTGACAGCAGAATGACGGATAGTGAAAAAGCCGGTTCGCGCGCGAACCGGCTTTGCTGTTCTGTTATCAAATACTGTCAAAACGCCTTGTGCCGCTGCGTTTCCTCGCGGACGGCGTTGTATTTCCACACGCGGGTGTTGACCTCCACAACGCCGAGACCGCAGTATTCGCAGAACTTTTGTCCGAGGTTGCGAATCGGCGCGCCGCAGCCGGGGCAGGTCAGTCCCAGGCTTTCGCCGTAGACGCCCATGACGTCGGCGTCCTGCAAATAGACCAAATCCACGGTGTAGACGGTTTGGAGCTTATTGTCCTTGTCGCCGTTGATAACCCTGCCGTTTTCGTCCTCAAGATAGGCGTACATGCCCACCGAAAGGTTGAACTGCACGGTCACGGTGCCGCCCTGCTTGAAGTAGCGCGCAATTTGCGCGTCGTGGATAACCGGCTCAAGATAGTGCTGTTTCTGCCCGTTGGCGTACAGGTTTTCGATAATCTCCGACACGTTGTTGCGCAACTTGTTGGTGACATCGTCGGGCAGCGTAGCGGTGGAGCCGGTGGAAACAGCGTTCAGATAGCCGCGCAGCACCGCCTGGGCGCCGGTGCGAAAGTGCTCGTAGTCAAACTCGGGAAAATCGCGCTGGATTTCGGGCAGATAGATATTGGTCATAGCGTGCACGGAGCGCGGCGTTTCGCTGAGCTTGCGCTTTTGCTCCTTGTAGCCCTGCAAAAAATCGTCCGTGCCGAACACCTCGCGCGAAACGCCCGAGAGCTTGTTTTTGATGAAGAAGCCTGCGCCGATAATCACGAGCAGCAAGCCCGCAATGACGGCGAGAGGGATGATAATCGACGGCATAAACGCCCTCCTTGCAAACGGTGAAGGTTACTGCTTTTTGATTTCAATGCCCAGCACGTCGAGGCTTTCCTGATCGACCGGCGACGGGCAAGCGGACATCAGCTCGCTTGCGTTTTGCACCTTGGGGAAGGCAGTGACGTCGCGCAGACTGTCCACGCCGCACAGGAGCATGGTGACGCGGTCAAGACCGATGCCCATGCCGCCGTGGGGCGGTGCGCCGTATTTGTAGGCTTCCACCAAAAAACCGAACTTGGCTTCGATTTCCTCGTCGGTCAGCTTGAGCGCGCGGAACATCTTCTGCTGCAGCTCGTAGTCGGTGATGCGCATGGAGCCGCTGGACAGCTCGACGCCGTTGAGGGTGAGGTCGTACGCCTTGGCGATAACCTTGCCGGGATCGGTGTCGAGGTATTGGATGCACTCCTCCTTGGGCATGGTAAAGGGATGGTGCATGGCGAGCCACTCGCCGCTTTCCTCGTCCTTTTCAAAGAACGGAAAATCGACAATCCACAGGAATTTGAACTCGTCGGGAATGATGTCAAGGCGCTTTGCCACGGTCAGGCGCAGTGCGCCGAGGGTGGACAGCACAGTGCTGTTTTTGTCGGCGACAATCAAAATCACGTCGCCCTTTTCCGCACCGAGACGCGTATAGACAGCGGACAGCTCGTCCTCCGTCATGAACTTTTTAAAGGAAGCGTTCGGCTCGTCCACCCAGCGGACATAGGCAAGTCCCTTGGCGCCGATGCCCTTGGCAAACTCGGTCAGCTTGTCGATTTCCTTGCGCGTGTAGACCGACGCGGCGTTTTTGGCGACAATCGCGCGGACAGAGCCGCCGTTTTCAATGGCGGAGGTGAACACGCCGAAGCCGCAGTCCTTGACGACGTCGGAGATGTCCTGTATTTTCATATCAAAGCGGATGTCGGGCTTGTCGGAGCCGTAGTTGTTCATCGCGTCGGCGTAGGTCATGCGCTCAAACGGTGTAGGCAGCTCCTTGCCGAGCACATCCTTGAACAGGCGCTTGAACAGCCCCTCGTTGATTTCGAGGATATCCTCCACGTCTACGAAGGAAAGCTCCATATCAATCTGTGTAAACTCGGGCTGGCGGTCGGCGCGCAGATCCTCGTCGCGGAAGCAGCGCGCAAGCTGGATGTAGCGGTCAAAGCCCGACAGCATCAGCAGCTGCTTATAGATTTGCGGCGACTGCGGCAGCGCATAGAACTTGCCGTTGTGGATGCGCGAGGGCACCAGATAGTCGCGCGCGCCCTCGGGCGTGGATTTAATCATCATCGGGGTTTCGATTTCGATGAAGCCGTTTTCCGCAAAGTAGTCGCGCGCGGTTTTGGCGATTTTGCTGCGCAGCATCAGGTTTTGCTGCAAGGGACGGCGGCGCAGGTCGAGATAGCGGTACTTCAGGCGTACGTCCTCGCCGGTTTTGCTGTCGTCCACAATTTCAAACGGCGGCGTCTGCGCCTTGGAAAGCACGCGCAAGTCGGTGACGACAATTTCGATTTCGCCGGTGGGAATGTCGGAATTTTTGGCACTGCGCTCGCATACCGTGCCCTTTGCCGCCAGCACGTATTCGCTGCGGCAGGCAAACGCCTTGTCGAAAACAGCGCGGTCGGTGGTATCGTTAAAGGCGAGCTGCACAATGCCCGTGCGGTCGCGCAGGTCGATAAAAATCAGCTGTCCGAGGTCGCGCGCACGCTGCACCCAGCCACAGACGGTGACCTCCTTGCCGACGTCGGCAAGGCGCAAATCGCCGCAGTAATTGGTTCGCTTTAAGCCTGTCATAAATTCTGCCATGGTTGATTACTCCTCTGTGTTCATATTTGAAAGTTAAAAAATCCGTTTAAATCGCAAACGCATCGTTGCCGGTCAGGTTCAGCACCGAGAACTTCTCGGCAAAGCTGTCGTCGAGTGCCAGCTCGGTTTGCTCGCCGCTGTCCATGTTTTTGACCTTCGCCTTGTTTTCGGCAAATTCGTTGTCACCGAGCACGACGGAGTATTTGGCGCCGATTTTGTCGGCGTATTTCATCTGCGCGCGCAGACCTCTTCCCACGACGTCGGTTTCGGCGGTCAGACCGCACTCGCGCACCTGCCGCAGCAGCGAGAACGCCTTGACCTTAGCGGCGTCGCCCATGGTGGCGATATATAGCGCGCACGGCTCGGGCTGCGGAATTGCCACGCCCTGCGCGTCCATAACCATCAAAATGCGCTCCAAGCCCATCGCAAAGCCCAAAGAGGGCAGGTGCTTGCCGCCGAGCTCCTCGATTAAGCCGTCGTATCTGCCGCCGCCGCAGACGGTGCCCTGTGCGCCGATGCAGTCGGTGACGAATTCAAACACGGTTTTGGTGTAGTAGTCGAGCCCGCGCACGATGGTGGGATTGACGGTGAAGCTCACGCCGGCGCTTTCCAGATAGCGCTGCACCTCCGCGAAGTGGTTTTCGCACTCCTCGCAGAGATAGTCGATGATTTTCGGCGCGCCCTCGGCGATTTTGTGATCCTCGGGGCTTTTGCAGTCCAGCAGGCGCATGGGGTTTTTTTCCAGACGCGAAAGGCAGGTATCGCACAGCTGCTCCCTGTACTGCGTGAAATATTCGCGCAGCGCCTGATTGTACTTGGCGCGACATTCCGGGCAGCCGATGGAATTGATTTCGAGGTGCACGTCCGTCAAGCCCAGACGGTCGAGCACCGACTGCGCCAGACAAATGATTTCGGCGTCGGCAACGGGCGACTGGGTGCCGTATTCCTCGATGCCGAACTGGTGAAATTCGCGCAGTCTGCCTGCCTGCGGCTTTTCGTAGCGGTAGCAGGACACGAAGTAGCTCGCCTTAATCGGCAATCCCTCGTTTTCGAGCGCGTGCTCCAGCACCGCGCGCGCGGCGCCTGCCGTGCCCTCGGGGCGCAGGGTGACGCTTTCGCCGCCCTTGGTGTCGAAGGTGTACATTTCCTTTTGCACAACGTCGGTGGTTTGTCCCACGCCGCGCGCAAACAACTCGGTGTGCTCAAACACCGGGGTGCGGATTTCGCGGAAGCCGTAGGCGCGGCTTTCCTCGCGCATAATATTTTCAACGAACTGCCAGCGGTAGCTCTGTTTGGGCAGCACGTCCTCTGTTCCTTTAATTTTTTTCGTGATTAAAGCCATAATTCCCTCCATGTTTACATATACGGTTTTATTATACATCATTCTATTTGCAAGCGCAAGGATTTTTTGTGTCGCAGACACATTCGCCCGCCTTCGGAACAATTCATCTTGCCGACACTTTTCATCAACGGCGGGGTAAAATGTTTCCCGTAAACGAAAAAACGACACTTTTCATCAACGGCGGGGTAAAATGTTTCCCGTAAACGAAAAAAGGCATCGCAGACACATTCGCCCGCCTTCGGAGCAATTCATCTTGCCGACGCTTTTCATCAACGGCGGGGTAAAATGTTTCCCGTAAACGAAAAAAGGCATCGCAGACACATTCACCCGCCTTCGGAGCAATTCATCCTGCCGACGCTTTTCATCGACGGCGGGGCGAAAAGCCCCAAAACAGGAAATAAAAAGGAGCCGTCAAGGCTCCTTTCATTACGTATTGATTGTTGGATAGCTATGCTGCGGCGTCAAAAGGGCGAACAACCGGCATTATTTGATGATATTTCTCCAATCCAAATCGCCGCGCTCCAAGCCGTGGATCAGCACCTCTGCGGTGGCGATGTTGGTGGCGACGGGGATGTTGTGCATGTCGCACAGGCGCAGCATGTCCATATCGTTTGCCTCGTTGGGCTTTTGGTTGAGCGGATCGCGGAAGAACAGCAGCATGTCAATTTCGTTGCAGGCGATGCGCGCGGCAATTTGCTGGCTGCCGCCCTGCGCTCCGGAAAGGAACTTTTGAATGGTCAGACCGGTTGCCTCGGACACCATTTTGCCGGTGGTGCCGGTGGCGCAAAGACTGTTTCTGCTGAGCACGCCGCAGTAGGCGATGCAGAACTGAACCATCAATTCTTTTTTCTCGTCGTGTGCAATCAAAGCGATATTCATACTCTTTCCTCCAAACATTTCACATTTTTCAATCTGTCAAACGAATCTAGCGAATCAGCAGCGGAACGCGCTTGTCCTCAAGCCTGTCCGCGAGTTTATCAAACACAATCAGCGCCGGGCTGTTTTCCAAGCCGGCAGCGCCGCGCTGCATGATGACGGAGATGTCCACGGAAAACGGCACCACCGCAATCAAACGGGTTTGCGCCGCGTCAATCACCGCGTCCAAATCCTCATAAAAGCCGAGCTTTTTAAAGATTTTGCGATCGAAGCGGTTAATCACCAGCCGCAGGTTTTTGACGCCCAACGCCTCCAGCTTTTTGCGCACCTTCAGTCCGCCGCGCACACCGGTGGGCTCGGCGTTGGTGACAATCAGCGCACGGTCGGCAGGCGCCGCCGCGGTGACAAAGCCCGAGCCGATGCCGGCAGGCGAGTCGATGATTACATAGTCAAAGCGGCTCTTGACCGCATCGACCAGCTGCTTGAACACAAAGGGACTCAGCTCGTTTTCGGCGTCAAAGGGCGCCGCCATCAAATAGAGGTTTTGGTTGTGGCGGCTTTTATAAATCGCCTCGTCAAAGCTGCAGTTGCCGCAAACGGCGTCCGACGCGTCAAACAAAATATCCTGCTCGATGTCCAGCATGATGTCCAGTCCGCGCATGCCGCAGTCGCAGTCAATCAGCAAAACCTTTTTTCCTTTTTTGACGAGCGCAACGGAAAGACAGATGCACACGGTAGATTTTCCGGTGCCGCCTTTTCCCGAAGCAACAACGATTACATTGTCCATATTATACTACCTCTAAAACATATTAACACAAATTTTTGTAAAATGCAATAAAAGCGGGCTGTTTTATCCAACAAAATTTTTGCCTATATTTTAGTTATTATGACCGCCGGTCAAATTTTAAAATACCCGTCAAGCAAATCCTTGGCAACCTGCATGGCGTACTGACCGCGCACGCCGTGCTCGAGCACCACTGCAAGGGCAACCTGCGGCTTGTCATAGGGCGCATAGCAGATGAAGGTGCTGTGATCGGAGCCCGCGTTTTCGGCGGTGCCGGTTTTTGCCGCCACCTTGACCTTGTAGTTGCCGAACACGGAATAGGCGGTTCCCTGTTCCTCCTGCGTGACGGCGAGCATGTCCTCCTGCACAATTTTCAGGTTTTTCTCCGACACGCCGCAGGTGTCCGCCTGCACGGGCGCCGAATAGTCCGCGACGGTCGTTTTGCGCTCGTAGTCGGTGATTTTGCTGACGATATGCGTTTTCAGCCGCGTGCCGTTGTTGGCAATGGTGGCGGCATAGGTGGCAAGCTGCACCGGCGTAAAGGCGTTGTCGGACTGACCGATAGCCGCCTGCACGGTGTTGCCGGGCTGCCATGTGTCGCTGTCGCGGCCGGCGAGCGTGCCGGTGGATTCCTCCACCTCCAGCCCCGTCGCCTCGCCCAGCCCAAAGCGCTCGGCGTAGAGATACATGGTGTCAATGCCGAGCCGTCTGCCGGTTTCGGCAAAGTAATAGTTGCACGACTGCGCCAGCGCGCCGTGCAAATCCATCGTTTCGTGGCGGTGCATGCACTCGACCACGTTGGAGGGATAATAGTCGTATTTTTGGGTGCAGAACACCTCGGTGGACGGCGTGATGATTTTTTCCTCCAGCGCCGCCAGCGCCACGCACGGCTTGAAAACCGAGCCGCAGGCAAAGGTGCCCGAGAAGGCGCGGTTGAACATCGGCGAGCGCTTGTCCTCCGCGAGCTTGGTATAGTAGTTGCCGTATTGGCTGTATTGGTTGAGGTCGTAGTTGGGATAGCTTGCCGCCGCGAGAACGGAAAAGTCCCGGACGTCGAGCATCACCACCGCGCCGCACTCACAGTCCTCGCCCTGAAACTTCTTGCCGGTGTATTCGCTTACCGACTTGCCCTCGGCACGCGCGGCGTCCACATTTTCCGCCAGCGATTTGGCGGCGATTTGCTGCAGCTTGCTGTCGAGCGTGAGATAGACGGTGTTGCCGGGCTTGGAGTCGATGGTTTCCACGGTGTCCACGATGGTGCCGTCGGAGTTGCGCTGGATGATTTTAGTGCCGCCCTCGCCCTTCAGCTCGGTTTCGAGCGCCGCCTCAATGCCGAACTTGCCGACCTCGTCGTTGATGCCGTACTGCTTGCCGCTGAAGGCGAGCTCCTCGTATTCCTCCTGCGTCACGGCGCCCAAGGCGCCCAGCACATGCGGTGCAAGGGTTGGATTCGTCGCGGAGCGCACCAGATAGGTCTGCACGTCCACGCCGCCGGTGCCCTGCGTGTTTTCGCTGACGGCGGTCACCGCCGCGCGGCTGACGTCGGAGGCGAAGGTGAAGGGCGTGGCGTTGGAAAAGCCCGATTGTTCCATATTATAATGCACCGCAGCAAGCGCAAAGCGCTCCTCCTGCGGATAGTCGTTGAGATGATAGCGGTCGCACAGCAGCGCAACGCAGCGGTCGGCGGCAGGTTTTTCGCCGAGCAGCTCATACAGCGCCTTAATAGCGTCGTCCGCGTCCTTTTGAAACGCATAGCCGCTCCCCTTTTGCGTAATCGGCAGCGGATTGTCCCATTTGTCGCCCGTTTGCTGTAGCAGCGCCATCAGGCGCAAAATGGTGTTATCAAGCGTAGCGTCGTCTATGTAGAGCTTGTCGAACACGATTTTGTAATGGGTGCGGTTGGTGACGAGTCCCACGCCGTTGCGGTCGAGGATTTCGCCGCGCGTGGCGGTGGTGTCGGCGTTGAAGCTGGTGGAGCGGGTAGACAATCGCTTGTATTCGCCGCCGTGCACGAGCTGCCAATCCGCCAGACGCGCAACAAAAACCGCGGCGGCAATCAGCGCGATAAGCGCGCAAACGGTAAACGGCAGCTTGCCGCGCAGCTTCTTTTTCATCTCCGCTCCTCCTTTCGAATTTTTCGGAATCTTGCAACCGTGCCTGTTATAAGCGAACCAAAAAACGGTTCAGCGCATACAACGGGAAAAAGCACAGCCACGTCAGCGCCATGCGCATCAGGTAGCGGCTGACAAAGAGCACGCCTGCCTCGGGAACGCCTGCGAACAGGCGGAAAAATACAAAATACAGCCCCAGCACCAACACAACAGCGCCGGCGCTGAGCACACAGCCGGTCAACAGGTTGCGGTTGAGATAGGTGCCCAGAAGGCTTGCCTGCGCAAAACAGACCAGCGTAAACGACACAGCGAACCAGCCGATGGTGCCGCCTGCCGAAAAATCGGCGAGCGCGCCGCAAACAGCGCCCCAGATAATTGCCGGGACAGGCTCCGCACAGGCGCTGACGGTCAGCGCCATCGCCAGCAAAAAGAACGGCTTGGCGCCCCACAGCTCGGGAAAGAGCTTCGGCGTGCTCTGCAGCACCCACAGCAGCACCGCCTCCAGCGCAAACGCGCAGTGGCGCAGCACCGCCTGCTTACTTGGCATTGCTCTTCACCACCTTGCCCTTGGACGCAAAATCGGTGATGACCGCCGCCGACGTAATCTCCCTGACGTCCTCGTAGGGCTTGATGACGGCGTAGCGCGACGCGTCGTATTTATTGAATTCAATCGACTGCACCTGTCCGATGAGCAGCCCTGCCGGATAGGCGCCGCCGGTGCCGGAGGTGACAATCATGTCGCCCTCCTTGATTTTGTGATCCTCGGCGAGCTTGTTCATGCCGGTCAGGTTTTGCGCGCAAAGCGTGACACTGCCGCTGAGAATGCCGCTGTCGCCGCTCTGCTTGTCGAGCACGCCCGCCTTGGTGTCGGGCGACAAAATCGTCTTGACCTTGCAGGTGGCGGTGTCTGTCTGCGCCACCCAACCCACCAAGCCGCTGTCGGTAATGACGGGGGCGTTGACCTTGACGCCGACGGCGGAGCCGATGTCGAGCGTGAAGGAATAAAAGTCGTCGTTGACGTCGCGCTTGATGACATTGGCAGGCACGATTTGATAGGACGGATTCTCCTTTTTCAGCTCATAATACGCCCAGAGCTTGTCGTTTTCCGCCTTGGTGTCTATGTAGTCGGCAAGCTGCGCGCGCAGGGCAGCGTTTTCCTTTTTCAGCGCCTCGTTTTCCGCGAGCAGCTCCTCGCGCGTGGCGGAATCCGCGCTTGCCGTAGCGCGCGCGCCAAGCTGAAACAGCCCCTTGGTGAGGGTGTTGACGCCGCTGGACAGCAGGGAGTTTTCCGCCTGCGACAAAACGCTCAACACCGTGAGGATGATGAGCGTGATAATCAGTACCTTTAGATTACGGTTATACAATCTTTGATTCATCATTATCGTCTGTTGTGCTTATACTTGCTCGCCGCCGCCTTGACAAGCCGCTTGCCTGCGCCGTCTACAACGCAGTCGAGCGGACGGTTGGCAACGTGAACGGGCATGCCGGTCTGCTGCATAATCAGCATGTCGATGCCGCGCAGCAGCGCGCCGCCGCCGGTGAGCATGATGCCGTGGTCGATGATGTCGGCGGACAGCTCGGGCGGCGTCTTTTCGAGCGTGGTTTTGACGGCTTCCACAATGGTGTTCAGCGGATCCGACAGCGCCTCGCGCACCTCCGCCGCCGTGATGGTGACGTCCTTGGGCAGACCGTCAATCAGGTTGCGGCCCTTGACAACCATATCCTTTTCGTTTTCATAGGGATAGGCGGAGCCGATTTTGATTTTGATATCCTCAGCGGTGCGCTCGCCGATGAGCAGGTTATATTTCTTTTTGATGTGCGTCAAAATCGCCTCGTCAAAGCGGTCGCCTGCCACGCGCACAGAAACAGCGGTCACGATGTCGCCCAGCGAAATGACCGCCACCTCGCTGGTGCCGCCGCCGATGTCCACCACCATGCTGCCGGTCGGCTCGTCCACGGGCAGTCCGGCGCCGATGGCAGCCGCCATGGGCTCCTCAATCAAGATGACGGGCGGCTTGGCGCCTGCCTGATATGCGGCGTCCTCCACCGCCTTGCGCTCCACCTCGGTGACGCCTGTGGGCAGGCAGATGATGACGCGCGGCTTGCTGAAGATGCCGGGCTTAACCGCCTTCTTGATGAAATGCTGCAGCATTTTGGCGGTGATTTTAAAGTCGGCGATAACACCGTCCTTGAGCGGACGCACCGCCACAATGGAGCCCGGCGTTCTGCCGATCATATCCTTTGCCTGCGAGCCGACCGCCAATACCGTGTCGGTGCGCATATCCACCGCCACCACGGACGGCTCGCGCAGGATTATTCCCTTGCCCTTGAGGCACACCAGCGTATTGGCAGTGCCGAGGTCGATTCCTATATCTTTTGAAAATGAAAACATGCTTTCGGCTCCTTTACATCTCTATATAGTATGATACCGATTTCTATTATTATTGCAACAGAATCATGTCGATTCCGCACCTCAGCGTTTGCCGGTGGAGCCAAAGCCGCCGGCGCCGCGCTCGGTATCGCCCAGCTGCGCGACCTCGACAATTTCGGGGGTGAGCACCGGCGCGATGACCATTTGCGCCACGCGCTCGTCCGGCTCGATGGTGTAGGGTTTGTCGGAAACGTTGCACAGCCCGGCGCAGATTTCGCCGCGGTAGTCGCTGTCAATCACGCCGACGCCGTTGGCAAGGCAAATGCCGTGCTTGACGCCCAGACCACTGCGCGCGTACAAAAACGCCGCGCAGGTGTTGTCGGGCAGCTCGATGGCGATGCCGGTGGGAATCACGGCAAGCTGTCCGGGCGCAAGGGTGATGGCTTCGGGAATACAGGCGTACAGGTCCATTCCCGCGGCGCCGTCGGTGGCGCGCTTGGGAATACGGGCGTTGTCCTTGAGTTTTTTGATTTTCAGCTGCATAGTATTCATTCCTTCATATTTCCTGCATTTTTGCAGGAGAGTTTTATTTTCTTTTTGATAATTCCAAAGAGTAATTACCTTTTGGAATATTAATCCCGGGTTATTTCCACGGCGGAAATTTGTGTTTTTCCTTTAAGAAATAATAACCGATTTAGCGCGCTAAAGCTTTCATTCTACGCCTCGGCGCGTCAATCCGCGGGTAAATTTGTCTTTCAACATTGAAAAGTCATTGATTTCCTCAATGTTTTCCACGTTTTCCACATAGTTTTCCACAGTAAACCGCCAAATGTGAAAGGATGTGGAAATTTTTGAAATTTCGCTTTCCGCAATATAAAGCGGCACGCAGTTGAGCACCTCGGTGCAGCAGCCGTCGCAGCGCAGGAAAAACCGTTTTCCTTTTCTGTCCGTCATTTTTGACTGGTTTTTGCAGGCTTTGCAGTCCAGCCCAATGCTTTTTGCCGGGCAGCTGCGGCAGAGCATCAGCGGCAAATAGCCATAGCTTATCACGCCGCGCCCGATATTGCCGCCGAGGCGGTTGACCTGTTCGAAGGTCATCTCTATGCTCAGCTCCGTATCGGTGAGTCCATACTCCTCTGCCCACAGCAGGTCGTAGGTGTTGCACAGATTCAGCCCAAAGCCGCCGTGCAGGGTAAAGCCCTGCTGCTTTGCCTGATACAGCGCGCCGACGTTGTGGCACAGCGCGTGCGACACGCCGAGCGCCTTGACGCGCCCAAGCTGCTTGTCAATTTGCGCCTCCCTGCCGAACATGCCGCGCGGAATCTCCACGCCGATGGCAAAGCCCTCGCTTTGCAGGCGCTCCAGCTCGCGCACATCGGAAAAGAGCGGCACAAACACGCGCTCGCAGGCTTTGAAGCCGCTGCCGATTTTTGTCTTGGGCACACGCACGCGCAAGGTCTGCGCCTTTGCGCGGTACGGGACGGGCGTTTCTATGTTGACTTCGTTGATGTTGTAATGGTGAATATGCGCGCGCAGGGCGTCAAGCCGCTCCAGCGCCTCGCGCCGCAGACTGTTCAGCGAGGAAAGCGGCAGCGAGAGGTTGCCGTCCAGGGTGATTTCCGACAATTGCAGCGCATAGGCAGTGCCGCCGGTTTTGCAGAGCTGCGCGCGGATTTTCTCCTCGTCCAGCGGCAGGCTGCGCGCTTCCTCGGCGACAGCCTCGCTCTGTACGGTGACGGTATGGGCGCCGTCGGAGAGCGTCAGCGTCGCTTTTTGTCCGATGGCAGCGGAAAAACTGCCGTTGACAAGAATGTTTTGCACTTCATGGTGATAGCCCTGACGGATTTGCGCCAGCAGCTTGTCGTCCGCAGCCACCACGTCGTCGCGCGTGCGCGTGCCGAACATGCCTTTGCCGCGCTTGCCGGTGTAGTAGCCGTCGGTGAAGCCGGTGCGCGAGAACACACCGCGCAGCGCTTGGGCGGTGCCGTCGGTGATGAAGCCGAGGTCGCGCTGTTCCACACAGGCGCGAACAGCGGCGGCAACGTATTCGGGACGCTTCATCCGCCCCTCGATTTTTGCCGAAGCGACGCCAAGCGCCTGCAAATCGGCAAGATAGTGAATGAGGCTGTTATCCTTTAAGCTCAGGGCGTAGCCGCCCTTTTGGTTGTTGACCGAAAACGGCAGGCGGCAGGTTTGGGCACAGGCGCCGCGGTTGCCGCTGCGCGAGCCGAGCATGGCGCTGAAATAGCACTGCCCCGACACGCACATGCACAGGGCGCCGTGGACGAATACCTCGAGCTCGATGGGGATTTTTGCCGCTTTTTTGATTTCCTCGCGGCTCATTTCGCGCGAAAGCACCACGCGCTTGAAGCCCATTTCATAGAGTGCCTGCACGCCTGAGGCGGTGTGCACGCTCATTTGGGTTGACGCGTGCAGCGGCAGCGCCGGCGCGATTTGCCGAGCCAGCCGCGCCACGCCGTGGTTTTGGACAATCAACGCGTCCACATCCGCTTCCGCCGCCGCGGCAATTGCCCCGGCAAGCCGTTGGAATTCATGGTCAAACACAATCGTGTTGAGGGTGACATAGACCTTCACGCCGTGAATATGGCAATAGGCGACCGCCTGCTTCAGCTCGTCGTTATCAAAATTTTTAGCGGATGCGCGCGCGGAAAACTGCTTTTCGCCGATATACACCGCGTCCGCTCCCGAGCGCACGGCGGCAAGCACGCTGTCAAAGCCGCCCGCGGGCGCCAATATCTCAATTTTTTCCATTCTTTTTATCTGCTTTGGGTGTGTTGTCCTCCTCAAAAAGCGAATACTGCCGCATGGGCACATAACCCATCAGCTTTTCGTTCTTTTTGTCGCGGACGGTTTTTTCAAACTTCTTTTCATTTTCCAGCGCCTTGGAATCGCCGCTCTTTTTGAGCTTTTCATTTTCCTTGAGCAGCACGCGTAGCTGTTCCTCCAGCGCCTTGATACGCTTGGTGAGGTTTGTATTTTCGTTAATCGCGGCGGCAAGCTTTTCCTTGTATTCCTTGCACTGGCGCGCAAGCTCGCCCGACTGACGGATGATTTGGTCAGCCTTGTCCACAACATCCTTGTTTTTGCGCTGCGCCTTGTTGCGGTCGTCGCAAAAATCCATTGCCGCCAGCACCGCACAGTCGCGCGTGTCCAAATTCCGGGCGGATTGTGCCGCGCGGCGGATGCCTGCGGTGACCTCGTCGGCTACCGACAGCACGTAGGACTTGTCCTCGGGGGAAATAACCACGTAGCTGCGCCCCTCGATTTGTACGCTGACCCGTTTCTTTTCCATACAAACACCTCTCCTTATAAAACTCCATAATACATTATAATACATATCGGGCGCAAACGCAAGTTATTTGTACAACAAAAGGAGCGGACTTTCGTCCGCTCCGGGGTTGGAATCGTATTGTCTGTGACGCTTAAGACCAGTTGCCATTGTACCAGCTTGTGATGGTAAATGTGCCGCCGACTTGGGTGTCGAGGTTGGTTGTCTGGTTGTAAATGTTGCGCGGATCCCAGCTGGGTGTTTCGCCCTTGGGAGCGCGAACGAACAGAATCTGCGGTTCAAAGGTACCGCTGAACACAACGTGTCCGTTTTCGCCGGTACCGCTTACCCATCTGCCCTGCTGACCGTCAGTCCAAGTCCATGCGTAGAAATCCTCCTCGCCGGTGCAGAAGTTGGAGGAATCGAGCGTAATGGTATCCTGATCGGGGTTGGGATTGGTGGGAGAGGTAGGGATAACCGGCGGATTGTCGGCGCCGCTGTAATCCGACCAGCTGCCATCATAGAGCGCGGACTGATACGGAATGTTCTTGAGGTCATCCGAAATCTTGTTGCCGCTGCTGTCACGGCAGAAGATGCAGCAGTTGTATTCCTCGGGGCAGGTGTAGCTGTAGAGGTTGTTGCCCTCGTTGGTCATTGCAACGCCCGGCCATGCGCCCATGTTGTCCTCGGTGTCGAGCTTCCAGACATAGATGTAGGGCTGGCTTGCGCCGAACTTACTGTTGTCCAGATAAATTGTTCTCGTGCCGGCAGGCTGTGTCGGCTGGGTGGGGTCGGTAGGCTGCGTGGGCTGTGTCGGCTGCGTCGGAATCTCCTGGCGCGCCACGCGCTGACCTACATAGGAGCCGGGCGTGTTGTACTCGGCAAGGTATGACTGCAGCATGGTTGCGTCCTTGACTGTAAGTTTCTTATCCTGATTCGCGTCAGCCGCAAGCCACGCGTCGCCCGTGAGCGCGATATATTCGGCGCAGTGTCTTTGAATAGTGGTCACATCCGAAACGGTGAGCTTGCCGTCCATATCCGCGTCGCCGATTAAGATGGTGTCCTTATCGTCAATCGGCTGGGTGGGCTGGGTGGGCTGTGTGGGCTGTGTGGGAACAGTCGGCTGCGTCGGATCTTCGCTGATGATTTGAGTCCACTGACCGCCGGAATATTTTGCTTCGTTGTAGGGGATATTGCGGAGGTCGTCAGTCTTGTTGTTGGTGTTGTTGCCGTCCACGAACAGACAGTTGTTGTACTCAAAGGGGCAAACGCAGGTGTAAAGATTGTCACCCAGCTTAGTCATTTCGATGCCCGGCCATGCTCTGTAGGGGGTGTCGTTACCGTTTTCGGTTTTCCACACATGGCAGTAGGGCTTTGCAAAGTTGTTGCTGCTGTTGTCAAAAAAGATGACGCGCGTCGTGCCGGGAAGCGGCGGATTGGTCGGCTCTACGATTTCGCCGTTGTAAGGCGACCACCGGTTGCCGGCGGAGAACAGCATATCGGTTTCGTTGATGGCAAGACCTTCGGCGCCGTCGCCGGGATATCTGCCGCTGTCGGAGCTGAACATCGCCATGCCGTTAGTGGTCAGCTCGTCGGGCACCTCATAGACATACAGACCGGTTGCCTCGTCATAGGTCATCGACTCTCCCGGCCATGCCGCGTTCGCGTCCACCTGCTCGGTCTTGTCGTAGACATAAATCTTGATGTTGCTCCAGTTATAGGAGGAGTTGTCAAAGTACACTCTGGTGACTGCGTTGGGATCCTTCTTCTTATAAGAGAAGGTCATCTCGGAGGTTTCCACGGCGTT
>CADCAD010000013.1 GCA_902799325.1 uncultured Ruminococcus sp. | reverse complement strand
TTTGACGCGGCGCACATATTTTTCGGCAGTCAGCGGAGGAGTTGCCATGAAAGTCTTTACAATTTCCATAGCAATCATACCGCCGATGATTTTCGCGCCGAGACAGAGGACGTTCGCGTCGTTGTGCTGACGGGCAAGCTGCGCGCAGAAGGGATCCTGACAGACGCAGGCGTAAATGCCGCTGACCTTGTTGGCGATCATGGCGCTGCCGTAGCCGACGCCGTCCACAAAAATGCCCCTGTCACATTCTCCCTTGGCAACAGCCAGCGCCGCCGGAAGAACAAAGTCCGACAAATCACATGAGTTCTCATCGTAGGCGCCGAAGTCCTCAACGGTGTGTCCCTGCGACTCCAGATAGGCTTTGATTTCGTACTTCATGGCTGTGCCTGCATGGTCGTTTGCCATCGCAATTTTCATAAAAACATCTCCTTTTTTTGAATTTTAAATACTGCCGCTGCACGCAAGGGTGCCGCGCTGATGGTGATAGTTGCCGCAGCGCTTTACGTTTGGCATTTTCCGCAGCGCGTACAGCCGTTGCAGATGGGCTTCATGCCGCAGGTTTGGCATTTTTCGCCGAAGGTGGGCTTGTAGCGCCGCTCCTCGGAAACAGGCATACCGAGCAAATTGGTCAGCTTGAAATGAATGGGCTTGCCCTGATAGCTCAGCCCCGACTTGTACGCCTGTTGTGATTGCAGCTCGCTGCTCTCGATGCGGTACAACCTGCCGTCCTTGACAAAGCGCCTGCCCGTGCCGCAAAACACAAAGGTCACGCCGTAAGCCGCGCACTCGTCGCGCAGCCGCTTTACCCATTCGTAATGGCACGGCCGCGCGCCTGCGTAGTTTTCTCCGTCGCAGAGCACCTGCTCCAGCTGTCCCGAAGGAAGATACTGCCGGATACTGATTTCACCGATAAGCGGCGCGCACATAATCCCCTTGTGCTTAAACGGCAGCTCCAGCAGCAGCGGAATCCGCTCGTCGGCGCGCCGCTGGTTTTCACAGCTGACGTTAAAAAACACATTTTCCCAGCCGTCGCCCCAATCCGCCGGCAAGCAGCCGCGCACCCTTTCGGGGCGCTTTGTCAGCAAAAAGAATACCACATCCGGGCGCTGACGGATAATATCCCACGCTTCCTCGCGCCAAGCGTCTGCCTCTGGCAAAAAGAAATCCGAGGTCATGCACACGCGCAGCTGTTCGCCGCTTTTTATCTTGTAGCGCCCCTGCCTGTCTCTGGACAGCGGATAGCGAAAGCCCGCCTTGGTGCGGTAGACGTCGGCGCCGCTTTTGCCGCGCTGTTCATCCAAAAAATACATATAACAGTTTTGACAGCCCTCACTGCATTTTTTGCAGCCGTGCCAGGGGTTCCAAATGTCGTGCATGTCCTCACCTCGCTTTCCTTATTACCGCTTTTATGGTTTTCCTTGCCGTTTTTTCGGCGCCGTCACCGCAAAGCTGACGTCAATCCAGTGACAGATTTCCTCCTCCGGCACGGTTCCGTCCAGCAGCACCGACACCCACGTGCCGCGGCTGATGTGATAGCCCGGAAAGAAGCCCTCCTGCTGCGCGAGCCAGTCGGCAAGCAGCACGTCGCCTGTTTTTACGTTGACGATATCGACGCGCCCCTCTCCTTTTAAGCCGAGCTTGTTGCGCGGCACATCCATAAACAGGGCGAACCATTTGCGGTTGTCCGTGTGCCGCAGCACGGGATAGCCGGGCGCTATGGAAAACGGATAATCCGGCTCGACGCCGTAGGTTTGCTTGACATATGCAAAGATTTTTTCGCGCATAACAGTCCCTTCGTTTGTCACCGCAGAAGGAGCTGCTGCGGTGTGTTTTTTCTCCGATTGCCGCCCGTTGCGGCGGCGATGGTTTTGCAGTGCATCATCTGCTATTATTATAACAGGTTGCAAAAATTCGTCAACCAAAAATGCCGGGTAAAAACACCCGGCATTTGATACGCTTTTTATGATTTACCCTTTGCAGCCTCTGCCTCGTGCGCCGCCTTCAGCTTCGGAAGCTCCTTGTCGAACCTGAAGAAGAAGAACAGAATGATGGTCAGCACGATACAGATAATCGGCACCACCACAAAGCCGATTTGGATGAACAGCTTGGCGGCTTCCGTCTGTATATCGGCGTCCGCGTCATAGCCGCCGATGGACATCAAGCCCAGCATGATGGTGACGTTCAGACCGAACGCGAGCTTTGCCAGGAAGCTGTCCAGCGAGGACAGGATGCCTGCCGCGCGGATGCCGGATTTCAGCTCGCAGTATTCCACCACGTCCGCCAGCAGCGCAAAGCGCATGCCCATCAAATAGCCGAGCGGGAACCACACCAGCGCCGTGCCGACGCCCAGCCACACCAAATCGGTGCCGCAGAACAGGAACACAACATTGCCGAGAATGGCGACAACATTCATCAAAACAGACGAGCCCTTTTTGCCCATGACCTTGCAGAAGAACGGAATTGTCAGCTGACCGACCACCATGCTCACCGAGGTGATGATGGCTTGAATGGGCACATAGTCCTCGTTGCCGACATAATACTTGTAGTAATACACAACGCCTGCCTGCTTCACCGCGAAGCCGAGCAGATAGATGAACATGGTGATGACAAACAGGATGTACTGCGCGTTGACCGCCTTCAGACCGTCCTTAAGCTTGATTTTTTCCTCCCTTATCGGCTTGACAACCTCGCGTGTGTTGCCGAAGGAGAAGAACAGCAGGGCAACCGCTACAACGGAGAAGATGCCGATGGTCCACGCATAAGCATAAGGGTTCTTTACGCCGCCGAAGTTGTTGATGAGGGGCAGTGCGAAATAGGTGACGCAAAAGCTGCCGATTGCCGCCATCACCATGCGGAAGGTGACCAGAATGTTGCGCTCCTTGTCATCCGCAGACAGGCTGGGAAGAATCGCGGAAAGCGGCGTGTTGACAACGGTGTAGCAGGTGCTGACCAGGTTGAAGGTGATAAACGCCAGCACAATCTGCATGACGCTGTTGTTGGACACCAGCGAGGGAACCCAGAAGGTCAGAACCGCAAAGAGCGCCAGCGGAATGGCGCCGATGATGAAATACGGACGGCACTTTCCGCTTTTGAACTCGGTTTTATCGACGATAATACCCATCAACACATCCGTGACGGCGTCAATAAACTTAGACGCCAGCGTGATGATGCCGACAGCCGCTGTGTCCAGCAGCAGCGCATCGGTGTAGTAAACCGTCAGATAGGTGCAAATCATCGGCCATATCAGGTTGCTTGCCATATCGGCTGCGCCGTAGCCCAGGCGCTGCCGCATTTTCGAAAATCCCGTTTGTTATAACCTCCTAAAAATTATCCATCACTTACGATAGATTTATCTATATTATAACATTTCATTCACGAACTTGCAATAAAAATCGTCATATTTTGCTGTTTCTGTATTTTATTATCTTCGGCAAGCCGGACGGCTTCAGCGTGCTGTGGACAGCCATGCTGCCCAGCTTTGGGCTGCTGTTGTTTGAAATACGCTACGGCTCCTCGCTGTCCCTGTTGATTTTTGCGGCGCTGATATTTTTCTTTTGGACGCCGGTCGGGCAGGGGCTGCTGCAATATGACTATTCACCGACCTTTAAGCTGCGGTTTCCGCTGTTGTATCTGGCGTGCTTTGCCGTAGCGTTTCTGCTGAAAAAGCTGCGCGAGGTAGCGCACAACGCCCTGCGGGAATCGCGGAAGAACTACGAATACCTTTCCAATCATGACGCGCTGACAAAGCTGTATAACCGCTTTTGGCTGCAAACCATTATCGCCAACCCCGAAAAGTATGATCTTCGCCCCGCTGCGGTTGCCATTCTCGACATTGACAACTTCAAACTCATCAACGACAGCTACGGTCATCCCAACGGCGACATTGTCATCCGCGAAATCGGCGAAACGATTTTGAAAACCCTGAATGGCAGCGGTGATTTGTGCCGGTGGGGCGGCGACGAGTTTTTGGTGCTGTTTCACACAGACATCGACGCCGACACCGTTTGCAGACGGGTGGTGGACGCCGTTCACGCGCACTGCTTTTTGTTTAACGGACAGGACATGCGCACCACGCTGTCTATCGGGCTTGTCACAGCGCCCAACGGCAGCACCACTGACATTGAAGCGCTGATTCACCGGGCGGACGTCAATCTTTATCAGGCAAAAGAAAACGGAAGAAACCGCATGATCAGCTCGCGCCTCGGCGAATGACACAGCGCTGCATAACAATAAAACAACAAAAAGAAGGGCGGCTCAACGCAAATGAGCCGCCCTTGTTTGTTATATTCTAATCAACGCTTTATTCTTGCTTTTTCCTTTTCCTTGTAGAGAATCTGGTCTGCCTGCGTCAGCACGGCAAACAGCTCCGACGGTTTCATCGGATGCGCCTTCACGCAGCCGAAGCTGCACGACAGCCCGGTCTGCATGTTGGCAATTCTGACGGAATTGAACTTCTCGTTGACCAAACGGATTTTTTCGCGGATTTCCTCCACATCGCTGCCGGTTTCAATAATCAAAAACTCGTCGCCGCCGTAGCGGAAAAGACATTCGTTCGGAAAGAATTGCAGCATAATGTCCGCAAACGTTTTCAGAACATCGTCGCCGGTGCGGTGGCCGTAGGTATCGTTGACCGCCTTAAAGCTGTTGATGTCACCCATCGCCACGCAGATGTCCTTGTCGAGATAATCGGGCACACGCTGGTTGAGCGCATAACGGTTTTGCAGCCGCGTGGTGCTGTCGTGGTTGGCGATAATCTCCAGCGACCGGTTGAGAACCGTCGCCTTGTTTTTTTCGGAAATATAGTTGATGCTTAAATGGTAGTTCAGCACAGCGCCCACCGTCGAAAGCGCGGCGAGCATAAAGTAGTTATAGGGGTTAATCGGTTCCCCGGTAAACCCGAAGGATAAAATAAAATAATGCGCCGTATACGAACCGATGATAATGGCGCCGGTAAACAGCGGATGGAGCTTCACAAACAGCACCGCCAGCAGCTCTACCGTGTAAAAGGTCAGCATCTGTTGGTTGTTGACATAGCTGTTCACCGAGGCAAACATGCTCCATGCAATCAGCAATATGAAAAAAATATCTACAAACATCCCGACAGCCACCGAGTGATTGCGGATGGTGTCCGGCTTTTTCATCAGTACTCCCGAAATGATAACACCGCACAGGCAAAGCACCACACTCAGCCCGACACGCAGTACGGCTGACACAACTACCTCATCACTAAAGCCGTGCTTGGCTATGAGAAACACTGTCAGTGACAGAATTTGAACAATACCGACCACCAGCGAAACATAGCGGATGTTTTTGAGGTTGCGTGTATGGATTTCAAATTTGGTTTCCCGGTCGGTTTTTGGGAATATATAAGCTTGCATGGAATTAATGAATTTGTTCATTGATTCACCCCTTTGCCGAAAAGCACTTCATTTCAAAAAACACAAAACTCATTTTAAACCTGTCGAGCCCTAAAATCAATAGTAAATTTTACCAAAAAGTCATAAAAACGGCGTCAAATCTCATTTTATTACGGCTCCATCTGCATTTTTGCAACGCGCCGCACCTCGTCCTCGGCGTTCAGGAACGCCTGCGCCACAAGCGGATCAAAGTGCGTTCCGGCGTCCGTGCGGATAATATCCAGCGCTTTTTCAATGGTAAACGGTTCCTTGTAGCTGCGGCGCGACACAAGCGCGTCAAATACGTCCGCCACCGCCATCACGCGCGCCGAAAGCGGAATTTCCTCCTCCTTCAGCCCGGTGGGATAGCCCTTTCCGTTCCACTTTTCATGGTGATACAGCGCCAAATTTTTGGCTTCGTTCAAATAGCCGGAATCCTCGTCCACCAGCGCCATCGCCTTCTCGATGATTTTGCCGCCCTCGGTGGTGTGGCTCTGCATGATGCGGAATTCTTCATCGGTCAGCCTGCCGGGCTTGTTGAGAATCACATCGGAAACGGCAATTTTTCCCACGTCATGCAGCGGCGCGGAACGGACAACCTCGTCAATATATTCCTCGCTCAGCTGCTCGGCATAAAAGCCGTCCTTCTGCATTTGCCGCAGGATAATCTCGGTATAGGCGGCAGTTTTGAAAACGTGGTCGCCGGTGCATTGGTCACGGCTTTCCACCATGTCTGCCAACACCAAAATCAGCCCGTTCTGCATTTTGGCGAGCTGTTCGCTTTTGCGCTGGGTTTCCTCGATATAGCGCACGGTGTTGCGCGCCGCCGTTTTGTATTCTTCATACAGCGTTTCGATTTCGTCGCCGGTGCGGATATTCAGCGCGTCCAGCATCTTCAGCCATTTTTCACGCGCCTCGGGGGTGTCATAGCCGGAGTGGCGCGACACATGGGCGATCGAATTCACCGGGCGGATGATATGGCGCTCCGCCATCCAAACCGCATAGGTGCGTATTAAAATCAAAAAGCCGAGGAACAGCGAAATGATTTTCGCCAGAAAAGAGAATTCATCGGAGCGCACGCGGCTCATGTCCATATCGACGCCGATGTAGCACTGCACCTTGCCTGTGTTGTCCTCCACCGGCTCGTATATCGACAGCAGCCAGCCGTACTCGTCGTTGGTGATATCCGTGGGAATGGCTTCCCCGGCAAGAAATCTGTCCTTATGTTTTCGGATGGAGGAATCATATTGGATAACCTCGCCGGCTTCATCGCCCTCCAGCTCGGAGGTGTCGATGTCAAACACAACATGTGTGCCGTCCTCTTCCACGCGGTAAATATAGGCGTATTTTACCTTGGGCGAAAATTCAACCGCTGTTTTCAGCAGCTCCTCAACCTCGGCGTAGCCCTCGGCGGCGCTGCCCTTTTGGAGATATTCGTCAACGCGTGAGGCGTCAAAGTTTTCGGCAATCATCTTGGCGATAAATTTGCCGTCCGCTTCGAACTCGGCAACCGTCGAATTGTGGTAATGAACAATACTGATGCCGATAGCCGCCGACGCCACCAGCGTGATGGAAACCGCAATCACCAGCGTTGTTTTGAGGCGCAGCGAAAGAAACTTGCGGTTGTGGTTTTTTGTTTTGTCAAACACGGTGATGTAGTACCAGCTTTGGGTTTGGACATCATCCAACACCTTGTGCGGCAGCAGCTTGTAAATCACCAGCGCAATCACCGTGACCAGCGCCTTGTCCACGAGGTCAATCAAAAACGCGGACAAAAGGTTGGATGCGAAATAGCCCATCGGCAGCACATTGTTGACGGACGCCGCCATATCGACCGCAAAGCCCTCGCCGAAACTCAAGCCGTTGATCAGCCATGTCAAAACGCCGCCGACAACGCCGCCGATAAAGGCAAAGCATAAAACGCCCAGCAAAATATAGGGCACCTTTATCCGCCGCATTTTTTCGGCAAAGGAAACCGCCGCCACGGCAATCAGCACGCTGATAATGCAGTAATAGGTGGTAAATGAATCGGACAGTCCGTTCAGAATATTCGTAAAGAATCCGACGGTGATACACGGGATATAGCCGCCGAGCACCGCCGCCAAAACCGTTCCGATGTCATCAATATACAACGGCAGCCCCAGAGCTGCGTTTGTCTTGGAGCCGATAATATTCAAAAGGATACAACCAAGAATGACGCCAATCAGCGTAACGCCGGATTTCCACGCGGTCTTTTTCTTGTCAGACACGCACACCACGCCCCTTTATCATTCACTGCACATAACAGAAAGTTCATCCCGCTGCCTGAGCAGCTCTGCCAACAACGCGGCGCATCCCGTTTCGGTGCGCGCACGCAGCAGCTCGGTTATTTCGGAACAGATTTGGTACATCGGCGTCAGCGAAAGGTTGCCCAGCACACCCTTGAGCGCGTGCGCCGCCTCAAACACTTTGTCCAAATCGCCTGCGCCGAGCGCTTCCTCCAGCACGGCAAAATTTCCCTCTGCCGGAATCATATTCACCAGACGCAGATATAATGCTTCGTTTCCGTAGCAGCGTCCGAGCCCCTCCGCCGTGTCGGCGCCGAAGCTGTTCAGCTTTTCAATGGTTATCATGCCAATCTCCTTTTTCCTGTAATTCCTTTTCTATCAGTTCGCCGAAGCGCTCCGCAGGCACCGGCGGTGAAACATAATAGCCCTGTACAAGGTCGCAGCGCATGTCCTTCAGCGCGCGAAGCTGCTCCTCCTCCTCAACGCCCTCGGCGACAACGGGTACCTCCAAAAACGCGGCGATATCCATTACCAACTCCACCAGCCGCCGCTTTTTTTCGTCGGACAGCATGGTGCGGACAAACTGCATATCGAGCTTCAGCACGTCAATCGGGATAGCCGTGAGCATATTCAGCGAGGAATAGCCCGAGCCGAAGTCGTCCATCTCTATCTTAAAGCCGCGGTTGCGCAGGCTTGCAATCACTTCATTAAGCTGCTCGGCGCTGTCGGCGTAGGCGGACTCGGTGATTTCGAGCATCAAATCGCCCGGCGCCAGCGAAAACGCTTCCACGATATCCAGCAGCTTTTTTTCCAGCGCGAGGTCAAAGATGTCAACGCGCGACACATTGACCGAAACCGGCAGGGTGACGCCGTACTGCTCGCGCCAGCGGTTTATTTGCGCGGCGGCTTCGCGCCACACAAAATGATCCACCTTGTGAATCAGTCCGTTTTTTTCAAACAACGGAATAAACTCGCCCGGGCTGATAAAGCCGAGCTCCGGGTGAATCCAGCGCACCAGCGCCTCGGCGCTCGCCAAAACAGGGCGCTCGCCCTGAATACGGTATTTCGGCTGGAAATATACAACAAAGCCGCGGTTGTCGATGGCGTCCTGCACATCGCTGCTCAGCCGCTCGCGGAAAACCGTTAGCTCGTGCAATTCGTTGTTAAAAGTCGCCGTAAGTGCGCTGTACTGTCCGCGGATACGGTCGCATGCCGCCTTGGCGCGGCTGAACCAGTTCTCGGGATTGGTGCCGTCGTTCGGGCAGTGGTAAACGCCGGCTCTCAGGCGCAAATCGCGCGCTCCGGTCTGCTCGCCGACGCGCTTTTGCAGCTCCGCTATCAGCGTTTCGTACTCCTCCTGCCGCTCTGCAAGCAAAAAGAAGGTGTCGCTTTCACTGCGGCAGGCAATGCCGCGCATGGGCGCCGTCAGCGCTTTCAGCTGCGCACCGATGGTGCCGAGAATCCGGTCGCCCTCCTCGTGTCCGAGAAGCTCATTGAGGATATGAAAGCGGTTGATGTTCAGCACCAGCGCGTCCATCGGCGCGGTCAGGCGCGGCAGCAGCCGCTGCAAATAGGCAAAGAAGTAGCCGCGCGTATACAGCCCCGACACCTTGTCGCGCTCGGTGGAACGGATAATGCTTCTATCCTCGCTCAGCTCGATAATTCTTTCGCAGCGCGCCAGGATAACCTCGGGCATGTCATACGGCTTGGCGATGAAATCGACCGCACCGGCGCGGATGCTTTTTACCTCCGCGGATTTTTCGGAGGTCATGACGATAATCGGAACATTCCGCAGCCGCGCGTCTGCGCGGCACCGCGCAATCACCTCGAAGCCGTTCATGACCGGCATCATCAAATCGAGCAGAATCAGCGAAAAGCCGTGCTCCTCTTCCGCGAGCGCCTCCATCGCCTGCGCGCCGTTTTCGGCAAAGGCGACGTCATAGCTTTGCGCCAGCATGGCGCCGAGCAGCTCGCGGTTTATCATTTCATCATCTACAATCAGCACGCGGCGCTTCATGCCGCCTGCTGCCATCAGTTGTTTCATAACGCTCTCCGTAAGAATAAATTTACTGCATGCCGCTGTATGTATCAATACATTCCGCCAGCGTGGCAATCAGCTTGTCCGGCTGGAACGGCTTGGCAACATGCGCGTTCATGCCGGCTTCAAACGCCTCGCGGCGGTCGCTTTCGAAGGTGTTGGCGGTGAGGGCGATAATCGGCACCTGCGCGCGCTTGCCCTCCAGCGCGCGAATCGCGCGCGCCGCATCCAAGCCGTTCATCACAGGCATCTGCATATCCATCAGCACCGCGCTGTAGGTGTCCTCGTCCGCCTGCTCCATTATTTCCACAGCGCGCTTGCCGTTTTCGGCGATATCAACCGTAAAGCCCTCGTGTGAAAGAATCATCGTGGCGATTTCGCTGTTGATGGGGTTATCCTCCGCCAGCAAAATCCGGACGCCGCTGAAATCGCGCGCAGCGCCCACAGCGGCATTTTCCGTTGCGCGGACGTCCTCCTCGCCCGTGTACACCGTGTATCCGGCAATTTGATAGGAAAAGCCGAAGCAGAACACGTCGCCGAACAGGCACCGCATAATCAGCGACAGTGCGGTGCTGTTCGCCCAGATAACCGCCGCGTAGGTCAACATCAGCATCCACGCGCACAAAAAGGCGTGGTCGTTGCCGAGCACCTTGGCGGCAATGGTATATGAACCGCCGGCGTCGGGATATCGCTTCATCAAAAAGCAGTAGCACCAACCGATAATAAACATAATCGCCGCGCCGGCAACCAGCCCGATGACCGCGCCCCACGGGCCGGCAATCGGCAAAAAGGTAGTGCCGGGCATGACAAACGCGCCCCAGCCGACAGCGCTGCCAAAGGCGAGCGCCCATGCCGCGAGCGGCGAAAGATATTTGGACAGCGGCGCGCCGTCCTTTGTCTGTTCCTGTATACCCATCATTCTTTACTCTCCGCCAACGGCAGCACCCGTGCTTCGCCGCGTGGCTGTCTCTCCGTTATTGATTAATTGACAATTGTATGTAATCGTATTATTTTAAGTATAATTATAATATATTTTGGTTATTTTTGCAATATTAATCAGACATTCATCCACAGGTTTTTTGTAAAATATTACTTAGATTAACAAAATTTTGTTCTTTCGCCGGCAAGAGCTGTTTCGGCGTGCGCCGCCGCTGTAAAACCCGTTGTAAAACTTCCACAAAACCCTTTTGGAAAATATGGCACATTTCCCGATTTTTTGCTGTAAGTATTGAAAAAGTAAACAGAAAATATTATGATAAGAATGGTTTACAGCGTAATAATGACAAAGGAAGGTTTAGGACATGAACACGGGTTTATTCGAGTTGATGAAAGCGGTACATCAGCCTGAATTAATCATTCGCTATCTTGACGGCGCGTCGTTTGACGACTTGGTTGAAATCAACCTGAGCGCACACACCATCAGGAGCATTTATCATGAATCAAACAAATACGCCATACCGCTGCCTCAAATGAACAACCAAGCTTCCCTTGCCCGCACCTTTGAAAAAACGCTGCACCCCGACGAGCGCGAACGCTTTGCTGCGCTGATGAATTATGACACCGTTGCAAAAACGCTCGAAAAATCCGACGTTCCCGGTGTGTGGTGCGATGAATTCCGCTTTTGTCTGATTGACGGCAGCTGGCGGTGGGTGGAGCTGGTGCTGGTAACAGGCGCCGCCTACGGCATCGGCAAAAACATTTTGCGCATGTATGTCTTTGACTGCCACAACCGCAAGTCGCGCGAGCTGGGGCTGAAAAACACCGCTGTTTATTCCGGACTGGAACGCAACGAGATGACCGGCCTGCTGAAAAAGCGCAGCTTTATCAAGGATGTGGAAAGCCGCCTCTCAGCCATAAACGCGGAGGACTGGTGTCTTGTTTCCATTGACGTCGAAAACTTTAAGCTGTTCAACGAGTGGTACGGTCACAATGAAGGCGATTTGCTGATGGTGCAAATCAGCGCGGCGCTGCTGGCGGCAGGCGAGCGCACCGGCGGCACGGCAGGCTACTTCGGGCAGGACGATTTTTGCCTGATGACGCCCTTTGACATGGCGTTCATCGGAGAGCTGTACGACGAAATCGCCTCGCTTGTCAGCCTGCGCGGCGGCAACGTCGGCTTTTTGCCCGCGTTCGGCATTTGCCGCATGGAAAAGAACAGCACCGTACTTGACATGCTCGACCGCGCCTTTTTGGCAGTGCAGGTCGCCAAAACCGGCTATCGCAACCGCGTGCGCGTGTTCGACAAAAGCATGTATCTTCGCACCGACGAGGAATACCATGTGCTCACCGACTTTTTCAAAGCGCTCAAGCAGCACGAGGTAGTGTTCTATTTGCAGCCGCAGTGCCGCGCGTCCTCCGGCAGAGTTGTCGGCGCGGAGGCGTTGGCAAGATGGATTAAGCCCGACGGCACCGTTGTTCCGCCCGATGTGTTTATTCCCGTGCTGGAAAAGCGCGGCTTGATTTCCGATTTGGACATGTACATCTGGGAAGAGGTGTGCCGCTGGCAGCGCGCCTGGATTGACGGCGGTCATACGCCGCTGCCCGTTTCGGTCAACGTTTCAGTGGCGGACATCCTGCACACCGACCTTCCGGTAGTATTTGAAAACCTGACGGAAAAATACGCGCTCGACCGCAAGCTGCTAAAAATCGAAATCACCGAATCCTCCTATATTTCCAACACCACGCTGGTCAAGGACACCGTCCGTTCACTGCGCGAAAAAGGCTTTACCGTGCTGATGGACGACTTCGGCAGCGGCTACTCCACGCTGAACATGCTCAAAAACCTGAACATCGACATCATCAAGCTCGACGCACAGTTTTTGAACATGGACGAAGGCAACGAGGAAAAGAGCATCCGCATACTGGAATCCGTCACCAACATGACCAAAACCATCGGCGTGCCGATTATCGTGGAGGGTGTGGAAACGCAAGAGCAGCGCGACTTTTTGCAGAATCTCGGCTGCAGCTATATTCAGGGCTACTACTTCTACCGCCCGATGCCGACGGCGGATTTTGAAAAGCTGATTTCCGATCCGCAGCGGATTGACACCTCGGGCATTATTTTTAAATCCAACCAGCAGTTCCGCCTGCGCGAGCTGCTCGACAACAACATCTACAGCGACTCGATGCTCAACAACATTCTCGGTCCCTGCGCCTTTTATTCGCTGCACGGCGACGACGTGGATATCATACGCTACAATGAGCAATTTTACGAGGCGGTGGATATCCCGAACTTTTCCGAGCGGCTGGAAAGCATCCAGCGCTTCATGCCGAAGCCGGATGTGCCGCTGATGCTGCGGCTGCTCCGCGAAGCGGTGCAGGATCGCCTAAACGGCGCCAAGGGCGTCATGCACTTCTATAAAACCGACGGCACCCTGACCACCTTCTTCATGCACTTTTATTACCTGCATTCCGAGGGTGAGTGTCAAATTTTCTACGGCTCGGTGCAAAACATCACCAAACTGAGCAACCTCGAAAAGCAGGTGACGCTGCTGTCGCGCATTTCCGCCGACACGGTGATGTTTTTGTCGCGCCTGCCTGACAACGAAATCCGCTTCACCGTTCTTGTTAACGGTTTGGAGCCGGATATCGGCATGAACGCGCGCACCTTGGAACGGCGGCTGAACAGCGAAAAGTTTTTTGAACGCGACACCGACAACAGCTTTGCCGCTGTCTATCGGGGGCTGCTGAATAAGATAGAAAACGCGGAGTCCTTCTCCTCAATTATGAATATCCAAAACATCAAGGGTGAGCCTTTGACGCTGAGCGTGCACTGCGACCACATGCAGGACGACACCGAAAACATGAATTACATCATCTCTTTGAAAAAACTGAAAAACTGATAAAACAACAGCGGCAGGATACACCGTATCCGACCGCTGTTTTTGATAGTATTAGCGCTTGCAAAAAATCCCGGGACAGTATAGAATAGAACTATATTCCGTCACGGAGGTGCAGGATGAAAAATATAGATGTGGAACCGCTGTTTGAATCAACCTATGTTTTGATTGATATTGTTCCGTCGCAGGTGCCCGAAAGCCGCGCAGAGGAATACCTCGCGTTGGAACAGGAATACACGGCAACCGCCAAGCGCGACGCACTTTATGAAAAATTTGCGGCGATTTTGACGGCGGTCAACAACCGCTTTGCGACGGTGCTTTTGTCCTTTCCCGAGGACAGTCAAACCGACAGCCCGTCCGATGAAGCCATCACAAGCGCGGTTCAAGCGCATTGCCGCCGCGGCGCGGTACAGCTCTTTTTGCCCGATGAAAACGCGCTGATAACGCTGGACGGCGGCGATTTAAACATGACCGTCTATCAGCCGTCGGCGGATTTGCTGTCCTTTCTTCAAGAGAAAGCCGCCGAACAACAATTGTATGTGTGGCAGCCGGAGGTTTTCCGGCGCATAGAAAAATTCGAAAAACATTTCAACGAAGCAAAAGTACTGCTTCAATGGACGCGGACGCCAAAGGCATATTCCATCCAAGACGGCGTCATCCAAATCACCACCGCGCCGCACACCGACCTGTGGCAGCGCACCTATTACCACTTTTGCAACGACAACGCGCCGCTGCTGCAAACGGAAACCGCCGAGCCCTTCTTTTCATTCACAATCAAAACGCAGTTTGAAGGCAGTCACCACCGGTTTGACCAGTGCGGCATTGTGGTGTATCTGGATGCGGAAAACTGGCTGAAAGCGTCTGTGGAATATGAAAACGAGCGGTTTCAGCACCTCGGTTCGGTCGTCACCAACCTTTTTTTTAATGATACGGCGACCACCGAGATTCCGGCGGACGTCAAAACCATGTGGTACCGCCTGAGCCGCAGAGAGGACGACTTCCGCATCGAGTGCTCCGCGAACGGCGCCGCTTGGAAGCAAATGCGCATCTGTCACCTAGCCGAGGGCAAGGGCGTTGTCCGCTTCGGCGTTTACGCCTGCTCACCCGAGGACTCCTCCTTCACGGCGGTGTTCACGGACTGGACGCTAACGGAGTGCCAATGGCAGGCGCACGACGGTCAGCAGCCCGACCGATAATTATCAGGAGTACACATCATGGCAAACACACCGAAACAAATAGAAATACGCGGCGCACGCGTGCACAACCTCAAAAACATCGACGTCAACATTCCGCTGAACAAAATCGTCGGCATCGCCGGTGTTTCCGGCTCGGGAAAATCCTCGCTGGCGCTCGGCGTGCTGTACGCGGAGGGCTCGCGGCGGTACTTGGAATCCCTTTCCACCTACACGCGCCGCCGCATGACGCAGGCTTCGCGCGCACAGGTGGACGAGGTGCGCTATGTGCCTGCCGCCTTGGCGCTGCACCAGCGCCCGGGCGTGCCGGGCATCCGCAGCACCTTCGGCACCTCCACCGAGCTGCTCAACAGCGTTCGCCTGCTGTTTTCGCGGCTGTCGCACTACCGCTGTCCCAACGGGCACACGGTGGAGCCGACGCTCGATTTTGCCGCCGAAAAAGAGGTGCGCTGCGCCGTTTGCGGCGAGGCGGTCGAGGTCATCGGCGCCGAGGATTTGGCGTTCAACAGCGGCGGCGCGTGCGCGTGCTGCGGCGGCACCGGCACCGTGCGCACGGTTGACCGCGCCACGCTGGTGCCCGACGAAAACCTGACCATCGACGGCGGCGCGGTTGCGCCGTGGAACAGCCTGATGTGGTCGCTGATGACCGATGTGTGCCGCGCCATGGGCGTGCGCACCGACGTGCCGTTTTGCGAGCTGAGCGATGAGGAAAAGGAAATCGTCTACAACGGCCCGATGGTCAAAAAGCACATCTTTTATAAAGCCAAAAACACCGAGAGCGTCAGCGCAGGCGAAATGGATTTCACCTACTACAGCGCCACCGCCACCGTCCTCAACGCGCTGAACAAGGTCAAGGACGAAAAAGGCATGAAGCGCGTGGAAAAGTTTTTGCGCGAGGACGTGTGCCCCGACTGCGGCGGCACGCGCCTTAACGAACGCGCGCGCTCGCTGCGCGTGCAGGGAAATTCGCTCGACGAGGTCTGCACCTATCCGCTGAGCGAGCTGATTCGATGGGTAAACGCCGTTCCCGGCTCGCTGCCGGAGCCCATGCGCCCGATGGCAAAGAACATCTGCGAAGCGTTCCACGACACCGCAAAGCGGCTGGTTGATTTGGGACTTTCCTATTTATCCCTCGACCGCGCGTCCGCCACGCTGTCCACCGGTGAGCGCCAGCGCGTGCAGCTTGCGCGTTCGGTGCGCAACCGCACCACGGGCGTGTTGTATGTGTTGGACGAGCCGTCCATCGGTCTGCACCCGTCCAATCTGGAGGGGCTGACCGGCGTGATGGACGACCTGATTGCCGACGGCAACTCCGTTATTTTGGTTGATCACGACACCCAGGTGCTCGCGCACGCGGACTACCTGATTGAGCTCGGCCCCGAGGCAGGCGCCAAGGGCGGACAAATTCTCGCCGAGGGCACGGTGCGGCAATTAATCGGCAACCCCCTCTCGCGCATCGGCAAATTTTTAGAAAAAAAGCAGAGCCGCCCTTCCGAAAACGCTGCGGCGGCGCACCTGTTTGATATAGGCGAAATCCGCATGACCACCGCGCAGCTTCACACCGTCAAGCCGCTGGACGTCCGCTTTCCAAAGGGCAGGCTGACGGTGGTGACGGGCGTGTCCGGCTCGGGAAAAACCACTATGGTGCTCGAAAGCCTGATTCCGGCTTTGCAGGCGCACACCGCCGGCAAAGCGCTGCCCGACCACGTTCTCTCCGTTGCGGCGGAGGGCGTCCGCCAAATCAAGCTGATTGACGCAACGCCCATCGGCATCAACATCCGCTCCACGGTCGCCACCTATGCCAACGTGCACGACGAGCTGCGCAAAATCTATGCGCGCACGCCCGATGCCAAAGCGCGCGGATACAAAGCAGGCGACTTTTCCTACAACACCGGCAAGCTGCGCTGTCCTACCTGCGACGGCACGGGCACCATCAGCCTTGATGTGCAGTTTTTGCCAGACGTGGACATTCCGTGCCCCGACTGCAAGGGCTCGCGCTACGCCAAAGCCGCCTATCAAGTCAAGCGCGCCAAAAAGGACGGCAAAAAGCTGTCGCTTCCGGCGCTGATGTCCTGCAGCGTAGACGAAGCGCTGACAGCCTGCGACGACCTCAAAACCGTCCACAGCCGCCTGCAAGTCCTGCACGACCTCGGCTTGGGCTACCTGACCTTGGGCGAGCAAACGCCGAGCCTGTCCGGCGGCGAAGCCCAGCGCCTGAAGCTGGCGAGTGAAATGGGGCGCGGTCAGGACGACACCGTGTTTGTCTTTGACGAGCCGACCATCGGGCTGCATCCGCTCGACGTACAGACGCTGCTGGATGTGTTCCGGCATTTGATTGACAAGGGCGCCACCGTCATTGTGATTGAGCACGACTTGGACGTTATCCGCAGCGCCGACTATATCGTGGACATGGGCCCCGGCGGCGGCGAGCAGGGCGGCGCCATTGTCGCCGCGGGAACGCCGTACAGCGTAAAGCACAACCCGAAAAGCATAACGGGAAAATATCTATAAGAAAAAGCTGACTCAATTGCTTTCGTTTTCGCGTTTTGAGTCAGCTCTTTGTTTTTCATTTTTCATTTATTTTTTCTTTTTCTTCGGCGCGGGCAGCTCCTTTTCCATCGCTTGGAGCAGCTCTGCCAAAAACGTCTTATCCTCTATGTTTTCCACCAACAGCATTTCCTTTGCGCCGTCATAGGGCAGCTCCGACGGCGCGTCCGGCATCAGCGCCTTAGCGGACGGGACGGGCTTGACAAGGAAGCGGTTGTCATAGATGCCGCCGAACACCTTGCCCTGATAATACAGCACATACTCGCCCATCATCGCGCGGAAGGAGATATCCTCCAAGCCGCTGAGCTGTTCCAAAACATAGTCCAAATATGCTTTCGTTGAAGCCATTTCCTTTCCCTCCTCACCTTCAGCGGATCAAATCCGCCAAAACCTTGCCGATGTCCGCGTCCAAACAGACCGACTGCGGCGCGATTTCCTCCGGGCACGCGCTCTCGCCGAGGTTAACGCAGGCATAGGTCACGTTTTGATTTTGCAGCGCGATTTGCCAGAAGGGATATTTGATAATAACAGGGGTGTTGCCGCCGACGCCCAGCTCCAGCAAAACAAGCCGTTTGTCCTTATATTGCTCCAAAAACGCCTCATAGCGCGCATTGGCACGGTGCCAGCCCTCGTCCTCCACAAAGGTGTCGTCGCAGCGGAGGTTCATCGACATCGGCTTTCCGCAAACAGGGCATTTCGGAATCAGCTCGGTGGGAATCCGCATATTCTCCTGCCGCGCCACCATTTCCGTCACCGCTTCCTCGTTGTCATAGGTCTTTTGGTGGCAGGGAACGGAGCACTGGAACAAGCCGTAGTCGCCCTGCGTATAGAACAGCCGCTCCTTGTCAAAGCCTGCCAGCTGGAATTGGTGATCGACGTTGGTCGTCAGCACAAAATAGTTTTTATCCCCCACCAGCTTCAGCAAATCCGTATACGGCTTGCCGGCGTCCACGGCGTAGCGGTTAAAATACACCTGCCGCGACCACCATGCCCAAAACTCCTCCGCCGACGGAAACGGATAAAAGCCGCCGGAGTACATGTCGCGGATACCGTATTTTTCGGCAAAGTCGGCAAAATAGCGGTAAAACCGTTCGCCGGAATAGCTAAAACCTGCCGAGGCAGACAGCCCTGCGCCTGCGCCGATGATAACAGCGTCGGCGTCATCCAGCGCCGCCTTCAGCCGTTCGATTTGTGCTGTATATGGTTCATATGATGTCATCAGTTTCATTGTGTCACCCTATCCTTTCTACCGCACCGCGGTTATCACAGGAGTGTTCATTTTTTCTCCGCCTCTATTTTCGCCTGCACATCCGCCGCCACGTCGCTGAGCCTGATTTGCCGCAGCTCCTGTTCCATTGCCGTCTGCACCTGCGCAAGGCGCCTGTCCAGAGCGAAGTGTATGTTTTTGCCGACAGGGCAGTCCGGGTTGGGGTTTTCGTGAAAGTGAAACAAGCCCTCGTCCTTTACGCTGTCAACCGCTTCGTAGACGTCAAAAAAGGTTATCTCCTCCAACGGCTTGGCAAGCGTGATGCCGCTCGCGCCCTGGCGAACATGAATCAATCCTGCCGCCTTGAGCTGTGAAAGCACGCCGCGGATAATCACGGGATTAACGCCCGTGCTGCCGGCAATAAAATTGCTCGTCACCTTGTAGTCGTCTTGGAAGCAGTGGATACAGGTGATGATGTGAACAGCGATAGTAAAACGGCTTGTGATTTGCATGACGATTCCTCTTTTTTGTTTTATGGTTGTAATATAACACATTACAAGTAACTCGTCAAGTGTTTTGTTACAGCTTTCTAAAATTTTTTATTTTCTTAAAATTCTTCTGTTTTTGTCATGATGTTGTCATAGTCCCTTTGTTATACTAAGCGTGTAAAATCAAAACAGTCAAGGAGATCACCACCATGACCAACAACAAAAATAACAACCAAACCGAATTTTTCAACAACTCCGAGCTCTACGTCGCAAGACACACGCAGGCAAAGCAGCGCAGAGAGCGCGCCAAGCGCCGCAACACCATTATCGCCACAAGCTGCTGCATACTGGCAGCGGCGGCAAGCTTTGTGGTGCTCGCCGTTACCTTTTCAAATGTCAACAGCAAACAGCAAAGCACCGCCGCCAAAACCAACATCGCGGCACAGCTGGCGGAAAACAGCAAGGGCGCAGCCGCGGTGACTACCAATAAAATCGAACCGCAGACCAATGCACCGGCAACCGCCGCACCGAGCACCGCCGCGCAGGAAACCAAAGCAAGCGCACCCGGCAAGCACCACAGCGGCGCCACCTGGGACGGCAAGGGCTCTCCCCTGCATGTGTCCGCCACCGGCAAAACAAGCTACGGCTACGACTGGACCTTCGAGGGCGGCGGCGGCATCGCGTCGCTCGCCTGCGACTACACCTTTGCCGACAACCACTACGACTTCTCCATCATCGGCAAGGCGCCCAGCACCGCCAGCATGACCATTTACTACTTCACCGACAACAATCAAAAAGCACCCATCACCGTTAACTTCAAGGTGGACAACGACCTCGTTGTGACACAAATCTGAAGTTGTTGCTATAGCCCGGCTCGCTGAGTCGGGTTTTTTTATCTTTCAAATATTTGAAATATTTGAAAAATTTTTAAAAAAATTTGAAAATCATCTGAAAAACGCGGTTTTTTGTCGCAATGTTGTTGTAGTGCCCCTGTTATACTAAGCTTGTAAAAACAAAACAGGGAACAATCCCGAGAAAAGGAGAACATCATCATGAAAAAAGGTAAAATCATCGGCGCGGTTTGCGCACTGGCAGCATCGGTTCTGACCGTATCCTCCCTCTTTGCATACAGCTTCATCACCACCACACAGCCCGGCAGCACAGTATCCTATGTGCAAAAGACGGCGGCAGCCAACACCGTCACCGCCGCGCAGGTAACCAAGGCGGAAAACACCGCGAAAAAGGAAACCAAAGCCATCGCACAGAAAGCCGTCACCCCGGCTCCCAAAACCAAAGAAACCAAGGAAGCCGCCAAAAAAGAAGCGCCAAAAAAAGAAACACCCAAAAAGGAAGCCACCAAAAAAGAAACGCCCGCCGAAAAGAAAGCGGTGGACAACGACGAAATCCTCGGCTACGCGCGCGAAGCGCTGAAAAAGTGCACCGACAGCTCCATGAGCAAGGAAGAAAAGCTCAAGAAAGCGTTTAAATATTTGCAGAACAACTACCTCGAAGGCATCGTCCGTCCCACCTACACCGGCAATGACTGGGCGAAGGTTTACGCCAAGGATCTCTTTGTCGGCGGCAAAGGCGACTGCTTCAGCTACGGCGCAGCGTTTGCTTACATGGCAAAGGCTATCGGCTACACCGAGTCCTACGCCTGCAACAGCGGCGGTCACGGCTGGGCTGAAATCAACGGCAAAATCTATGATCCCGAGTGGAGCATGCACAGCAGACAGCACAGCTACTTCGGCATGAGCTATGACGAGCCCTGCGACGTTGCCTACAAAGGCGCCATTGGCTGGGCTGATTGGAATTGTATAAGACGGCAATTGCGCTTTTGCGCAATTGGAAAACGCGCCAAGCGTTTTCTCTCTGATAGAAAGTTGTCTACTTTCTATCAGAGAATAGTATAAAAATCACCGGATGTTTTGTCCGGTGATTTTCTTGTATTACTATGAAGCCAAACACAAAACCGCCGCACTCTCATCAGTGCGGCGGTTAAGGATTATACATACATGTACTCCATATTGTACGCCTTGGCGGACGGCTCATACAAGCTGCAGGGCGCTTCCTTAGGAGGCTCTTGCTTGAAAAGCGGTTTCGCCTGTGCCTTCGGCACGGCTTTGGAGGTAGTGACGGCAGCGGCTGCTGCGGCTGCCGCGGTGGCGAGTAATAACAGCTTTAACATGGTATCGTCTCCTTTTTGGTATTTGCCGGGATTTCCCGACTGCACCTATAGAATACCATACCAAGTATAACAAAATCACAACAAATCGCTATTATTTCTTTTTTTCGCACGGAAAAGCGCAGTTTTCACAGCCGCAGGAACAGCCCTTGCCGTTTTTCCGGCGGCGAATCACACAGACAACCGCCAAAACAACCGCTGTCACCAGCGCTGCCGCCAGAAGAATTTCCACAATATTCATATCCGCCTCCTACACGCCGCAGAGCATTAAAATCATATACGCCAAGCCTGCCGCAGCATAGGCAACCACGCACTGCCACACCACGACGCCGATTGACCACTTGACGCCCAGCTCGCGCTTGACGGCGGCAATCGCCGCCACGCAGGGCGTATAGAGCAGGCTGAACACCAGCAGCGACGCCGCCGACAGCACAGTCATGGCGGACTGAATACCGCCCCTGTACAGCACGCCGAGCGCGGAAACAACACTTTCCTTTGCCATAAAGCCGCTGATGAGCGAGGTGACAATGCGCCAGTCGCCCAAGCCCAGCGGCGCAAACACCGGCGCGATGAAACCAGCAATCTGCGCAAGGATGCTGTCCTGCGAGTCGGTGACCATGTTAAAGCGCCAGTTGAAGTTTTGCAGCAGCCACACCACGATGGTAGCGATGAAAATCACCGTAAACGCGCGCTGGATAAAGTCCTTCGCTTTGTCCCACAGCAGACGCACCACGTTGCGCACGCCCGGCAGGCGGTAGTTGGGAAGCTCCATCACAAACGGCACCGCCTCGCCCTTGAACAAGGTCTTTTTGTATAGCAGCGCAATCAAAATGCCGGTCACGACGCCCAGCACATACAGCGCCGAAATCACCAGCCAGCTGTAATCTCGGAAAAACGCGTTGACAAAAAACGCGTAAATCGGCAGCTTGGCGGTGCAGCTCATGAACGGCGTCAGTAAAATGGTCATTTTGCGGTCGCGTTCACTGGGCAGGGTACGTGTTGCCATCACCGCCGGAACGGTGCAGCCGAAGCCGATCAGCATAGGCACAATGCTGCGCCCGGACAATCCGATTTTGCGCAGCAGCTTGTCCATAAAAAACGCCACGCGCGCCAGATAGCCGCTGTCCTCCAAAACGGACAAAAACAGAAACAGTGTCACAATAATCGGCAAAAAACTCAGCACGCTGCCGACGCCGGCAAAGATACCCTCGGTAATCAAGCCCGTCAGCATAGGGTTGACGTTGGCGCTCTCGAGCGCGCCGCGCGTCAGCTTGGTCAGGTTGTCAACCCCCTGCTCCAGCAGCCCCTGCAAATTGCCGCCGATGACGTCGAAGGTCAGCCAAAAGATGGCAACCATAATCGCCAAAAACAGCGGAATAGCGGTGAATTTGCCCGTCAACAGCCTGTCCAGCTTCACGCTGCGGCGGTGCTCACGGCTTTCCTGCGGCTTGACAACGGTTTGCTCGCAAATTTTTTGAATATAAGAAAAGCGCATGTCGGCGATGGCGGCGTTGCGGTCCATGCCCAGCTCCTTTTCCATTTGGCGGACGATATGCTCGAGCATTTCCAGCTCGCTGCTTTCCAAGCCGAGCTTTTCCAGCACCAGCGCGTCGCCCTCCACCACCTTGCTCGCGGCAAAGTGAAGCGGAATATCCGCCGCCTTCGCTTTGTTTTCAATCAGATGCCGCACCGCGTGCAGACAACGGTGCACCGAGCCGCCCTTTTCGTCGGCAGAACAAAAGTCCTGCCGCTGCGGCTTTTCCTGATAGTGCGCGATATGCACGGCGTGCTTGACAAGCTCGTCCACGCCCTGGTTTTTGGCGGCGGAAATCGGCACCACCGGCACGCCGAGCAGCGCTTCGAGCGCGTTGATGTCCACCGAACCGCCGTTGGCGGTCAGCTCATCCATGATGTTGAGCGCCACAACCATCGGAATGTCCATCTCCAACAGCTGCATCGTGAGATACAGGTTGCGCTCGATGTTGGTCGCGTCCACAATGTTGATAATCGCCCTTGGTTTTTCGTCCAGCACAAAGCTGCGCGAAACGATTTCCTCGCCCGTGTAGGGTGACATGGAATAAATGCCGGGCAAATCGGTAATCAAGGTGTTTTTATGTCCCTTAATCACGCCGTCCTTGCGGTCAACCGTCACGCCCGGAAAGTTGCCGACGTGCTGATTGGCGCCCGTGAGTTGGTTAAACAGCGTGGTTTTGCCGCAGTTTTGGTTGCCGACCAGCGCATAGGTCAGGGTGACGTCCTCGGGAAGCGGATTGCCGCTGCCCTTGGGGTGGAATCTGCCGCCCTCGCCAAAGCCCGGGTGCGGACTTTTTGCCGCCTTGCGCGCGGCTTTGTGCGGCTGCTCCTCCAGCGGCTCTACCTCGATTTTTTCAGCGTCCGCCAAGCGCAGCGAAAGCTCGTATCCGTGCAGCGAAAGCTGCATGGGATCGCCCATCGGCGCCAGCTTCACCGGCGTCACGCGCGTGCCGGGAATCACACCCATATCCAGAAAATGCTGCCGCAGGCTGCCCTCGCCGCCGACGGCGGTGACAACAGCGGATTTTCCGATTTCCAATTCCTTTAATTTCATAAAACCTGACCTCTTTATACAGACTTCTTCTATTATAGCAGACGGACAGCGCAAAGTCTATAACCGTCAGATAAGAAAACAATTCGTAACTATTCAGCACCCTATCCCAAAAACCTGATTGATCTGACCTGATAAAACCATCTTAACTGCGTGATAAGAATCAAACCCGTTTTTGCGGGCGGTG
>CADCAD010000012.1 GCA_902799325.1 uncultured Ruminococcus sp. | reverse complement strand
GGCGCTGCTGATGGGCATTCCCGGCACCAGCATTGTCAACGAAAACGTCTGGGACAACCGCTACCAGTACATCAGCGAGCTTGTGCGCATGGGCGCGCACATCTCCGTTGAGGGCAGACTTGCCATCATCGAGGGCGGCGCTCCGCTGACCGCGGCGCCCGTCAAGGCGACCGACCTGCGCGCCGGCGCGGCAATGATTGTCGCGGCGCTCCAGGTGAAGGGCACCACCGAAATTTCCAGCATCCAGTATATCGAGCGCGGCTATGAGGACGTGGTCGATAAGTTCAAGTCGCTGGGCGCGGACATCAAAAAGGTCTATTTCACAGGCGACAACGAGGACGAACTCAGAGCCTGATTCCACTTTGACATTTATAATGCGCAATGCATAATGAAAGGACAGCCAACCGGCTGTCCTTTTTGTTTCCCAATCAGTATCCTGCAAAATAAAAAAGCTCCGGGAAAACCGGAGCAAAAGACGATTATATGTTTGTCAGTATTCTTGACTTTGAACATCTTTTTCTGTATGATAAAGTTGCTACAGGGTAGTTAAGGTGGTTAGCACTCCCGATGGTGGGGGGTGGTACACATGACGGAAATGGTTTTATTAATTCTCGTATTAGTAACGCTCGTTGAAGTCATTAAATGTATTAAGAAATAACCGCCCAACGGCCATTGGACGGTTATTCATTCCATATAATCTTTCAATAGGCTAACCGCTTAAACGGTTCCCTGTAGTTTTATTATATATGATTTTCGTTCAATTGTCAATAGATTTGTCCGGCGGCTTTGACTGCCGGATTTTGCTTTTTATTCCCTGTAGTTTCCCAAAAAGCTGAACTCGGGCATTTCCTCGCTGAGCTGGCTGAGGAGGTCAATCACGTTCTCACTGTGCACGCTGCCGGTGAAGTCAAGGTAGAACAAATACTCAAAATCCTTGCCCTTGGCAGGCCGCGACTCAATTTTGGTGAGGTTGAGTCCCAGCGAGTTAAAGCGGCACAAGAGGTTATAGAGCGAGCCCTTGACGTGCGGCAGGGAAAAGCAAAGGCTGATTTTGTTGGCGTCGGGCGCGATGTAGAGCTGCTTGGAAATCACAATGAAGCGCGTGGTGTTGTAGGGGTTGTCCTGCAAGCCAGAGTCGAGGATGCGCAGCCCGTATTCCTCTGCCGCCCGGGGCGTGCAGATGGCTGCCACATTCAGGCGCTTTTCGCGCGCCGCGTCGCGCGCCGCCACGGCGGTGTTTGCCTTGGGCACGGGCGTCAGATTGTGACGGGCGATGTAGCCCTCGCACTGCGACAGCGCCTGCGGATGCGACCACACGATTTCAATATCCTCCAAGGAAGACTGCCGCAGACCGCCCAGGCAGTGCTCAATACGCATATCCAGCGCGCCGACAATATAAAAGCGATGCTTCAAAATCAGGTCGTACACTGCCGACACCGAGCCTGCCGTGGAGTTCTCCACCGGCAAAATGCCGAAGGTCACTTCCTCCTTGTCAACGGCGTCAAACACGTCCTCAAAGGTTTTGCGGTCGGTCAGCACCGCGCCGGGAAGCAGCCTTTGCGCCGCTTCATAGCTGTTGGCGCCCTTAATGCCCTGAAAGGCGACGGTCACGCCGTCGGCAGAGGGCATTTCCCGGGCAGCGGTAATCAGGTCGCGCAGCGCCTGTCCGCTGCCGGTGATGTTGTGCTGCAGCGCACGGCTCAGCTCCATGATGTTGGAAAATAGCAGCCGCGCCGCCGCACCGTATTCGCCGCCCTTTTCCTGCACCTCGGCAAGAATTTCATCCTCGCGCTTTTGGTTGAGCACCGGGATGTTGTTTGCTTTTTTATAAATGCCGACCTCCTTGGCGCAGTCCATTCTGCGCTTGAACAGAGCAATCAGCTCGTCGTCAATTCGGTCGATATCCTTGCGAATTTCGGATAAATCTCTCATGGCTTCCTCACATCAAATTCATCAGCGCAACAGCCGCTGCCGCTTCAATCACGGGGACGGCGCGCGGCACAATGCACGGGTCGTGTCTGCCGTGGATTTCCAGCACGGCGTTTTCGCCTGTTTGCAGGTCAACGGTTTTCTGCGGTTGGGAAATCGAGGGCGTCGGCTTGATTGCCGCGCGGAAAATCAGCGGCATGCCGTCGGTGATGCCGCCCAAAATGCCGCCGCAGTGGTTGGTTTCCGTCACCACTTTGCCGCTTTCATAACGGAACGGGTCGTTTGCCTGCGAGCCGCGCAGCTGCGCCAGCGCAAAGCCCGCGCCGAATTCCACGCCCTTGACGGCAGGAATTCCAAATACCGCTTTGGCAACCGCGCCCTCTACGCCGTCAAACATCGGCTCGCCGACGCCGACGGGCAGTCCCGTTACAGCGCACTCAATCACGCCGCCGACGCTGTCCTGCGCCATGCGCGCGGCTTCCACCTCGGCGCGCATTTTATCTTCCGCCGCTTCATCAATCAGCGCAAAGCTTGATGTGCTGAGGCGCGTCATTAAATCACTGTCGATTTGAACGGGATCAAACAGCGCGTCCTGCACGCCGCCGATGGCTTGGATATGCGCGGCAATTTGAATGTTCTGCCGCGCCAGCAGCTGACGGCAAACCGCGCCGGCAAATACTAAGGGAGCGGTGATTCTGCCCGAAAAGTGGCCGCCGCCGCGTATGTCGTTGGCGGCGCCGTATTTGATATAGGCGGTGTAGTCGCTGTGGCCGGGGCGCGGCTTGCTCAGCAAATTGCCGTAATCCTGCGAGCGCGTGTTGGTGTTTTCAATCACGGCGCACAGCGGCGCGCCGGTCAGCGTGTCGCCGAGCATGCCCGAAAGCACCTTCGGCACATCGCTCTCCTTGCGCGGCGTGGCGGTTTTGTCGCGTCCGGGCGCGCGCCGCGCCATCTGCGCGAGCACCGCGTCCATATCAATGCGCTCGCCTGCCGGCAAGCCGTCGATGACGACGCCGATGCCGCCGCCGTGGCTCTCGCCGAAAATGGATAGTTTGATTTTTTCTCCGTAGGTTGAGGACATAGGCTTTCTCCGGTGGTTAGTGTATGGTAGGTTTACCGCCGATGGCGGTGTAGGCTTCATAAAAATCGGGGTAGCTTTTGTTGACGCTCCATGCGTCGGTGCAGCTGACGGCGCCAAAAGCGCCTGCCGCGCAGGTTGCCGCCGCCATCACAATGCGGTGGTCGTTATATCCTTCAGCACTGCCGCCCTGCAGGGACGCCACGCCCGTGATTTCCAAGCCGTCGGGCAGCTCCGTCACCTTGCCGCCCAGCGCGTTGAGCAGCGCCGCCGTCGTCTTTAAGCGGTCGCTTTCCTTGATGCGCAGGCGCGCGGCGTTGACAATGCGCGTGGTGCCTTCGGCAAAGCAGGCGCAAGCCGCCAGTACCGGCACCAAATCGGGAATCTGCGCCGCGTCAATCGTCACGGCGTGCAGCGGCGCCTTTTTTACGGTGATGCTGCCGCCGTCCTGCTGTACCTCGGCGCCGAATTCGCGCAGCAGCGCGGCAATTTTACGGTCGCCCTGCGAGGAGTCGATGTTGCAGCCGTTGACGGTCACTTCGCCGCCGACGGCGCCCGCTACCAGAAAGAACGCCGCCTGCGACCAGTCGCCGTCCGTGGTGTAGTCGGTGGGAATGTAGTGCTGTCCGCCGCGGACATGCCAGCCTCTGTCGGTCATGTCCACCTCAATGCCGAATTTGGACATGGTGCGAATGGTCATGTTGATGTACCCGGCGCTTTGAATCGGCGAGGTCAAAATGATATCGCTGTCGCCCTTCAGCAGCGGCAGGGCAAACAGCAGTCCCGAAATAAACTGCGAGCTGACGTCGCCCGGCACATAAAACACGCCGCTTTTCAGCCTGCCGCCGATGCGCAGCGGCAAGCCGCCCTGCGTGTCGCAGGTCACGCCCTTTTCGGGCAGCATATCCGTATAAATGCCAATCGGCCGCTCGGGCAGCCGTCCGCTGCCGTTAAAGACAGCGTTCACGCCGCCTGCCGCGGCTACGGGAATCAAAAACCGCAGGGTGCTGCCGCTCTCGTGGCAGTCAAGCACGGCGGTTTCGCCTTGAAAAATGCCGGTGCCGTCCACGGTCAGAATACTATTTTCAATCGTTGTTGTCGCGCCGAGCGCTTCCACACAGCCGATGGTGGCTTTGATGTCGTCGGAAAGCGCGACAGGGGAGATGGTGCACACGCCCTTGGACAGTGCCGCGCAGATAATCGCGCGGTGCACGTCGCTTTTGGAGGGCGGCGCGGCAACCGTTCCGCTTGGTACAAACGGCGCAAAGGTGACGTTGCTCATATAAACCTCTTTCGGGATATATTTATGTGGTGATAAAATCCTCCAGCTCCTCCAAGGGGAGTTTGAGGATACAGCTTTCTCCTATTCGGTTGAGCAGCACCAGATTGATGCTGCCGCCGGCGGTCTTTTTGTCGCCCTTTGCCGCCTCCGCCATCTGCGCAAAGGTTGCCTTGTCAGACACGGGCAGGTGATATTTTTCGCACAGCGCAATGATTTTATCCGCCGTGCCCGGCTCGGTAATGCCGTGCTTTTCGCCGGCACGCGCCATCAGCACCATGCCGACGGCAACCGCCATGCCGTGGGTAATGCCCGTGAAGCCCCACAGCTTTTCAATGGCGTGACCGAGCGTGTGGCCGAAGTTGAGCAGCATGCGCTCGCCTGCTTCCTTTTCGTCGCGGCTGACAACGTCGCGTTTGACGGAAACGCAGGTTTCAATCACCTCGTCAATGCGGTCAAACGCCTTGCCGTCCTGCAGCGAATCAAAAAACGCCGCGTCCTTGATGCAGCCGTATTTGATGACCTCGCCCATGCCGTCGGCGATGAAATCGTCGGGCAGCGTGTTGAGAGTGTCGGGGTCAATCAGCACGGCAAGCGGCTGGTGAAACGCGCCGACCAGATTTTTGCCCTGCGGCAAATCCACGCCGGTTTTGCCGCCGACAGAGGAATCCACCTGCGCCAGCAGCGAGGTGGGCACCTGCACAAAGTCGATGCCGCGCAGATAGGTCGCCGCCGCAAAGCCCGCCATGTCGCCGCAGACGCCGCCGCCGAGGGCGACAATCACGTCCTTGCGCGTCATGCGAAAGTCGGCAAGCACCTTGTAGAGCTCCGCAACGGTGTCCAGCGTTTTGCTTTCCTCACCGGCGCGGTAAATGTAGGTTTTTACGTCAAAAGCTTCCTTTTCCAAGGCGTTGAGAATCCGCCACTGATAATGCGGCGCCACGTTGGTGTCGGTGATGACAACCACCTTTTGCGCCTTGGAAAGCTGCTTTATATATTTTCCGCAGCAGTCCAAAATGCCGCGTTCGATAAAAATGTCATACGGTTTGCCGGTTGACACATGTACGGTTTTCATACCCTCATCCTCTTACAATACAAACAAATGCGTCACTCGCCGAGCGCCTGCTTCACCTGATGTCCCTGCTCCAGCAGCGCGGTGAGCTTTTCTTTGTCCTCCGCTTTGATGGCGCCGATGATTTGGCTGATGTTGTCAATCAAAATGTCAAGCTCCTCCACCAGCGGTTCCTTGTTTTCCAAAAACAGCTCGCTCCACAGCTTGGCGTTGATGTTTGCCACGCGCGACACATCGCGGTAGCTGCCTGCCGAAAAGCCGCGGTGGTTCGGACAGCTCGGGCTGAGCACATAGGCGCAGGCGAGCACGTGCGGCAGCTGCGAGGTAAACGCAATCATGCGGTCGTGCTCCTCGGGCGTGGCGAGCTTGATGGTGCCGAAGCCGATTTCCCGGGCAACCGTGGAAAGCGTGTTGACCGCTTCATACGGCGCGCCGCAGGGCGTGATGATGAAGCTCGCGCCGCGGAACAAATCCGCGTCGCTGACGCCAAAGCCGTTTTTTTCCTTGCCTGCCATGGGGTGGCTGCCGACATAGATATAGCCGAACCGCTCGGCAAGCGCCGTCATCTGCGGACAAATCGCGCGCTTGATGCCGGCGGCGTCGGTGACGATGGAATTCTTTTGAATCAGCGCGCCGTGCTGTTCCAAAAAGTCTACGCATGCCTGCGGATACATGCACAAAATCGTGATATCCGCCGTTTGCAGGCTTTCGGGCGTGCCGATTTCGTCAATCGCGCCTGCCGCTTTTGCCTTTTGGGCAGTTTCCGGGGTGCGGTTGATGCCGATGATATGATGGTTGGTATATGCCTTCAGCGCCTTGCAATAGCTGCCGCCGATAATGCCTAAGCCGATTACTGCGATGTTCATGTTAAAGCCTTCTTCAGTGAGAACAATTTCTTAGCCACCGCGTCAAACTGCGCCGGTGTCAGCGACTGAGCGCCGTCGGACAGCGCATGCGGCGGATCGTTGTGCACCTCGATAATCAAGCCGTCCGCGCCTGCTGCAACCGCCGCCATCGCCAGCGGCTCCACCAGCCAGCTTTTGCCGGCGGCGTGGCTCGGGTCGATGATGACAGGCAGGTGACTGAGCTTTTTGATGACGGGAATCGCCGAAATGTCCAGCGTGTTGCGCGTAAAGGTTTCATAGGTGCGGATGCCGCGCTCGCACAGCATCACCTTATCGTTGCCGCCTGCCATGATGTACTCGGCGCTCATCAGCCATTCCTCAATGGTGGCGGACAGACCGCGCTTGAGCAGAATGGGCTTGTCAATTTTGCCCAGCTCCTTGAGCAGCTCGAAGTTTTGCATATTCCGTGCGCCTACCTGAATGATGTCCACGTTTTCAAACATGTCGATGTGCGACACGCGCATGATTTCGGTGACAATCGGGAGTCCTGTTTCCTTGCGCGCAATTTTCAGCAGGTCAAGTCCCTCTGCCTTCAAGCCCTGAAAGGCGTAGGGCGAGGTGCGCGGCTTGAACGCGCCGCCGCGCAGCAGGGTGGCGCCGGACTGCTGTACACTTTTGGCAATGCCGACAATCTGCTGCTCGCTTTCCACCGAGCACGGACCTGCCATGATATGCAGGCTGCCGTCGCCGATGGTGACGGTGTCGTTGATAATGTCCTGCGCTTCGATATATTCAATGTCAACCTGCGTGGTGTCGCCGATTAAACCGAGCACGGTGGAGTGCACGCCGTCCCAGCGGTTGATTTTGACGTCGTAGTCGTTTTTCAGCTTTTCGGTAAAGCTGACAAGCTGTTCGGGGGTGGTGGTTGGTTTTAATACAATAATCATAGTGCATTACCTCGCTTTTGTCAAATTGTCAGCTATCATTTTACCACTTTAAAGCGCAACAGTCAATAGCTTATTTAAACAATTTTTTCGCTGTTTCCGTGTGGAATAACAAACATAAGGATAAAATAACGGAAAAACGCGCCGGGTTCAGCGTCTGATAAAAAAATACAGCGCCGTGCAGACGCACAGCGCTGTATAAAATTATTACCTCTACGCTTCGGGTTCCAGCTTTAACTGCACCATGTAGCCAACGGCGCCGTCCTTCGCAAAGAACATGTTATACAGTCCGGGCAAGCCGCTGTCGGGGTTCACATACAGTCCGCCGATGTAGCCGTGCTGCGCTTTGTCGGGCGTCACGCTGTCCATTACGGGGAAGCCCTTTTCTTCACACGTTTGGCGCAGCTCTGTTTCGGTGACAGCGGCATAGTCCTTGTCCGCCTCGTTGGGAACAACATAGACGTTGAACAGTTCGGCGTCGGTGTCGGCGTAAATGCCGATCCATTCATTGAGGTAGTATTCAGAGAACAAGCCCTTGGTCAAAAAGCCCTTGCCGATATTATCGTCGATAGTGCCGTATTCGTGATGGCCGGAATCGGAGAGGAGGATAAGTCCTTTGATGACAAAATCTTCCTTTGCGGCGACAGTTTGCAGCTCGCCAAGCTTGCTGCCGTCGGTGACAACAGCGGAAGCGCTGTCGGCGGTTGCGGGGGCGGTTGCCGGAGCGGTGGTTGCCGCCTGTGTCGCGGCGGTTGTTTCTGCTTTGTTTTCTGTTTTGCTTTCCTCTTTTTTGCCGCAGGCGGCAGCGCCGAGGACAAACAGAACAGCCAGCGATAATGCTATCAGTTTTTTCATAGTTAACTTCCTTTCACAGCCATGCACAAAGCACTGCTTTTATGTACTTCATTATAGCAACGGTTATTGAGGGTGTCAATATACAATAACGTCAATCACGAGCTCCATAGAGCTCGACCGGCTCGACTATCTTTTCAGATTCAGCGTATTGATGACCTTAAATGCGGTATTCAGCGGCGTTGCTTCGCCCTTGATCACCACGTCGGCGGCGGAAAGATATTGCGGCATGCGCCGGTTGTACAGCTCGGTCATCGCCTCGTCCTTGTCGGGACGCTGCAACAGAGGGCGGCGCGTGTCGTGGCGCAGGCGGAAGCGGATGGTTTCCAGCGGCACGTCCAGCAGCACAACGGTGTCCCTGCCGCGGAACACCTCCACGTTGCGCGCAAAGGTCAGCGCGCCGCCGCCAGCGGCGATAATCAAGCCGCTCTGTGCCGCCAGCTCCCTGCACGCCGCGTGCTCACGCTCGCGGAAGCCCTCCTCGCCGTAGGCAGCAAAGATTTCCGCCACGGTCATCTGTTCCTTTTCCTCGATATATCTGTCCATATCGACAAATTTTTTGCCTGTTTTGCGGGCGGCAATTTTGCCGACGGTGGATTTTCCGCAGCCCATAAAGCCGCAGAGAATGATGTTGTTCATAACGGTTCCTCGTTGTTCGGTGACGCTTTATTAAAACGCGGTCTTCATTTCCTCGGCGCAGTCGGCAACCAGCCGGTCAATGTCCTGCTTGTCATACCGGGAGCCGTCCCAAATTTGGTGCGCGACCACTGCCTGCCACACCAGCATGGACATGCCGCCCTCCGCCTTGGCGCCGTTTGCCTTGGCGCGCTTAACCAGCGCGGTTTCCAAGGGGTTGTAAATCGCGTCAAACACCGCGCCGCAGCGTCCGATGGCGCAGTTGTGAATGGGCTGCTCGCCCTCGTTGGGGTACATGCCCACCGGTGTCGCGTTAATCAGCACATCCACGGTGCCGATGATCTGGTTGATTAAGCCGAAGCTGACCTGCGCCTCGGGAATTTTGCGCGTGATGTCCAGACACAGCAGCCCTGCCTTGCCGCAGTCCTCCTGCCGCACCGCAAACTCAAAGGGCTTGCCGCGCAGGGCAATTTCATATGCCATGGTGCGCGCCACGCCGCCGCAGCCGAGTATCATAATTCTGCCGTCCAGCGCAATGCCCGCTGCCTCAATCGCTCTGATAAAGCCGTCGGGATCGGTGGTGTAGCCGGTCGCCTTGCCGTTTTCAAATGAAACGGTGTTGACGCTGCCGTACATGCGCGCCTTGTCGTCGAGCGCGTCGAGCAGCGGAATCACCGCCTGCTTGTGCGGAATGGTGATGTTGAAGCCGTCAAGGCGGCGCAGCGTGGTTTCATATTCCGCCGCAAGCGCCTCGGGCGCGATATCCAGCTTGGTGTAGTCGGCGTCAACGCCTGCCAAGTCAAACAGTCTTTTGTGAATAAAGGGCGACATCGTGTGACCGATAGGGTGACCGATGACGGCGTAGTGCTTTGTGCTCATGTAAAATCCTCCGTTTTCATATCCGTATTACCTATTCAAAATTCAATAGAATGTCAATTATTTATGCAAAATCTGGAATTTTCCAACAAATTTTAAAATAGATATTGACAAAGCGGTCATTTATCAATAATATTGAAGTGTAACAAACGCAAGGTTTGTTGGACGATGGTTAAAAACCATAACCATTGTAGCACAAAAGATGTGCTTTTGTCTACTGCACATTATATTTTACAGGAGGAATAATCATGGTATTGGAAAAAGTGAAGGCAATTCTTGCTGAGCAGTTTGATGTTGAAGAGGACAAGATTACCGAGGAAACCGATCTGCAGGAGGATCTCGGTGCGGATTCTCTGGACGTTGTTGACCTGCTGATGTCCATCGAGGACGAGTTTGAGGTAGAGGTTCCCGACGAGGAAATCGAAAACCTCAAGACCGTCGGCGCTCTGGTCGCTTACATCGAGGCTAATTCCTGATTAATAGCAAACACTTTAACAGAGCCCCCGGGGCTCTGTTTTGTTTTGTCCGCCCGGTCAGGGGATAAGGATATCAATACGCCAAAGGTTCCGTACAACGGCAAAGGCGAGTAAAATGCCCACGATAATCCATGTGCCGATGGTTTCTGCCCGGCTAAAGCCCTTTTTGCCGTAACGCACAAAAAGATAGACGTGCCGTATCATCACTGCGGCAAATAAAGGCAGCAGGCAAAACAACGCGCAGTTGGAGGAAAACGCTTCAAAAAATTCGAGGTGCGCCAAATGCGTCAGCATCCGGCTGACGCCGCAGCCGGGGCAGTAGATATGAAGAAATGTCCAAAAGGGGCAAAACAGCGCCAGCCCCGTCAGCTCGGAAAAAATCATATAAGCAAAGCCTATAGCCAGAAACCCGGCTGTAGGCTTTGCGACTTGAATAAATCTTTTTTTCATTACTGCTGTGTGGAATTGTCCATTGCCGAAAGCTTGTTCAGGTCGTCCTGAATCAAAGCATAGGATATGATGGACAGACCGAAGATTGCCAGCACCAACAAGAGGACGGACTTGTTGGGTGCAGTCTGACCTCTGCTTGTAAAGGCAGTGTCCAAATCCTGACCTTTTTTGTAGCACCAATATATGCCATAGATGCCGCAGGTGACGATTGAGAGCAGAATGACCATACCGCCCGAAGTGCCGTTGGGGTTATTTGCGGCACGGTTGGTGTCCTCGTTGAGGCAGAACAGCCAGTAAAGACCGTAGATACCGCAGGTGACGATGGACAAAACAATACATACCGCAATGTCTCTTTTTTGAATCATATTTATTCCTCCTGTAGAGTTTTTGGGTGAGCTCCCGACAGAAAGCGGTTTACCCACCTGCCGATGCATCACCACTTTCATTATATAACAAAATAGTATTTTGTCAATCCAAAAATATATTTTATTTAAGAAAGTAATCTATTTTTCGCGCTTTGTTGCAATCCGGCGCAAAATGTGATATACTATATATATAATTCTCTAAGGAGTCCCTTATGACAACTCTCACCAAGGACGCAATCAAAAAATCCTTTATGAAGCTGCTCAACGCAAAGCAAGTCAACAAAATCACGGTCAAGGAAATTGTGGAGGACTGCGGCATCAACCGCAATTCCTTTTACTATCACTACGACGACATCCCCTCGCTGATTGAGGAAATCCTCAACGAGCAGGCGGACGCGCTGGTGCACACCGGCAGCGCCGACGCCGGCATCTATGAAAACATCCTCACCGCCATGGATTTTGCCCTGCAAAACAAAACCGCGATGATGCACCTGTACAACTCCGCCAACAAGGAGCTGTTTGAGCGCTATCTCAACCGTATCGCCAGCCGCACGGTCAGCGAATTTTTTGAGGTGTATTTTGCGCACAATGACATCTGCGAGGACGACAGACAGGCGATTGTCATGTACTACAAAAGCCTGCTGGTGGGTTTTGTCATCGAATGGGTGGGCAGCGGCATGAAATATGACCTCAGCAAGCAGGTGCAGCGCCTGTGCGAGCTGTTTGAGGGCACCACCGAGCTCGCTGTCAGCCGCTGCAGGCGGAAGGAAAACTAGACAAAATTGAATAAATGTCTAAAAAACGTGCATTGAAATCAAAATGCACGTTTTATTTTTTTGCCTGTTCATTATAATGAATTATTGGAAAAAACCTTGAAAGGAGCATATATAATGAAACTGGGAAAAGCGGTTGTCAAAATCCGTGTTGTGATTCTCATTGTCGCATTTCTGCTGTTGATTCCGGCGGTGCTGGGCATGATTTTCACGCGCGTGAATTACGACATGCTCAACTATCTTCCCGACAGCCTTGACACGGTCAAGGGCCAGCAGTATATGCTGGAGGACTTCGGAAAGGGCGCGTTTTCCTTCCTCATCTTTGAGGACATGGACGATAAAAGCATCAGCGAGGTAACCCGTGAGGTCAAAAAGGTCGACCACGTTGCCAACGTCCTCGCCTACGGCGACATCGCCGACGGCTCTGTTCCCAAGGAGCTGCTGCCCGATGAAATCTATAACGCCTTCAACGCCGGCGACGACACGCTGGTGGCGGTGTTCTTCGACACCTCCAGCTCCGCCGACGAAACGATGGACGCCATCTCGCAAATCCGCCAAATTGCCGGAGAGAAATGCCTGGTTTCCGGCATCTCCGCCATGGTCACCGACCTGCGCGATTTGTGTGAGCGCGAAGAGGCAATTTATGTCGCCATCGCCGTTGTGCTTGCCACCGTCGCCATGATGCTGTTTTTGGATAACTGGATTATCCCGTTCGTCTTTTTGGCGAGCATCGGCATCGCCATTTTGCTGAATCTCGGCTCCAACTTCTTCTTGGGCGAGATTTCTTACATCACCAAGGCGCTGTCCGCGGTGCTGCAGCTGGCGGTCACGATGGACTACTCCATCTTCCTCTGGCACAGCTACGGCGAGCATAAGCGCACGCACGCCGACCACAAGGAGGCGATGGCTTACGCCATCAAGGACACCTTCACCTCCGTGCTCGGCAGCTCTGTCACCACGGTTGCCGGCTTTATCGCGCTCTGCTTCATGACCTTCACACTCGGCAGAGATTTGGGCATTGTCATGGCAAAGGGCGTTGTGCTGGGCGTCATCGGCTGTGTCACGGTGCTGCCTGCCATGATTATGGCGCTCGACAAGATACTCGAAAAAACCATGCACCGCTCGTTGATTCCCTCCACCAAGAAGCTCGCGGCGGGTATCGTCAAAATCTTCCCCGTGTTTTTAATTCTGTTTGTGGCGGTTGCCGTTCCTGCCTACTACGGCTATCAGCAGACAAATAACGAGGTTTACTATGATATCTCGCGCAGTCTGCCGCGCGACATGTCCAACGTCATCGCCAACGCCAAGCTGGAGGAGGAGTTCGACATGGGCTCCACGCACATGGTGCTGGTGGATTCCCACCTGAGCTCCAAGGATGCGCACCAAATGCAGTCTGAATTTAAGAAAGTAGATGGCGTCAAATTTGCGCTCGGTCTGGAAAGCGTCATCGGCTCCTCGGTGCCCGAGGAAATGATTCCCGCATCCGTCACCGATATTCTCAAAAGCGACCGCTGGGAAATGATGCTCATCGGCTCCGCCTACAAAACCGCAACGCCCGAGATGAACCGGCAGATTCAGGATATCAACAAAATCATCAAGTCCTACGACAAAAACGGACTGCTAATCGGCGAGGCGGCGTGCGTCAACGACATGATTGACATCACCTCCGTTGACTTTGCCACCGTCAATATCATCTCCATCATCGCCATCTTCATCATCATCGCGCTGGTGGAAAAGAGCATCACCCTGCCGATTATTTTGGTGGCGGTCATCGAGCTCGCCATCTTCATCAACCTCGGACTGCCGCACTACCTGGGCGAGTCGCTGCCGTTTATCGCGCCGATTTGCATCAGCACCATCCAGCTCGGCGCAACCGTGGACTACGCCATTCTGATGACGACGCGCTACAAAAAGGAGCGCTCGCTCGGCAACGACAAGCGCGAAGCCGTCAAAACCGCGCTCGCCACGTCCATTCCGTCCGTCATCGTCAGCGCCATGGGCTTGTTTGCGGCAACCGTCGGCGTGGCAATTTATTCCGACGTGGACATGATCGGTTCCCTCTGCGCGTTAATGGCAAGGGGCGCCGTCATCAGTATGTTCTGCGTCATCCTGATTCTCCCGGCGATGTTTATGCTGTTTGACAAGATCATCGGCGTCACCACCATCGGCTTTAAACCCAAGAAATCGGAGGTACAAACTCATGAGCAAGCATAAAAATATAAAAAAATACGTGCCCAAGGTGCTTTCCGCAGCACTCACCATGACCATTCTCTGCGGCACCGTCGGCATGACCGCCTATTCCGCCGGCGTTGAGCAGGCAGGCGGCAATACACAGCAAACGGCGGCAGCCGGCAACGCCAAGGCGGCAACCGCCTCAAAGGACGCCAAGGACGCGAAAAAGTTCTCCAAGGAAGAAACCGTATACGTTATCGCCGGCGCGGACGGCACACCGCAAAAGGTTATCGTCAGCGACTGGATTAAAAACCCCGGCAAGGCGGACAAAATCGTTGACAAATCCAACCTCAGCGATATCGAAACCACCAAGGGCGACGCCGCCTACACCCTCAACGAGAAAAAGATGTACGAATGGGGCGCGGACGGCAACGACATCTACTACAAGGGCAATTCCGGCGAACAGCTTCCCGTCGGCGTCGCCATTCAATACGAGCTCGACGGCAAGCCGGTGGCGCCCAAGGATTTGGCAGGCAAAAGCGGCAAGCTGAAAATCACCTTCACCTATACCAACCGCCAATTTGAAAACGTCACCGTCAACGGCAAAAAGGAAAAAATCTATGTGCCGTTTGTCATGCTCACCGGCATGATGCTCGACAATGAAAAATGCACCAATGTCACCGTGTCCAACGGCAAGGTGCTCAACGACGGCACCCACACCCTCGTGGCAGGCTTTGCGCTGCCGGGTATGCAGGAAAGCCTCGGACTCGACGAGAAAAAGCTCAAGCTTCCGTCCACGGTGGAGATGACCGCCGACGTCACGGACTTCGAGCTTGCCACCACCCTTACCGTTGCCACCAACGATATGTTCAACGGCATCGACACCACCGAGCTCGACAGCAAGGTGGAGGACTTAAAGAAAAAAATCGACACCATGGCGGACGGCATGGCGCAGCTGACCGACGGCTCCTCCAAGCTGTACGAGGGCATCGGCACCCTGCTCGACAAGTCCGGCGAGCTGATTGACGGCGTCAACCAACTCTACAGCGGCGCCGAGCAGCTCAAGAACGGCACCGCCGAGGTAAAGAACGGCGCTTCTCAGCTCAACGGCGGCGCTGCACAGCTTGACAGCGGCGTAGCTTCCCTGCAAAGCGGTGCAGGCGACCTCGACAACGGTGCCGCACAGCTCAGCAGCGGCGCCTATGCGGTAGACGCAGGCGTGGAGCAGCTCCAAGGCTACATCGGCACGCTGTCGGGCGGCTTGTCGGAGATTTCCTCCAACAGCGAACAGCTCAAGGGCGGCGCCAAGCAGGTGTTTGACACCCTGCTTTCCACCGCAGGCACCCAGATTGCCGCGGCAGGCTTGCCGGCGCAGACGCTGACCATCGGCAACTACAACGCTGTTTTGCAGGGACTCACCGCACAGCTCGACGACAGCGCGGTGCAAAAGACGGCGTATGACACTGCTTACCAAACCGTCAGCGCCACGGTCAACAGCCAGCGCGACGTCATCCGCACCGCAGTGGAAGCGGAGGTCAGAAAGCAGGTCACCGACGGCGTGCTCGCCGCCGCAGGACTCGGCTTGGACAGCAGCAGCTATGAAGCCGCCGTCGCTGCCGGACAAATTCCCGAAGCAGTGCAGCAGCAGGTTGCCGCCGCCATCGCCAACCAAATGGCAGGCATGGACAGCACTATCGACGCGCAGACCGACGCGCAGGTACAAAGCCTGATTGACACCAACATGCAAAGCGAGCAGGTGCAGGCGCAGATTGCCGCCGCCCTCGAAAAAGCGGCGGCAGGCAGAGCTTCGCTGCAGGCGCTTGAAGCCCAGCTCGACAGCTACAACACCTTCTATCAGGGCGTCATCAGCTACACCGACGGCGTTGACCGCGCCAACGCAGGCGCACAGCAAATTCTCGGCGGAACCGTCACCCTCCGCGACGGCACCGGCAATCTTGCCTACGGCGCTTCTCAGCTCAAGGACGGCACCGGCACGCTGGTGGGCGGCACTGCGCAGCTCAAGAGCGGCTCGGGTGAATTAAAGAACGGCACCGCCGCCCTCCGCGACGGCACCGTGACGCTCGACGACGGCGCATTGGCGCTGTTCAACGGCATCGGCACCCTGAAAAAAGGCACCGGTACGCTGCTTGACGGCGTGCGTCAGCTCAAGGACGGCTCCATGCAGCTCGACGAAGGGCTGAAAAAATTCAAAAAGGAAGGCGTTGACGCCATTGTAAACGCCGTCAACGGCGACCTCAAAGCCTTAAAGGACCGCCTCAAGGCGATGCAAACGGTTTCCGAAAACTACAAATCCTTCAGCGGCATCTCGGATGACATGGACGGCAAGGTGGACTTCATCATCAAAACCGATTCCATTCAGCCTGATAAAGCAAAGGATGAATAAACAGCATGCTCCGCGCAAAAGCGCGGAGCTGTTTTTATATGGGAAGCATGTATCCAAAGGCGGACAGGAGCCTCCGCACTGCTTTTTGTTCGGATAATTTTGAATAAAAATATTGAAAAAACAAACAAGATAGTGTATAATTTTGTTATCAATGCAAAGGAGGCTTTTTATGCATTGCCCCGTATGCAAACATCACGTGGTGTCAACAGACACTGTTTGTCCGCACTGCGGCGAATCCTTGGTGTTGACGGACTCGGAGGTGGTTTTTTCCGGGCGAAAACCCAAGCGTGATAAAAGCGTGAATTATACCACCATCTTCATCGTGCTTATATGTATTGCGCTCGTGGCAGGCGCAGGATTTATTGTCTATAACGTATTCTTTCAAAAGCCCAAGCAGGAGTCGTCGGTAAAGCCTTTGAGCACCGCGCCGACCGTGGTGACGGAAGCCGTTACGGAACCCACGCCGAAAACCCCCGGCAACGCCGCGGAGGACACGGATCAGCAAAAGCTGGAGAAGTATATCAATCAATCCGATTTGCTTGAAAACATGCTGGCGCTGGCGGGGGATAATATGTCGCTGAGCACCCTCAGGGCGGAACACAACATCATCATCGCGTACTATCAGGTCGATTTCAGCTCCGACGATCCGCAGCATCAGGAATACTTTGAAACCCTGCCTGACACCATGAGCGAAATTTGCAGCCGCATGGACGAGGATTTGTACAACATCCGCAAGCAAACCGGCGTAGAGGATGCACAGCTGCAAATCATTTGCAGCGACCTCGGCGGCAACACCCTTTTCTCGGAGCTGGTATAAGAACAAACAAAACCAACAGATATCGTTTTATCTGCTGCAATACAAATTGAGGAGGAACCTTCTATGAATTGCCCTAAATGCAACGCCCCACTCGCACCTAATCAGCGCTTTTGCGGCGCCTGCGGCGCCGATGTTTCGGCAGCAGCTGCGCCGGTGCTGGATACGCAAAAAACCATGGCGGCAGAGGAATACACCCCTGACCAAGCCTATCAGCCGCAGGAGCCTGCCTATCAGCCGCAGCAGCCTGCTTACCAGCCCGAGCAGCCTGCCTACCAGCCCGAGCAGCCTGCTTACCAGCCCGAGCAGCCTGCCTACCAGCCCGAGCAGCCTGCCTATCAGCCGCAGGAAAGCTACTATCAGCCTGAGCAGCCGGCTTATCAGGCGCAGGATAACTACTATCAGCCTGAGCAGCAAAGCTATTATCAGCCGCAAAATCAGGGCTACGGACAGAACGCGCAGCCGGCTTCACCGACGGGCGGCGCCAATGATTACAGCCAGCAGTTCAGCCAATATCAACAGCATTCGCCCTATGGCAGCACCAACAACGGCTATTCCTACCAAAACGGCGCCACAGCGGTAAAAACCAACAAAACCGTGATGATTGTCGTCATCGCCGTCATCTCCGCGGTGGCAATCGCCGGCATTGTGCTGGCCATTGTGTTCGGCGTCAGGGGCTGCAGCGGCAATGATATTCATACCGTAAAGACAAGCAGCGGTGTTGTCATCGCTACCGATGACGCCATCGACACCTCCGATGCCGATGCCAAGCAGAAAATTGACAGCTTTCTTACCGCCCAAAACGCGCAAGCGGTTATCGCACAATCTATGGGCAATCAGGGCACTGTTGATCAGTCCGTACAGGGCAACGCATGGGTGATTGCGGTAAGGCTGAATCAAAAGCTGACCGAGGATCAAAAAACGCAGCTAAAAACGTACATTAATAGCGCATTGCCCTTCTCTTCCTCCGATATGCGCTCCCAATCCGGTGTTTCCAATATGGTGATGGTTGTCGCTTATTTGGACAGCGATGGTTCGGTTGCAGCAACAAGGGTAATAAAATAACCTTTTGCTTGCAAAATCCGCTTTAATACGTTATAATGATGATACCCTAGATTTGGAGGTATATTATGAATTGTCCGAATTGTAACCATCCGATTATGCCCGGTCAGAAGTTTTGCGACCGCTGCGGCACCAAGGTTGAGGCCGCGGTCAACAACTTTGACAATCCGCAGGCGCCCGTTCAGGCACCGACACAGGTATATGACGCGGCTCCCGGAGCGGCAGGCGCTCCCACACAGGTGTATGAGCCGGTTTCCAGAGAGCCCGAGCAGCCTGTCACCTACGGCGATGGCTATGCGGCGCCGCTTTCTCAGCAGCCTAATTTTGATGTGCAGGCGCCCGAGCAGCCGTCTTATGCACAGCAGCCCTACCGTCAGACTCCTCAGCCGAGCGAATATCCTGCCCAGCCGAGCGAGTATCCGCCCTATGAGCCGCATCAGTATCAGCCGCCCTATCCCATGAAGCAGCCGCAGCAAGGCGGCGGCAAACCGTCCAAGAATTCCAAAACACCCCTGATTATCGTGATTATCGTCCTCGCCGTATTGCTTGTCGGCGGCGGCGTGTTCGCGGCAATCATGCTGTTAAATCCCAACAAGGATGACAACAAGGGCGACAGCGCAGCCACCTCCGCTTCTTCTGTCAGCAGTCAAACCGAGAGCAGCAAGGCTTCCTCCTCGTCCAAACCCGAGTCGAGCAGAACGGAAAGCTCCGAATCGCGCACCGAAACCAGCTCGCGCGTCGAGAGCAGCTCGCGGACGGAGTCCAGCAGAACCTATTCCTCCCGCGAGGAAAGCTCCTCTGCGCCCGCTCCCTCCGCAGATGCCAACAAGCTCTACAACAACAACGGTATTTTGCTCGCAGATGATCCCGCCATCAACACTTCCGACGCATCCACCGAAGCCATCCTGAATCTTTCACTGCAGCAGGGCGGCATGGAATCGCAGATGGAAACCCTCAACAAGCAGATGGGCGACAAGGGCTCCGCTTCCATGTATGTAAAGGGCAACACCATTGTCATGGAGTTTGACGTGACCGACGCGATGACCGATGCGGAAAAGTCAACCTTCGGTCCTGCGATGGAGGCGTCCAGCGGTCAGATGATGTCGAGCTTTAAAACGCTCAAGGATCAGTACGGTATCTCCGTCAACGTGGTCATTGCACTGGTAGAGAGCAGCGGCAACGTTTACTACAGTAAGGTTTACACACCGTAATCAATACCAATCAAAAAAGCACAGCCAACGCGCTGTGCTTTTCTTTTGTATAAATTTTTTAGTATATAGGACGACTACTCCGTCCCGCCGTTAATGAGCTGTGTCGTCAAGCCGGACTCTTCCAAAGGCGGGCAAGAGCGTCCGCGACGCTGTATAAATTAATGAACCGCCTGCAGTGCCGCAATCGCCTTTGCCGCGTCGGGCGCCTTGAACACCGCCGTGCCTGCCACGCAAACGTCTACGCCTGCGTCGGCAGCCTGCTGAATGGTGCCCTCGCCGATGCCGCCGTCCGCTTCAATCAGCAGCGAAATGCCGCGGCGTTCACATTCTCGGCGGATAGCGCTCACCTTGGGCAGCATGTCCGCCATAAACGACTGGCCGCCGAAGCCCGGTTCCACGGTCATCACCAGCACCAGCGACAGCTTGTCAAGGTAGGGGAACACCGCCTCGGCAGGGGTGTTGGGCTTGATAACCAAGCCTGCCTGAATGCCACGCGACTTGATTTTGTCAATCGTCGCGTCGATGTCGGCGTCACACTCTACATGGAAGGTGATAATGTCCGCGCCTGCGTCGGCAAAGTCGTCGATGTATCGCAGCGGGTCGGAAATCATCAAATGTACGTCAAAGGGCTTGTCCGTGTAGGAGCGCACCCACTTGATCACCGGCGCGCCGAAGGTGATGTTCGGAACAAAGTGACCGTCCATCACGTCAAGGTGCATCCAGTCGGCGCCTGCCTTGTCCATGCGGCGGATTTCCTCTCCCATTTTGGAAAAATCGCAGGAGAGGAGGGAGGGAGCTATTTTCATATTCAACAACCTTTCATACTGATGACTTGCAAAATCAAATCAATTTGCTACGGCTTTTGTATCGCGGGCGCGATGATGGCGGCTGCCGCCCAAAACAGGGCGTACACCAGCACCTCCAGCGTGCCCATCACGCTGACGTCGGCGTAAAGCACAACGGGAGAGGCAATCAGCAAGCCCAAAATAACGGCAATCAGCTGGATGACAATCGCCAGCGAAATATTTTGCTTGATGCGCACACAGCCGGACACGGCGCGCGCCAAGCCTGCCGCCTTGCCGTGGGTAATCAGGTAGGAGCGCGACTGCTCCTCCACCACGCTCTGGGCTTCTCGGAGCACGTTGCCCAAGCCCGTAGGCAGCACCTTAATGCTGCGGTAAAACAGGTTGTACAGCTGCGCCACCAAATCGTCGGTGATGTTGTGGTCGGTGGTGCGAATCAGGAAGCTGATGCCGTTTGCCTCGGCGCGCTGCATTTCGCTTTTCAGCTCGGGATCGGCGTGATAGCGCGTCACGAGCATGGCAACCGGTCTGCCTGCGCGCGAGAGATAGGTCACCTGACTGCCGTCGGCGACGAATTTTTCCTCATAGTCGTCCGCTGGAATATCCACGCGGTATTTTTCCATCAAAGCGCGCGAGCCCACCAAAATGCGTTCGCCGTTAATCCAGCCGACCAAGCCCAGCTCGTCCTCATACAGCACGCTTTCCACCTCGGGCAGCGTTTCCTTTGCTTCGGACACCACCGACGCAAAGGCGTTGGCGATCGGGTTTTGCGCTTCCTTCAAAATGGCAATACCGCACAGCAGCGACTCGTCCACGTTGTAGTTTTCAAAGGTCTTAATGCCCTCCAGCTCAATGGCGTCGGCAGGGAACAGCTCGCCTGCGTCTATCATAATGGCGGTGCTGTCGCAGAACTGCTTAATCGACGGATAGCCCGACACCATCGCGCCGTAGCCGTTGAGGGTTTTGCAGAGCTTGCGCACCGGAAAGTTGACCGCCAGCAGGGTGGACACGGGAATTGACAGCGCCGTAATCAGCGCCAGCGTGTTGACCGCGTCGGTGAACGAGAACTTCACCACGCCGTACAGCACCGTGACGGCAAGCGCCGCAATCGTGGTAATCGGCGCCAGCTTGGACGCCAAATCCTCGCTGGGATCGGGCGCGTAGGAAATCTTCAAAAAGTTGGCGGCAAATTTTGTCTTGTGCTGATAGGCAATCAAATTCTTTTCGGAGGGCGTGCCGCTGAGCATTTTGTTGGCAACGCTTTCGTTGTTGTAAATCTTGGCGGCGTATTTCTGCCCCTTTGCCGTCAGGAAGCGGAAATTATCTTTGACGCGCCGCACCATCAGCAGCTTGCCGACGTTGTTGGCAAAGAACGCCAGCAGCACAATGACGACATAATAGTTGACGTTAAACGAAGAAAAATCGCCCAGCGTAAAGAACGCCGCAATCGTTTGAATCACCGCCGCCACACCGGCAACCGCCACGGCGGTGTCGGAATTGCCCTTAAAGCGCAGCAGCGGCGTCAGTCCGCTGAGCATCGCCACGCGGTTGAGCACCACCGAGGTGCCCATCAGCAGCAGGTTAAACACAGCGTATGCCGCCGGCGCAACGGGAATCGCGGCGATAATTCCCTCGGGGAACAGCCGTGTAATAAAGGCTAAGATGATGGCGAGCAGCGCAATCACGCCCGAAATCACACTGCGGAAAAACAGCTTTTTAATATTTTCGTTCAGTTCAAAACGGATGCTCTCCTCGTCGTCCTCGCCGGTGTAGTCCTCCACTGCCTTTTTCTTTTCCTTGGGCGTGTCGTCGTCGTCGGACTCATCTCTGGAGAAAAAGCCCACCACCGCGCTCAGAATTTTTTCCTGCGTGGTGCGCGTATCCTCCTCTTTTTCCTCGGCGTTCTCTGCTGACTTTGATTCGTGGCGGATAACGTGCGCCATCACCGACGGGTTCTTGGAACGGATATATTCCTCATATTCGCGCGCGACAACCTCGGAAAACCTGCCTGCCTTGACATTCAGTATGTTGCGCGGCTCCTCAGGGCGATACACCGGCACCTTGGAAACCACACGCTCCGGCTGCGCAGGCGTTTCCTGCGGCTTGTCCGCGGACGCCGTTGCCGACATTTCTTCGTCGGGCGCTGCCGTCCGGGGCGCATTTTCCGCCGGCTTGTCCTCTGCCGTCGCGTCGTTTAAATCAATATCAATGGAGTTTATGCTCTCAATCGCGGCGGATTCCTTAAAGGTTTCCACCTCGCCGAGCACTTCTCCGGCAAACTGTGTGTCCTCGTCATATTCGGGTGTGAGGGTGACAATGCGGTTTTCCTCCGCCTCCGCCTCGCGCTTTGCCTGTTCCTCCGCTTCCTTGGCGGCGGCTTCGGCGGCAAGGCGTTCCTCCTCCGCCAGCTCCTCGGGTGTTTTCACCTGTTCGCCGCTTTGGTTGCCGTCCATCAGCAGCTCTGTTTTCATGGTGGCGGCGGTTTTTTCACCGACAATCATATGCTCGGCGTCGCCCTTGGCGGCTTCCTTTTCCTCCAGCTCCAGCGGATTCTCGTTTTTCAGACGCGGCTTCTTGTCCGCGTTGCTGAAAATCTCCTGCAGCTTCGGCTTCGCGCGGTATTTTTGCGCGTTTTTTCTCATTTGCTCACGGTCGGCGATGCGGTGCCGCTCGTCGAGGATGCTCTGAATTTCAAGCTCCTTGAGCAAATCGTTCTTCTTATCATTCTCCGGCATACAGTCACTTCCTTTCGGTTTGATGTCGTCAGAATTTATCGGTTTTTCAGGGCGTGATACATCAAGATGCCCGCCGCGACAGACGCGTTGAGCGAGTTGATTTTGCCCTTCATCGGCAGCGACACAATCACGTCGCACTTTTCGCGCACCAGCCGCGAAATGCCCTTGCCTTCGTTGCCGATGACAATAGCGCATGCGCCCGACATATCGCAGGAGGCGTAGTCCTCGCCGTTCATGTCCGCGCCGTACACCCACACGCCGCGTGCCTTCAAATCGTCAATCAGCTTGGCGATGTTCGTCACGCGCGCCACGCGCATATATTCCACCGCGCCTGCGCTCGCCTTGCCCACGGTGTAGCTCAGGCTGACGCTGCGGTGTTTGGGAATAATCACGCCGTGCACGCCGGTGCATTCGGCGGTACGGATAATCGCGCCGAGGTTGTGAGGATCCTCCAACTCGTCCAAAATCACCAAAAACGGCTTTTCGCCGCGGCTTTCGGCATAGGCAAGGATGTCCTCCACGCTGCTGTAATCCTTGGCGGCGGCAAGGGCAACGATTCCTTGGTGTGTCTGACCGCCGCTGAGAAAATCCAGCTTGGTGCGGTCAACCTCCTTGACGGGAATCTGCCTGTCGCGCGCCTTGGCAAGAATACCGACGACGGCGCCGCTTTTTTCGCCGCGCGCCACCAGAATCTTGTCAATCGGGCGGTTGCTGCGCACCGCCTCGCTCACGGGATTTCTGCCCGCAATCACATCGGGCTTCGGTTCGGTGTTTTTGTCCTTCATATTTGTACCTCACAATTGGGTATACTTCTAATACTATTCTCTGACAGAACGTCTGCTTTTTAATGAAGATTGGTATAACCATACACAGTCATTATACCACAACCTGTCAATTATTGGTGTTCCCTAAAAGAATAAAAGGGAATATTCTCACTTATGCGTCTTGGTTCAGCGCTGCCGCGCCGAAATCAAAGCCGCGCGGCAAAATGCCGTACATGCCGGTTGCCTCGTCGCGGAAAATTGACCACCGCGGCGGAAACGGCGTCAGGCTGAAATAGAGCACCCAAAACAAAAACAGCAGGCAAACCGCCAGCGGAAACAGCTCCTGCAGCGGCAAAGGGCTTTGATACAGCGCCCACGACAGCAAAACGGCGGCGCAAAGGCTGAGCAGGCAGGCAACGGGCTCCGCCCCCCACGGGCGGAGCAGCAGATACACCGCGCCGAGCGCGTACAGTGAAAAGGTTTTGGCAACCGCAAACCGACGCCAATGCAGCCGCAGCGTCAGCGCTTCCAGCACGCCCCACAGCAGGGCAGGAAACAGCAGGGTTTTGCACGACTCCCACGCGCTGCCGTTGACCGCGCCGAACAAAATGCCCGGCAAATCGCCGTCGCACCATGCGTAGAGCCGCCGCATCAGGATGGCGGCAAGGGCGGCAAAGCCCACGCCGAGCACCTCCAGCTTCGGCAGATGTTTTTCGGAAATATCGCTGCACCTCCGATTACAAAATTGTATTATTTTCGTGTGGAAATAAAAGGCAAAATTTAAATTTCTTCATAAGAAGTTATACTTTTGGTAAAATTCCAATTCATCATTATAATGTTGAAAAGTCTGTGGAAAGTGTTAAAACGGCGTTTGAAATAAGCCGATACACGCGCGACTTTTGACCGCTGCTACAAAAAATCGCGCGATTTTTGTTCTATCCGTACAAAAGCGACCTTTTTAACTTTCCACATGTAACACTACAAACTGTATAAATTCAAAGTCAAGGCGATTTTTCGGTTTTTGTTTGACTGCGTTGTTTTTGATTGACAGAAAATGATCGTGTCAGCTGCCTTTTTATGAAAAAAACGTGCGCACCAACACGGCGCTCATCACCATCGCCGTCAAATCGGCGGCGACGGCGGCAAGCAGGGTGTGACGGATGTTCCGCACCCCCACGCTGCCGTAGTACATCGTCACGGCAAAAAACGTGGTTTCGCTCGAGCCTGCCAGCACCGACGCCACCCTGCCCGCAAAGCTGTCGGGACCGTTCTCCTCAAACACCGACACCAGCAGCGCGGTGGAGCCGCCGCCCGAAACCGGTCGCAGCATCGCCATCGGCACCACCTCTGCCGGAAAGCCGACCGCATCGGCGACGGGAGAAAGCAGCCGGCACAGCACCTCAATCGCGCCGCTCGCGCGCAGCAGGCTGACGGCAAACACCAAGCCGAGCAGCGTCGGCGCAATCTGCAAAAGCGTCTGCGCGCCTTCGCGCACGCCCTCCAAAAACACATCAAACACCGGCACACGGCGGATGAACGCAAACAAAATAATCGCCGCGGCAAAGGCAGGCATGACAAAATTCATCTTTTTCTCCTTTTGCTCAGGCGGTTGCCGGTGAGGGCAATCACCAGCGCCACGCTCAGCGCGCAGGCGCTGCTCAGCCACACCGGGACGAGAATTTCAAACGGCGCGCTGCTGCCGTAGTCGGCGCGCAGCATGCCCAGCGTGGTGGGGAACAGCTGCAGCGAGGCGGTGTTCATCACGACAAACAAAATCATCTCGTCGCTCGCCGTTCCGCTGCCGCCGTCCAGACGGTTCAGTTCCTTCATTGCGCGCAGACCGAGCGGCGTGGCGGTGTTGCCCAGCCCCAGCAGGTTGGCGCTGATGTTCATGGAAATCGCTTCAAACGCCTCGCCCCCGCGCTCCAAGCGTGGAAACAGCTTTTGCAGCAGCGGCGCAAATACCTTTGCCGCCATCGCGTTGATGCCGCTGCGGTCAGCCACCTTCATCAGTCCCGACCACAGGCAAATCACGCCTGCCAGCGTCAGCAACAGCTGCACCGCGTCGGCGGCGCTGTCGGCAAATGCCGCCGACAAATTGTCCGTGTTTCCGAAGAATATCGCGCAGCCCGTACTGAAAATGACAAAAAAACTCCAAATAATGTTCAATGCTTTCACCTTCCTACCTGAAAATAGCAATATCTTATCGAAATCAAGGGACTAATTGACAAATGGTGCGGAAAATGCTAAAATTATATAAAATAATGTTGAAAGGATGCGAAAGAATGATTTATACCAATTTCCGGGAGATTGACAAGGCAGGCCGCATTGTCATTTCCAAAGATATTCGCCGTCACTTCAATATTAACGCGGGTGACATTCTGCAAATCAACGCGGATGACGAATGTATCACCATCAAAAAGGCAGAGGCAAAGTGCGTTTTTTGCAACGCGTCCGACAACCTGGTTGCTTTTGAGGGCAAGCATATTTGCCTTGATTGCCTTGAAAAGCTCCGGGCGCGGTGACACTGTTACAGTATATTTCATTGAGCGATAAATTATGAAGCTGTTTCTTGCCGATATCCATGAAATCTATCCGGAGCACATGCTGCTGATTTCGCCTGAGCGCGCCGAAAAGGCGCGGCGCTACCGTTTTCCCGCAGACCAAAAACGCTGTATTGCGGGCGGACTTCTTCTGCGCCGTTTTTTGGGCGACGTCGCGGTCTATACCGATTCATTCGGTAAGCCGCGCGCTGCAAGCGGCGTGTGCTTTAATCTTTCCCACAGCGGCGAATGGGTGCTGCTTGCCGTTTCCGACAAAGAAATCGGCTGCGACATCGAGCGCCTTCACCAAGCCGACGCCCTGCGCATGGGCAAGGTGGTGTTTACCGAAAGCGAAATGGCGCTGCTCCGCGGCAGCCGCGATCACCTCGGCAAATTCTATGAATTATGGACAAAAAAAGAAGCCCTGCTCAAATGCATGGGCAAGGGCTTTCATCGCGCGGCAAAATCGGTGGACGTGTGCGCCGACCGCTTTTGCGAGGACGGTGTGACATATTATATAAAAACAATAGCGTTTGCCGACTACACCCTCTCTGTCTGCACACAGGGAGAGGACAGTGACTGCACCTTGGAAATTGTACATTTTGATTAAAGGACAGTATGCGTTTATTGCACCGGCACCACGGCGAAGAACACCAAATCGGCTTCGCTGTTGTTCATCAGGCTGTGCGTGTGCCCCTTGGGGCAGTAGTGGCACTGACCTGCCTCCAGCGGAACAATGTCGCCGTCGTAAAACACCTCTCCGGCGCCGCTGAGAATATAGATAATCTCGCTGTCGCCCTCGTGGGTGTGCTTGCCGATGGTGGCGCCCGGCGGAAGGGTGCCGTGAATAATCTTGTTCAGTCCGTCAAAGTGAATCTTGGCGATAAATTCGCCCTCACCGCCCTTGAAGTTCGGCAGAACCTCGGGGGCTTCGTTTTTTAAATCAAACAGCATATCTTTTCCTCACAATACATGGTAGTACGGACAGATATCCTCATAGTGTCCGTCCTTCATCAAAAAGCCCTGCGGAATGGTGCCCAGCTGCACAAAGCCGAGCTTTTCCTACAGCCTGCGCGCCGCAGTATTGGTTTTCACCACGGCGTTGAACTGCAAAATGCGGAAGCCGTGCGCCTTGCCCTGCTCCAGGCAATCGCGCACCAGCCGCTCGCCGATGTGCTGTCCGCGCGCTTCCTTGCTGACCGCGTAGCTCGCGTTGCAGATGTGACCGCACCTTCCGACGTTGTTCGGGTGCAGAATATACAAGCCCAGCAGCTTGCCGCTCTCCGTGTCCTCGGCGACGCCGCAGGTGCTTTGGCTGTCAAAGAACGCCTTGCCGCTTTCGCTGTCCAGACACTCCGTCTGCGGAAAGGCAACGCCGTCGCGCACCACCTCGTTCCAAATATCGTTCATCTGCGCGAGGTCGGCGGCGGTATATTTTCGAATTATAACGTGCATAATCATCCTTCTTTCACCGCTATTTTATCACAAAAGCCGCCGCCTGACAATCAATTCCGTCAAAAACTTTTGAAAACCCCTTGTTTTTTCGCGTGCAATCATATATAATAGAGTGGAAATTGAATACCGCCTTATCAAGAGCGACGGAGGGAACAGGCCCTGTGAAGTCCGGCAACCTGCAATGCAAGGTGCTAAATCCTGCGGTTTAACCGAAAGATGAGTTGTGACGCCTTTCGGATGAAGGGCGTATTTTTTATGTTATACAAGACCTCTCCGTCACGCCGTTTTCAAACGGAGCCGGCAAGATGGTATCTTCAGAGGTCGTCAAGAGCGTCTGCGACGCTTTTGGGAAAGGAGCAAATGATGGCAAAGTTTTTATTTACATCCGAATCCGTAACCGAGGGACATCCCGACAAGGTGTGCGATAAAATCTCCGACGCAGTGCTCGACAGTATTCTCGAGCAGGACAGCAAGGCGCATGTCGCCTGCGAAACCACCGTCACCACCGGCGTGGTGCACATCATGGGCGAAATCTCCACCACCGCACAGGTGGACATCACCGCGATTGCGCGCCGCGTGATTGACGACATCGGCTACAACAACCCTGCCTACGGCTTTGACGCCAAGAGCTGCGCGGTGCTGACCTCGATGGATCAGCAGTCCGCCGATATCGCTATGGGCGTCAACGAAAGCTTTGAGCTGAAGGACGGCGAGGACGATATCAACAACCAAATCGGCGCCGGCGACCAGGGCATGATGTTCGGCTACGCCTGCAGCGAAACGCCCGAGCTGATGCCGCTGCCCATTTCCTTGGCACACAAGCTCGCCAAGCAGCTGACGAAGGTCAGAAAGGACGGCACGCTGACCTATCTGCGCCCCGACGGCAAAACGCAGGTGACCGTGGAATACGAGGACGGCAAGGCGGTGCGCGTGGATACCGTGGTGGTTTCCACCCAGCACGACGACGACGTTACGCTGGAGCAAATCCGCAAGGACATGACCGAGTACGTCATCAAGCCGATTATCCCGGCGGAGCTGTTTGTCGATACCAAAATCTTCGTCAATCCCACCGGCAGATTCGTCATCGGCGGTCCCGTGGGCGATGCCGGTCTGACCGGCAGAAAAATCATCGTCGATACCTACGGCGGCTTTTCCCGTCACGGCGGCGGCGCGTTCAGCGGCAAGGACCCGACAAAGGTTGACCGCAGCGCGGCGTACTATGCGCGCTATATCGCCAAAAATATCGTTGCCGCAGGCTTGGCGGACAAATGCGAGGTACAGCTCGCCTATGCCATCGGCGTAGCAAAGCCCGTGTCCATCATGGTGGACGCCTTCGGCACCTCGCAATACACCAATGAGCAGCTCGCCGCGGCAGTGGACAAGGTGTTCGACTGCCGCCCCAACGCGATTATCAATCAGCTCGAGCTGCAAAAGCCGCAGTACTATGACCTCGCCG
>CADCAD010000011.1 GCA_902799325.1 uncultured Ruminococcus sp. | reverse complement strand
CCCTGCTCCACAATCACGCCCTCGTCCACAAAGACAATGTCGGTGCCGACCTCGCGCGCAAAGCCCATTTCATGGGTGACAACCACCATGGTCATGCCCTCTTTGGCAAGCTGCTTCATAACCTCCAGCACCTCGCCGACCATTTCGGGATCGAGCGCCGAGGTGGGCTCGTCAAACAGCATGACGTCGGGGTTCATCGCCAGTGCGCGCACAATGGCGACGCGCTGCTTTTGTCCGCCGGAAAGCTGTGCCGGGTAGGCGTTGGCTTTGTCGGCAAGTCCCACGCGCTCCAACAGCTTCATGGCGTTTGCCTCCGCCTCTTTTTTGCTCTGCTTCAAAAGCTTCATCGGGCCGAGCGTCATGTTTTTCAGCACGGTTTTATGCGGAAACAGATTGAACTGTTGGAACACCATGCCCATCTTTTGGCGGTGCTTGTTGATGTTCACCGACGGGTCGGTGATATCCACACCCTCAAATGTGATGGTGCCCGAGGTAGGCTCCTCCAAGAGGTTCAGGCAGCGCAGAAAGGTAGATTTACCCGAGCCGGACGCGCCGATGACCACCATCACATCGCCCTTTTTAATCTCGGCATTGACGCCCTTGAGCACCTTTAAATCGCCGAAGGACTTGCAGAGGTTGTCAACCTTAATCAAAACATTGTTATCAGTGGTCACTGTTGCGCAGCCTCCTTTCGAGCTTCTTGAGGAAGAATGAGAGAATCAGTACCAGCAGCAGATAAATCAGCGCCACCGCAATCAACGGGAAGAACGCCTCAAAGGTGCGCGAACGCACCAGGTTACCGGCATAGGTAAGCTCCTTGATGCCCACATAAGGCGCAATAGAGGTTTCCTTGAGCAAGACGATAAACTCGTTGCCCAGCGCAGGCAGAATGTTTTTGAACGCCTGCGGCAAAACAATATGGAACATGGTGCTGGTATAGTTGAAGCCGAGCGAACGGCTCGCCTCAAACTGACCTTTGTCAATCGACATAATGCCCGAACGCACAATCTCCGCGACATAAGCGCTGGAGTTAATGCCGAAGGTGAGGATGGCAACCAGCTCCTTATTGGAGGAATTGGCAAAGATGATAAAGTACATAATCATCAGCTGAATCATCGCAGGCGTACCGCGAATGACGGTGATATAGATGTTGCAGATAACATTGAGAATCTTCAGCACAACATCGCCGAAGCTGCGGCATTTTGTGTTTTGCAGCTTCATATCGTGGGTAGAGCGGACGGCAGCGATTAAAAAGCCGATTAATATACCAATCAGCACCGCAAAGAAGGTGATTTTCAGTGTGGACAAAAGACCGTCCACAAAGAAACGCCAGCGGTTCTGCGTGATAAAGTTTTTCTCAAAGCTCTTCGCAAAGTCGGCAAAAAACTTTTCAAAGCCGTTCATCTCAGCCGCCATTAGGTTAAGGGGTAAATTCATAACGTCATTCCTTATTAACAACACAAACGGGCAGGCATTACACCCACCCGTTTTCAGCGAAAGCTATCTTATTTGATATATTTATCAATAATGCTCTGGATGGTACCGTCAGCCTTGAGCTCCTTGAGCGCGCCGTTAATCTGTCCGGTCAGGTCACTGTTCTTGGCAACGCAGATAGCGTAGTCCTCGTTCTCAAAGGGTTCTTCCAGAATGGTCAGACCTTCGTTAGCTGCCACAAAAGCCTTGGCAGGCTCGTTGTCGATAACAACCGCGTCAACCTTGCCCTGAGTCAGCGCCAAAACAGCGTCGTTGCCCTTGCTGTACTGGTCAACGTTGCAGCCCTTGATGTCGGAAACATAGATGTCGCCGGTGGTGCCGAGCTGAACGCCGACAGTTGCCTTTGCCAAATCATCGGCGGACTTCACCTTGTCGGAGCCTTCCTTAACGATGATAACCTGGATAGCGTTGGCATAGGTATCGGTAAAGTCAATCGCTTCTTTTCTCTCGTCGGTCACGGTCATGCCTGCCATACCGAAATCAGCCTTGCCGGACTGAACTGCGGTGATGATGGAATCGAATTCCATGTCGTCAATCACGAGGTCATAGCCGAGCTTGTCGCAGATAGCCTTTGCGATTTCAGCATCGATGCCGACGATTTTGTCTTCTTCATAATACTCATAAGGCGGGAAAAATGCGTTGGTAGCCATGTGGAGCTCACCCTTGGAGGGCTTCGCCTCGTCGGCAGTGCTCTTGTCAGTGCTCTTGGCAGCGCTGTTAGCAGCGCTGTTAGTCTTGGACTCTCCCTTTTCTGCTTCGTCGAGGCTGTTGCTGCAGCCTGCAAAAGCAAATACCATAGCACCAATCAGGGTGCATGCCAGAAGTGCGGAAAGAATTTTTTTCATTACTTGACATCTCCTTCAATTTTGTCATCTAATAATATAGCAGAGTGTTTTTGAAAAATCAAGTATTTTATCGCATAAATATTGAACTTTTCGCATATTTATGCAAATTCACAAAAATTCGCAAAACTTTTTCGAAAATAAAAGTCATTAAGGGCTTGATTTTTTAAAAAACATTTGCTATAATAGACAACGGCGTTTGGAGAGATGTCCGAGCTGGCCGAAGGAGCATGATTGGAAATCATGTGTACGGTAATCACCGTACCAGGGGTTCGAATCCCCTTCTCTCCGCCATAAAAAAACACAGATACCCAAAGGGTATCTGTGTTTTTTTATTACAAAGATAAAGAAGGGGATTCGAAGGCGACCGTGCCTGCCGCAGGCAGGCAAAAACAGTCCGGCGGACTGTTTTTAGGGAGAGCGTTGATGATGTTTTCTCCTTACACACTCCGCAAAAAGCGAGATGAACCCTTCTCCCTGTACCGCAGCACCTTCTCTCCGCCATTGATTTCAAAGACAAAAGGGGATTCGAAGGCGAGCGTCGCAGACGCTTTCGCCCGCCTTCGAAAAACTTCATCTCACTGAAACATTCATCAACGGCGGGATAATAATGTGATTTTTCGTCCGGCAAAAACAGTCCGGCGGACTGTTTTTAGGGAGAGCGTTGATGATGTTTTCTCCTTATACACGCCGCAAAAAGCGAGATGAACCCTTCTCCCTGCACCGCAGCACCTTCTCTCCGCCATTGATTCCAAAGACAAAAGGGGATTCGAAGGCGAGCGTCTGCGACGCTCGCCCGCCTTCGAATCATTTCATCTTGCCAAACCTGTTCTCCGCGTTATTTTTTCGGCTTTTCCTCAAAGTGTTTGCCGTTCTCTGCTTTATCCTCTACCCTGCTTTTTAACGTCTTGACCATATTGACCAAAAACTGCGGCAAAGGTATGTTCATTTCGCCGAGGTTTTCGAGAATGGAAATCAGCTCGTTGATAATCAGCCATACCGTGATTATCATGCCGAAGCAGTAGTTGATTTGCAAATCAATGCCGATGGACACCAGCGCGGATGTTATGAGATAATCCACCACCATGCCGACGGCGACCAGCGCCAAATACCCGGCTTTTTTGACAATGCCGCGCACACCTACACGGCTGTTAAGCTGCCCGGTGCAGCTCGCGCCTGCCATGCCGGTGATGTAGTCAATCAGCATGACCGCCACGAGCACCACCAGCGGAATTAACAAAACGTTGAAATATGCCGCCAGCGCACCGACAGCGCCTGCCAATAAAACATGGAAAAAATCTTTTATGTTAATCAGCCTCCATTAGTCCGAACAGAATAAAATAGTCGCCTGTTTGAAAAGCCTGCGTAATACCGCCGGATCTGACTACCAAATCGCCGCCGGAGGTGGCGTACATATGTCCTGCGTTGGAGGACTGCTCGCTGAGAGACTTGGTTGTGCGGTAGCCTGTGCCTGCTACCGTGCCGTCATCATACGCAAAATAGCCATACACGTTGGTAGCATTACTCGTGCTCACCACGCCGAACGCCTGATTGGTGTTAAAAAACAGCGTCAATCCATTGCTTTGCAAATTGCCGGTTTTCACCACCAGCGCAAATGCCTTGGCGTTGTTATAATTGGCAGCGATGAACGAATTGCCCGACACCAAGGTAATGTTTTGATTGCCCTTTGCGGACGTACATGTATAGGTCGCTGTCACGCAGTTGGCAACGCCCGTCGGAATCGCACCGACGGCAGCCGCCATTTGGCTGACGGTATAGGTGTTCTGCGTACCGTTTTTGCCGCGGATAGCGGAAGCGATTGCCTGTACGTCGGCTTCGTTATAGAATTTCTGTCCCATCAGTAGCTCACCCCGTTTCCGTTCAGCTCGGCAATGGCGAGGTTCGCAATTTCAGCTTTGTCGGCGGCGGTCAGCACATAATTGCTGCCGCTGGCGCCGGTGTCGCCCTTGTCGCCCTTGTCGCCTTTATCGCCCTTGTCGCCTTTGTCGCCTTTGTCACCTTTCTCCCCTTGTGAGGCGGGCAGACTGCTGAAATCAAACAGCTCGTGGGTTTCCTCATTGCTGTCCTCGTAAATCAAGGCGTAATTGTTGCCCTTTGCCCTCACATAGAGCGAGGGCGCAACGCTTTGATTGCCCTGGAGCGCTCCGTCCAAGATTTCAAAAACGCCGTCGCGGTCAACAAAATCCTTCACGCGCGAAAGCTCCTCCTCTACCGCCTTGAGCAGCTCGGGAATCGTGCCCTGCGACGCAGGCGCAACGCCGGAATCGTCCAGCACGGAACCGCGCACGCGCACCCACAGCGGAAACGGCAGCGTCAGCGCGTCACCGTTCTGTGTAAGACTAACCTCAATCCTGACGTCGCAGGCGCACGCCTGCACCGCCGCTGCGTCAATCGGAATCAGAATCGTATTGCCGTTCGCCGTGCAGGGCACGTTGTCGGACAGCAGGATTTTGTCTGTGGTCACAAAACGCGCTGTCGCCGTGCAGCCGGACACGTCAAACGGTTCGTCGTGATCCGCCAGCACCAGCTCGATTTGCCGCGTGTTGTAATCGTCGATATGAATGGTTGAAATAAGCTCAACCGCTGTCATGCGGTTGATGTTGTATTGGTATGTTATATTTTTTGTTTTCACCAAATACCTCCCTTCACTTATACTCGTTTCAGCGCGTTTTTTTGCATACAAGTATGCAATTTGTGACGAAATTTCACCAAAAAAATTTTATAACACAAAATTTGCAATTGTTTTTCCTTGCTATATGCGCTACTATGATAACAGAATAAATTATTTTGCAAGGAACAAAACAATGAAACGATTCTTCACTGTCCTTTTTCTGCTTACAATTCTATCGGTATTTTCGGCGTCTGCCGCAGGCAGTGTGTCCATTGAAACCGGCAGCGTCACCTGTCGCAGCAACCGCCTTGTGGAAGTCCCCGTCACGGCGCAGGGCAGCGGCAAGCTGAGCGCGGCGCTGTTTGAATTCACCTTTGACAAAGCTGTGCTCGAATACCGCGACATTCACACACCTCAGGGCAGCGAGGTCGTCTGCGCGGAAAAGAGCGACGGCATCCGCCTTTCCTATCTGTGCACCGACGGCGTTCCGCTTGCGGAACAGACAACGCTGTTTTCCGTCGAATTCAAAACGCTTGCCGATGGCGCAGCTGAAATCGGCTTCCGGGTGATGGACTGCACCGACAGCGACGCGCAGTGGATGAACGTCGGCTCCTGTCTTGCCGGCACCGTCACCGTCAGCAGCAACGCCGATGACAGCATCGGCAAAGCCGAATCGCAGCCAAAGCAAAAAGCCGCTTCCTCTGCGGAAAGCAAAGAAAGCAGCAAAAGCGGCGCCTCGAAAAGCAGCGCCAAAGCCAAGGATAAGCAGACCACCACCGCTTCTCCCGTACAGGACTTGGGCAAGCTGAACAGCGTTGTGGAGCGCGAAGCGGACAAAGCCACGCCGATTATTGTTTTATGCGCGTCTGCCGCGGCGGCTGCGGCGGTGATCGGCTACATCATCTTTCAAATAAAAAGCAAAAAGAAAGACAACAGCTCCGATGATCACTAGCCGGGGCTGTTGTCATACTATTCTCTGATAGAAAGTAGACAACTTTCTATCAGAGAGAAAACGCTTGGCGCGTTTTCCAATCCAATTGCGCAAAAGCGCAATTGCCGTCTTATACAATCTTGACGCGCCTACGGCGCTATTAAAAAGTAGAAAGTCTACTTTTTAATGAAGATTGGTATCCTTTTTTCCCTGTTCAATATTGCGCTCGAGGAACGCGCGGTTGATGGCGTTGAGCACACGTTTCTTATCGGCGCTCCACAGCGGCGCGACGAGCAACCTTTTGTCACCGTCGCCTGTCAGGCGGTGAATCACCGTACCGCGCGGCAATATCTCCACGCAATCGCAGAGCAAGTCGATATAAGCTTCCATCGACAGCACGGAAAACCTGCCGGCTTCGTAATCCTTCTGTAAATCCGTTCCCTTGAGGACATGCAAAAGCTGCAATTTCACGCCGTCGCTGCGTTCGCCTGCATAGCGCACGCTCTGCAAAATTTCCTCCCTGCTCTCCCCCGGCAAACCGAGGATGACATGCGTGATCACCTGTACGCCGACAGCATGCAGCCGCCGCACCGCGTCATCATAGACAGATAAATCATAGCCACGGCGAATGTAGCGCGCGGTCTTTGCGTGAATAGTCTGCAAGCCGAGCTCCACCCACACGGGCTTTTGACGGTTCAGCTCCGCCAAAAGCGCCACTGTATCGTTGTCCAAGCAGTCCGGGCGCGTGGCGACGGACAACGCCGCGATATCGTCCGGCGCCATCGCCTGCTCAAACAATGCGCGCAGGCGCTCCACCGGCGCATAGGTGTTGGAGAACGGCTGGAAATACGCAATAAACCGCCTGCAATCGCTTTTCGCGGTGATGCGCCGCTTGGCTTCCTCGATTTGCGCGGCGACGCTTTTTCCTCTTTCCGCCGCAAATTCGCCTGAACCGCCGGCGCTGCAAAAAATGCAGCCGCGCGTATCGAGCGTGCCGTCGCGGTTGGGGCAGGTCATGCCGCCGTCGAGCGAAAGCTTATAGACCTTCTCGCCAAAGGTCTGTTTTAAATATTCGTTTAAAGAATAATAATACACTTATCTCACCACACAAAATAAAAACCGGCGCTGCGGCCGGTTTTTATCTTTAAAGGAACATCTATGAAAAAAAATCAAAAAGCACTTGTTGTTTGTTTGACTGTGCTTATATCATAAAGGCTGTTTGTGAAGGCTGTATGAAGTTTACCGCAAGCTTTTGTGAAGCTTTCCAAAAGTCCTTATGAAAACCGTTTCACATATTCCATAAACATCGCGTGAAGCTCTTCCTCAAAATCCTCCAGCGACTCGTCCAAGCCGCCGTTAAAGAACATTTTTGCATGCAGACTCAGGGAAAGATACGCGCCGACCATATTTTTGCGCACCTCGTCCTGCAGCTCGTCGCTGAGCTCCTTGCCGCATGAGAGCCCCAAAAACAGGTTGCGGTTGTGCAGCTGTGAGGAAACGGCAGGGGTTTTCATGACAAAGGTATTAAAGCGATGAACAGCATTATAAAATTCTTTTATAGAAAATTGCTCCTCATCCTCCGCAAATTCCTTTTCCCTGCGCTTTTCCTCTTCGCGCTTTTCACATTCCTCCAGCGAAAACGCGGGCGTGGTGATATAATCATGCAGGTTTTGCGGCTCGGTCGCCAGCGCATAGTACAGCCGCATGCCGTATACAGCCGTTTCCAGACAGGCAAACCCGGCGTACTGCATATGATTTTCATTGAGGTGAAAAAAGCTGTACAAATTCTGATAGACCGATTTGTTGACGGCAATCAAAATCAGCCGCTCGTTGTCGCGGAAATCGTTGAGCACCGGGCTTGCCAGATAGCCCATGGTGAACTTGTAGGACTTGTTGACATACTCCCTGATTTTTTCCTTGAACTGATTGAGAAAATCCGCTTCTTTTATTGTAAACTGAAACATACCCTCACCTACCTGAACGGTTCCTTATCTGCATTATAAAGGTCGTTGCGCGTAATGTCAACCTCATATTCCGCACCGGTTTTGCTTTGCAGCGCGGCAATCAGCAAATTGGGGTTCACATTGTCGCTGCTGCCTGCGGAAAGCAGGATTTCCAGCCGCGCAAAGTCAAATTCCTCCACTATTTCATACGACTGCACCGCAGGCTTGATGTCCACGGTTTTCATGCCTTTTTTGGACTTTTTCTCAATAATAATTTCGTCCTGTCCGAGCAGCGCCCTGAGGTCGCGGCAAATCACCGACGACGGCGTTTTGTCGCACGCGAGCCGCACGGTAAAGGCGGCAAAGGCGATCTTTCCTGCCTTCATCACGGCTTCGGTCACATCAAACACGCGGATGCCGCGCGGCAGACAGGCATTGAGCTGCGTGATTATTTCTTCAAAAGAATAATCATCATCCTCCAGCCGCACATCCATACATTCGTTCACGCCGCGAAAGCCGAGCGACAGCGGCAGCGGAAAGGTGGCAAGCGGGTGCGGATTAAAACCCTCGGTGTGCCAAATCGGAATTTTGCTTTTGTGCAGCGCGCGCAGCATAGTGCGGTTGAGGTCGAGATGCGAGATGTAGCGGCACTCAAAATCCTTCTTAAACCAAATTCTGACGTTTTTCAAAGCACACACCCTTTCCGTATTTCGCCGCGCCGCAGTGCGAGCATTGCAAGCGGCAGTGCGGCGTTGTGGTATTCTCATATGCCTTTTGACATTCCTTCATCAAAAAGCTCTTTTTGACGCCGTAGTCAATGTGGTCCCACGGCAAAATTTCGTCAAAGCTTCTTCTGCGGTTAGCATAGAAGGACGGGTCGATGCCGCACTCCTCAAACAGCGCCAGCCATTTTTCCAGGCTGAAGCAGTCGTTCCAGCCGTCAAAGTGAAAGCCGCGCTCACAGGCGAGCGCCATCACCCTGCACAGCTTGCGGTCGCCGCGCGCAAACACCGCTTCGAGATAGCTTGTGTCCGCGTCGTGATAGTTAAAGGTAATCTTTTTAGAGCGGATGCTCTCCTTGATGTGCTGCTGCTTTTCGTGCAGCACGGGAATCGTGTCCTGCGGTTCCCACTGGAACGGCGTAAAGGGCTTGGGCACAAACGACGACGCCGACACCGTCACACGCACGCTTTTGCCCTTGGCGTGGTCGGGCGTATGGTAATAGGTATCCACCACGTCCTGACCGAGCTGCGCAATCGCCGCCACGTCATCCATCGTTTCGGTGGGCAAGCCAATCATAAAATATAGCTTCACGGTTGTCCAGCCGCCGGCGAAGGCGGTGGCGCAGGTCTGCATCAGCTCGTCATGCTGCACATTTTTATTGATAACGTCGCGCATGCGCTGGCTGCCTGCCTCGGGGGCAAAGGTCAGTCCGCTTTTGCGCACGGTTTTGATTTTGTTCATAATTTCATCGGTGAAGCCGTCCACGCGCAGCGATGGCAGTGAAATGCTCACCTTTTCCTCGCCTGTCCACGCCGTCAGCTTTTCAAGCAGCGGCACAATTTGGCTGTAGTCGCTCGAGCTCAGCGAGGACAGCGATACCTCGTCATAGCCGGTGTTGCCGCACAGCGCGCGGCACTGCGCGTTGATGGTATCGGGCGACTTTTCGCGCACCGGGCGGTAGATAAAACCTGCCTGACAAAAGCGGCAGCCGCGGATGCAGCCGCGAAAGATTTCCTGCACGGCGCGGTCGTGGACGATTTCCACCAGCGGCACCACAAAATTATCGGGATAGTAGGACTTGTCCATCTCGAGCATGACGCGCTTGTGAATCACCGCAGGCGCGCCCTCCTTGGGCGTAAAGCTTTGGATGGTGCCGTCGTCATTGTACGCCACCTCATACAGCGCCGGAACATACACGCCCTCCACCTGCGCACAGCGGCGCAGAAATTCCTGCTTGTCCACACCCTCGGCGCGGCATTGGCGGAAGATTTCCATCACCTCCAAATCGACCTCCTCGCCCTCGCCGATGAAGAACATATCCACAAAATCGGCAATCGGCTCGGGATTGCAGGCGCAGGGACCTCCCGCGACGACAATGTTTTTCAGCTCCGTGCGCTCGCAAGACAGAATCGGCACATTGCCCATTTGCAGCATATTCAGCATATTGCTGTAGCTCAGCTCATATTGCAGGGTGAAGCCGATGAAATCAAAGTCCGCAATCGAATCGCCGCTTTCCAGCGCGTACAGCGGAATATGGTGACGGCGCATCTCCTCCTCCATATCCACCCACGGCGCAAACACGCGCTCGCACCAGATATAGGGCACGCTGTTGAACAGGCTGTAGAGAATCTTCATGCCCAAATGCGACATGCCCACCTCATAGGTGTCGGGAAAGCAAAACGCAAAGCGCACCTCGACGTCCTTTTTATTCTTTATCACTTCATTCAGCTCGCCGCCCACATACCGTCCGGGCTTTTGCACCTTCAAAAGCAGCTTTTCAACTTCCTTGCTAACCATTCGTACCTCCTGTTATACATTCAAACGAAACACCTTCATTTGAAATCCGCGTGCCGCGCACGCTAGAAATATCGGTTTCTCCTCATCAGCAGCGACGCCGCCAAGCAGCCGCTGACAAACAGGAGAGAAAAATTATTTTTGGATTGCAGCAGCAACCAAAAGCCCAGCGCGGCAAGCGGAAAAATGCAGGCAAACGTCACCGCGTCCACCGCCCTTTCCGCTGTTTGCGGAGAATGTCTGCGGCAGAGCAGCAGATAGAGCAGCTGACCGCCGTCGAGCGAGAGCACCGGCAGGCTGTTGAACAGCCCGACCGACAGATTTGCCGCCGCAAAGGGCATGATTGCTTTCATTCCTATTAAGTATAGCAGATAACTGACAGAAAAACAAATAAAATTCGCAAAAGGCCCGAAAAAAATAATGAGGGCGTTGTGACGGGCGCTGCGCTGCTGTCTGCCGCTGTCGATGATGGCGATTTCAAAGAGCGAAATTTTTATTCTTTCAGGGAAATATCCAAGGCAGCGCATCATCAAAAGATGCCCTCCCTCGTGCAGCGCAATGGCGGCGGCGCACCATAAAAACTTTTCCAACACGCCGAGCAGCGCGCACACAGCCGCTAAACACAGCAGCGTGTAGGACACGCCGATTTCGGTATGCTTAATGCGGAATTTCATCGGCGGTGGCAATCAGCTTTGCCGCGTCAAAGCTGCGCAGGCGGTCAAAAATCGCGGTGTCGCTGAGCTTGGACGCATACCACGCGTGCGCCGCATCATACGTCTCGCCCCCCACGCTCCTGAACACAAACGCCGCAAGCCCCAACAACACGCACAGAACAAGCTGCAGCGTCAGCACCGGCTGCCGGGGAAAGGAGCGCCTTTGCCGCTGCAGCGGCTGATCACCGTCCTCTCCCTCCTCCTGCGGCATCGTCACCACCGCCGCCTCCGGCTCGCTGACGCTCTGCCAATTGTCGTCATATGTAATGCGGTTATATTCCTCCACAAAAAATCACCTCAACGCATTATATGCGCCGAGGTGACGGGAAATGTTATCATTTACCTGATAAAAACGCCGGCTGTTCCATCGTGTCCGCAAGCCCCCGAAATACAGGTCGCCGTCCTCATACATTCCGTCATAAATCGTGTCGTCTTTGGACTTCAAGCCGCCCGGCTTGTCGGAAAGCTTGCCGCTACCGGAATTATTTTGCTGCGAGGGGTTGCGTTTCAAATCAGTTTGTGGTACAGTAATATCAATGAGTTTGTTATACTTTTGTACGCGGTCGAGGATATTGACCTTCGTGAGAGATTCAAGCTCATTTTTGTTTTTTACATAAACTGCATGGCTTTATTTTTTTGCCGATAATACATTCTACCAACGCCTAAACTGCTGCGATTCTGTAACAGATCTCAACTTATGCTCTTGTTTTGCTTCACCGTTTGCCGCAAAAGCGCCGCGGACGCTCCTGCCTTTGGAAAAACCTTTATAAAGCAAAAAATCACCCCGGCACAAACGCGCCGAGGTGACGGAGAATGTTATTGCAGCTTTTTAAAGTCGCCGTGTACCAAATTCAGGAAGAACGCCACCGCAATCATCAGCGAGCCAAACTCCGCAATCGGAAAGGCGTACCACGCATAGCTGACGCCGAACAGCGTTGTCAGCAAAAACGCAATCGGAAGCAGCAGCAAAAGCTGACGGAAAAAGGACATCAGCAGGCTGCGCAGCCCCTTGCCCACCGCCTGGAACAGCGTGGTAAAGATGATGCCTGCCGCCGCCGGGATAAAGCAAAGACTGACAATGCGGAACGCGTGCTCACCCACCGCGGTCAGGGTGGCTTGGTCAACGTCGGTGTAGCTCGACTCATCGCCGAACATCGAAAGCAGCACATCGGGAATCGTCCACATCAAAACCACGCCGATTGTCATGATAATCACGGCGATGATGATGCCGCGCTTGAGCGCCGAATAGAGCCGCTCCTTATTGCGCGCTCCGTAGTTGTAGCCGATAATCGGCATCACACCCTGATTGAGTCCGAAGCAGGGCATAAACACAAAGCTTTGCAGCTTGAAATAGATGCCGAACACATCCACCGACACAATGGAGTTGTACGCCTGAAAAATCGCGTTGAGTCCCAGCATCATAATCGCGCCGATGCTCTGCATAATAATAGACGGGAAGCCCACGGCGTAAATGTTCTTGACAATTATGCCGTTCCAGCGAAAGCCCTTAAACGTAATCTTCACGCCGTGCGTCTTGGCAAACAGCACCACCACGGCAAACACCATGCCGCAGAACTGACCGAACACCGTCGCAACCGCCGCGCCGAGCACGCCCAGCTCCGGGAAAATGCCGATGCCGAAAATCAGCAGCGGGTCAAAAATGATATTCACCACCGCGCCGGTCAGCTGAAACAGCATCGGGTAAATCATATTGCCCGTCGCCTGCAGGGTTTTTTCTATCATCACCTGAATGATGGAGAATACCGAAAAGCACAGCGCACAGGTAAAATACTGCACACCTGCCTCAATCACGCGCGGATTGCCGCTGAACAGGTGCATAAACGGCCGCACGCCGAACAGTCCCAGCAGCAGGAAGAACGCATAGGTAAAAAAGCACAGCAGCAAGCCATGCGTGGCGGCGCTGTCGGCGGATTTGAAATCCTTTTCGCCCAGCTTGCGCGCCACCAGCGAGTTGACGCCGATCGCCGTACCGACCGACGCGGCAATCAGCAGCAGCTGCAGCGGATATGCCAGCGATACCGCCGTAAAGCCGTCCATGTCGTATTTGCTGATGAAAATGCTGTCCACCACGTTGTACATCGCCATGATGGTCATCGAGAACATCGCCGGCAGCGACATCGTCAAAATCAGCTTTGTCATGGGCATGGTGCCCATTTTATTCTCTCTCTTTATGTCTTCCATCTCTGTCTATTTCCATCCCTTCCGTTTTGCGTGGAGCGTAAAGCAGCCCAGCAGCAGCGCAGCGCCGCAGCACACTCCGGCAAAATCAATCCATATGTCGGTCACCATGCCCGCTCTGCCCTCCACGCCGAGCTGGATGGTTTCGTCAATCAGCGCCGCCAGCAAGCCGCCGAGCAGCACCCGAAAGCCATAGCGCCGCGGCTTTCGGCGGTCAAAGCAATAGGCGCAGCTCATCAGCAGCGCGCCGATGGCAAAAAACTCCGAAAAATGCGCCAGCTTGCGAATCAAATAGGACGCCTGCGCAAGCGTCAGTCCCAACGCCTGAAAAGCGCCGTAAACAATTTTTAAAATCCCCTCGCTTTCCTGCGAGGAAAGGCTTGCCGGAAAGCACGAATGAATCCACGCAAACAAAACCATTGCCGCCGTCAGCGCAACAATGACAGCGGTGAACCGCTTGGAAGCACGGTTTTCCTTCATATCATCACCCCATATAGTATTTATTGTACATCAAATATAGGCAAAGTCAATGAAAAAAAGCGTAAAAAGAACAAGTCTGTTGGTTTTTTACGGAAACATTGGCGCAGGATATTGAAAACTATCACTTTTTCTGTTATACTAAACTGGATTTGTTATCACGAAAAGGAGAGAGCTTCATTGTTAGGATATCTGATTATCTTTTTGATTTCCATGGTGCCCATCATCGAGCTGAGAGGCGCGATTCCCGTCGCCGTCGGCATGCACCTGAATATGGTATGGGCATATATTATCTGTATTATCGGCAATATGCTGCCGGTTCCCTTCATCTACTTTTTCGCCAGAAAGGTGCTGATTTGGGGCAAGGATAAAAAATACATCGGCAAATTTTTCACCTTCTGCCTGCAAAAGGGCGAAAAGGGCGGTCAAAAGCTGCAGGCAAAGGCAGGCAAGGGCTTGTTTATCGCCCTCATGCTGTTTGTCGGTATTCCCCTGCCCGGCACCGGCGCATGGACAGGTACGCTGGCGGCGAGCTTTTTGGATATGGGCTTCAAGCGCAGCGTCATCGCCGTCATGTGCGGCGTAGTCATCGCCGGCGTGATTATGGGGCTTGCCAGCATGGGCGTGTTCGGCGGCATCAGCGCGCTGTTCGCGCCGAAGGGATAAGCGAATAAGCACCACAAAAGGCAGCGCACGCTGCCTTCTTTTATAGGAGAAAGCAAGGAAGCTATGAAATACACCTTTGACGCCATCATCATCGGCGGCGGCGCGGCAGGCATGCTCTGCGCCATCGCCGCCAAACGGCACCGCCCATCGCTGCGCGTGGCGCTGCTGGAGAAAAACGACCGCGTGGGCAAAAAGCTGCTCGCCACCGGCAACGGCAGATGCAACCTGACAAACAAAAATGTCAGCCCCGAAAAATACGTCGGCAACGGCGCCGCGCCAACCGTCGCGGCAGTGCTGCAAAAAACAGACGTACCGGCGCTGCTGCAATACTTTAAAGACTTGGGGCTCTTGACCTCGGCAGACAGCGAGGGCAGGTACTATCCCCTTTGCCGCCAGGCTTCCGCCGTGCTGGACGTCCTGCGGTTTCAGTGTGAAGCCTTGGGTGTGGACGTCTTTTGCAAAGAAGCGGTGCGCCGCGTGCAGACGCAGAACGGCTTTGCTGTTTTCACGGAGCAAAACTGCTTTTACGCGCCCAAGCTTGTCATCGCGGCAGGCTCGCCTGCCGCGCCGAAGCTGGGCGGCTGCAACAGCTTGGACGCACTCGCGCTCCGTCACCGCACCGCGCCCTTCACCCCGGCTCTCTGCCCCATCCGCGTTGAAAGCGCGGTGCTAAAATCCCTCAAGGGCTTGCGTGCGCACGCCGAAGCAAGGCTGGAGAGCAACGGCATTATCAAAGCCGAGCGCGGCGAGGTGCAGTTTAACGAGGACAACCTCTCCGGCATCTGCATATTTAACCTCTCGCTCTATGCGGAAAAGGGGCAGCGGATTGTGCTGGACTTACTGCCGAATATTTCCGAAAGAGAATTATACAATATTCTTCAAAAGAATAAAACGAACTACGCACAGCAGCCTGCCGACAATCTCCTGACGGGAATTCTGCAAAAGCGTATCGCGCAGGCGGTGCTCAAGCAGGCACAGGTCAAAGATTTTTCGCACCCCTGCAAAAAGCTCAGCGAACAGGAGATCCGCGCGGCGGCAAAAAGCGCCAAGGCGCTCACCTTCGCCGTTCAAGGCAACATGGGCTTTGACCGCGCGCAGGCGTGCAAGGGCGGCGTGCTGCTTCCCGGGCAAATCGAGTCCCGAACCCTGCAAAGCAAGCGCATTGAAAACCTCTGGTTTTGCGGCGAAGCGCTCGACGTTTGCGGCGAGTGCGGCGGCTACAACCTCCACTTTGCCTTTGCGAGCGGCATCCTCGTGGGAGAACAGCTATGATAAGACTCAACAACATCAAAATTCCGCTTGACTATACCGACAAAACCCTGCTGACAGCGGCAGCCAAGGAGCTGCGTGTGGACCGGCAGGCAATTCGCTCCGTCAGTCTGTTCCGCCGCTCGGTGGACGCGCGCAAAAAAGACCAGCTGCATTTCATCTGCGCGCTGGACGTGGAGCTGCATATAAGCGAAAATAAAATTCTCAGCAAGAATAAAAACGCCGTCAAGGTCACGCCCTACCGCTACGAAGTGCCGCAGTGGACGGGCGGCGCTGCGCCTGTCGTCGTGGGCTTCGGTCCTGCCGGCATGTTTGCGGCGCTGGTGCTGGCGCAAAGCGGCGCCAAGCCGATTGTGCTCGAGCGCGGCAAAGATGTGGACGCGCGCACCGCGGACGTCCATCGCTTTTGGACGACGGGACAGCTCGATGAAACCTCCAACGTGCAATTCGGCGAGGGCGGCGCAGGCACCTTTTCCGACGGCAAGCTCAACACCGGCACCAAGGACAGCCGCCGGCGCAAGGTGCTGCAGGAGTTTGTATCCCACGGCGCGCCGGAGGAAATTCTTTATAACGCCAAGCCCCATATCGGCACGGACAAGCTGAAAATCACCGTCAAAAACATCCGCGAGGAAATCCTCTCCCTCGGCGGCAGGGTGCTGTTTGAAACCAAGCTCAGCGGCTTTCAGACAAGGGACGGCAAGCTGACCGCCGTGGTTGCGCAGCATAACGGCAAGGAAGAAATCATCGAAACCGACAGCGTGCTTCTTGCCATCGGACACAGCGCGCGCGATACCTTTGAAATGCTGGAGAGGCAAAAGCTTCCCATCGAAGCCAAGCCCTTTTCCGTCGGCGCGCGCATAGAGCACCTGCGTGAAAAAATCGACCGCGCGCAGTACGGCAAATTTGCCGGTCACAAAGCGCTGGGCGCAGCCGCCTATAAAATGAACGTCCAAACCGCCAACGGCAGGGGCGCCTACACCTTTTGCATGTGTCCCGGCGGCAAGGTGGTCAACGCTTCAAGCGAAGCCGGCAGGCTGTGCACCAACGGCATGAGCGAGTTTGCGCGCGACGCCGTCAACTCCAACGCCGCACTGCTCGTCAGCGTCAACCCTGCGGATTACGGCAGCGACCAACCGCTTGCCGGCATGTACTTCCAGCGCGACTTGGAAGAAAAAGCCTTCCGGCTCGGCGGCGGCAGCTTTGCCGCGCCCGTGCAGCGCGTAGAGGATTTCCTGCAAAACCGCGCTTCCACCCACCTCGGCGAGGTGCAGCCGAGCTTTTTGCCGGAAACGGCGCCGTCTAATCTTCACGACATTCTGCCCACAGCCATCGGCGAGAGCATGCAGGAAGCCATCACCGCCATGGGCAAAAAGCTGCGCGGCTTTGACGACGGCGACGCGGTGCTGACCGGCTTGGAAACACGCTCGTCCTCGCCCATCCGTATTCTGCGCAGCGCCGAAACCCTGCAATCCGTCGGCTTGCAGGGACTCTATCCCTGCGGCGAGGGCGCAGGCTATGCAGGCGGTATCATTTCCGCCGCCGTGGACGGCATAAAATGCGCGGAAAAAATCATATCAGCCAAAAATAAAAAAGCCACGCCTTAGCGTAGCTTTTGTGCGACTGCGTCTGTAAGCCGGGTTCTGTCTTGAACAGCCATCTATCTTGGCGGACGGTTGCCCGCACCGCTCGATGCCACCTCCCCGGAACGCGCCGAGCAAGCGCAAATGTTCCTCCACGGTGTTGCTTCAAATAGGGTTTACACGGCAGAGCGGTCTCCCGCCCTCCGGTGAGCTCTTACCTCACCTTTCCATCCTTGCCGATCCTTGCGGACGGCGGTTATTTTCTGTTGCACTATCCCTAGGGTCGCCCCCGGCGGCCGTTAGCCGTTATTTTCGCTCTGTGAAGCCCGGACTTTCCTCGCACAGTCCCTTTCGGGCGCTGCTCGCGGCTGTTCGGCGCACTCGCATTATTAGTTTACAGGAAAATCAGAAAAAAGTCAAATAATTCTTGCCAACATCCGACTTTTGTTTTATAATGTTCGTTGGCAAACAGGAATTTTCTATACAGGAAAAGGAGTAATCATATGGACATCAGAAAGGAAAGCTTAAAAAAACACTACGACTGGAACGGCAAAATCGAAGTGATTTCACGCGTTCCCATCAGCTCCTCCGAGGACTTGGCGCTCGCCTACACCCCCGGCGTTGCCGAGCCTTGCTTGGAAGTGCAAAAGGACGTCAACAAAAGCTATGAGCTGACACGCCGCAACAATTTGGTAGCGGTTGTCACCGACGGCACTGCCGTGCTCGGCTTGGGCGATATCGGCCCCGAGGCGGGCATGCCCGTGATGGAAGGCAAATGCGCGCTGTTCAAGGCGTTCGGCGACGTTGACGCCTTCCCCATCTGCGTCAAAAGCAAGGATGTGGACGAAATCGTCAACACCGTTTACCTCATCAGCGGCTCCTTCGGCGGCATCAATCTGGAGGATATCTCCGCACCGCGCTGTTTTGAAATTGAGCGCAAGCTGAAAGAAAAGTGCGATATCCCGATTTTCCACGACGACCAGCACGGCACCGCGATTATCGTTGCGGCGGGTCTGCTGAACGCTTTAAAAATCACCGGCAAAAAGATAGACGAAATTAAGGTTGTCATGAACGGAGCCGGCGCCGCAGGCATTGCGATTGCCAAGCACCTGATGACCATGGGCGTTAAGCACATCACCATGTGCGACAGCAAGGGCATTATCTGCAAGGGCGACGAACGCCTGAACGCCGTCAAGCGCGAGATGGCGGAAATCACCAATCTGGCCCATCAAACCGGCACGCTTGCCGACGCGATGGTCGGCGCGGACGTATTCCTCGGCATTTCCGCCGCAGGCTGCGTCAGCGAGGAAATGGTCAAGACCATGAACCGCGACGCGATTATCTTCGCCATGGCAAATCCCACGCCCGAAATCATGCCCGACCTCGCCAAAAAAGCAGGCGCGGCGGTTGTCGGCACCGGCAGAAGCGACTTTCCAAACCAGATTAACAACGTGCTTGCCTTCCCCGGCATTTTCCGCGGCGCGCTGGATTGCCGCGCAAGCGACATCAACGAGCAGATGAAAATCGCCGCTTCCTATGCGCTGGCTTCCATCATTGACGAAAGCGAGCTGAACGCCGACTACATCCTCCCCCATGCCTTTGATCCGCGTGTAGGCAAGGCAGTAGCCGAGGCGGTTAAAAAGGCAGCCATTGACTCCGGCGTCGCCAGAATCTAATCCATATATAAAATAAATGTAAACGGACGTGGCTTTCACGTCCGTTTTTCTTTTTATAAAATATCCTGCTTTACCTTTGCCAGCAAAGCGGTTTTTTCGTTGGGCAATTCGTTGTTCATCACCGCCGTCAGCAGCGCTTGGAGCGCCGCGCCGACCGCCCTGCCCTCGGGAATCCCCAGCGCGATTAAATCCGCGCCGTTGACGGCGAGCTGCTTTAGGCTGAAGCACTGCCGTTGCTGCAGCACCTTCTCCGTTTGCCGCTCTGCCGCGTCCACCGCCGCAAGCTTTTGTTCACGGCGATAGTCCGACTGCGCCGCCAAATCGGCGCGCTGCACCTTGAACAGCAGCCGCATTTGCTCCTCGCCGAGCGCTTGCAGCACATGCTTTACCTGCTTTTCACTGCCGTCAAAGCGCACGTCATGATACAAAATCAATTGCAGACAGGACTGCACAAACACATTCGGAAAGCGCAGACGCTTTAAGATGACCTCCGCCAAATCCGCACTGATTTGCTGGTGCCCTTTAAAATGGTTCGCGCCCTTTTCATCCGTTGTGCAGGCGCGCGGCTTGCCGAGGTCGTGCAGCAGCATGGTCATGCGCAGCAGCGGCTCGCTGTCGATTGCCGCCACCGAATGAAGAATATGGCGCCACACATCATACTGATGGTGCTTGTTACGCTGGGGAAAGTCAAAGGTTTCCGTCAGCTCGGGGATTGCCACGGCTATCACGTCGCGGAATTCATCCGCTGTTTTCAGCACGTTTTTACCGCAGAGCATGCCGGTCAGCTCCTCGCGGATGCGCTCCTGCGCAATGTTTTGCAGCAGCGCGGCGTTTTGATGAATCGACCGCGCCGTCTGCGGCTCGACGGTAAAGCCATACACCGAGGCAAAGCGCAGACCGCGCAAAATGCGCAGCGCGTCCTCGTTAAAGCGGCGGTCGGGATCGCCGACGCAGCGCAAAAGATTGCTTTTGATATCCTGTGCGCCGCCGAAGGGATCGACAAAACCGCGGCGGTCACTGTAGGCAATCGCGTTGACAGTGAAGTCACGGCGCGACAAATCCGCCGTTAAATCGTCCGTAAAGGTCACGCTTTCAGGGTGGCGGTTGTCGGCATAATCGCCGTCAATGCGGTAGGTGGTCACCTCAAACGGCTCGCCGTCCACCGACACCACCAAGGTGCCGTGCTTCAAGCCGAAGTCGTGGGTGGTATAATCGCCAAACACCTGCTTGAGCTGCTCCGGCTTGGCGTTGGTGCAGATGTCCCAGTCATGCGCCGGCAGTCCAAGAACCGCGTTGCGCACGCAGCCGCCCACCGCATAGGCTTCATAGCCGTTTTGCTCCAGCGTTTGGATAATTTGATTTGCTTTTTGGGGGATTTCCAATTTCATTTCATCACTTTTTCAGAGAAGGCGTATCTTGTTTTTTAAATTTCTCTATGTATTTATCGGCAATGGTGTACAGCACATGGAACAGCACCGCGGTGCCGACGGCTAAGATAATTGCCAAAATCAGTGCGTTGTTTTCGAGAAGCACCAGCTTGAACACCCAGCCGAAGAACGCCACGGCAATCACCATGCCTGCCGTGCTGACGGCAAGCATACCGCCGCGCAGAGCGTTGATCGGAATGGACAGCCGCACAATCAGCATCAGGCAAATCATGGAGGTGAGATACACGGCAATTGTTTGCAGCTGCGCATGCGACAAGCCGAGCCAACCGCTGAGCGCGGAGGACAGCACAATACCCGTCACCACACACAGCGCCGCAGGCAGCGCCCTGGCGATGATGTTGAACGTAAAGTTGCCGCGCACAATGCTCTTGTTGGGCTGGAGCGCGAGCACAAAGGACGGGAAGCCGACCGTCAGCGCGCCGATTAAGCTGAGCTGAATCGGCTCGAAGGAATAGGACAGCGGCGAGAACAGGAAAAACAGCGACAGCAAAATCGAGTAAATGGTCTTGACCAAATACAGCGAAGAGCTGCGCTCGATATTATTGATGGTGCGCCTGCCCTCGGCGACCACCTCGGGCATGGCGGCAAAGTCGTTGTTGACCAGCACCAGCTGCGACACGTTGCGCGCCGCCTCGCTGCCGGAAGCCATGGCAACCGAGCAGTCCGCTTCCTTGAGGGCGAGCACATCGTTGACGCCGTCGCCGGTCATGGCGACCTTGTGGCCGTGGGCTTTCAGCGCCAAAAGGAGCTTTTTCTTCTGCGCAGGCGTCACTCTGCCGAATACGTTGCACCGCTCGGCGGCTTCGCTGAGCGCTTCGTCGGTGTCTATGGCAGTCATATCCACCGCGTTTTCCGCACCGGCAATACCGCAATCCATCGCAATGCGCTGCACGGTGTTGACGCTGTCACCGGAGATGACCTTAAGGGTGACGCCCTGCTCCTTAAAGTAGTTGACGGTTTCGCACACGTTGTCACGCAGCTTGTCTTTAATCAGCACCAGCGCCATCGGCTGTAAATCGGCAGGCAGCTTGCCGCTCTGCGGCTTTTCGTCCGTGCTCGCCAACACGATGATGCGGACGGTGTCCTTAACGGCGTTGATTTTATCAAATACCTCTTTGTATTTTTCTTTATCAGAAAATACGAACTCCGCCGCGCCGATGATATAGCTTTTGCCGTTGGCAAAGCTGCCGCCCGACCACTTGGTTTCGGACGCAAACGGAATAAAATGCTCACAGGCAGCCGCCGTGCCGTCCTTGGCGTAATCGCTGATTGCCTGCAAGGTGGCGTTGATTTCCTCGCTGGCGGCAACAACGGACGCGAGCGCGTTTTTGATGTCCGCTTCTTCGCTGCCAAAGGAGAGCACATCGCTGACATCCATCGACTCTGCTGTCAGGGTGCCTGTTTTGTCCAGACACACAACATCCACACGCGCGAGCGTTTCGATGCAGTACATCTCATTGACAAGCACCTGCTTGCGCGACAGGCGGATAACCGACACGGCGAGCACGGTGCTGGTGAGCAGAATCATGCCGCCCGGAATCATGCCGACCAGCGCGCCGACAGTGGACACAACCGCCTGCTGCAGCGCCTTTTGGAGAATAAAAAACTCCTTGATAAACAGCAGTGCACCGAGCGGAAAGATAATCGCGGTGCAGAGGTTGATAATAAATTTAAAGGATTTGAGAATTTGCGAATTGTTTTTCTTGATGTACTTGGCTTCGTTGTTGATTTTGGCGGCATAGCTGTCCGCGCCGACGCGGTGCACGCGGCAATAGCAGCTGCCTGCCGCGATAAAGCTGCCGGAGAGCAGCTCGTCGCCCGGATTCTTTTCAATCAAATCCGACTCGCCGGTCAAAAGGCTTTCGTTCGCCTTGCAGCTTCCCTGCACCAAAATGCAGTCGGCAGGCACTTGGTTGCCGCGCGAAAGGATGATGATATCGTCAAGCACAATTTCATCCTTGGAGAGCGGCACGGTTTTGCCGTCGCGCAGAACATCCAGCTTGCTTTCGGTGAGGATTGTCAGCGCGTCAACGCTTTTTTTGGAACGGATTTCCTGAAAAATACCGATGCCGGTATTAAACACCACCACGCCGATAAACAGCAGGTTGCGGTAGGAGCCGACCAGCAGCAGCGACACAAACAAAATGACGTTGATCAAATTGAACAAGGTGCAGATGTTGTCGGTAAAAATACGCTTGACGGATTTGGTTTTGACGGTGGAAGCGCTGTTGATTTTGCCTTCCTCTACCCTTTTTTGCACCTCAGCCGCGGTTAAGCCGGTGAGCTGCGCTTGCTTGTTGTCCATAAATACCTCTTGAAAAAATGCTTGAAAATTTGAAAAATATTTGCAAAAAAGCGTATTTTTCGCGTTGTAAACCGAAATGCTTCCATGTGTTTTTTGAATATTTTTAAACGGCTTTTTTATTATTATAAATGCAAATACTAAGAAAGGCAACGGAAAGAAGGTGATTTTTTGAAAAAATTTGTAAAAATTCTGACGATTTCGCTTTCCGCAGCCGTTTTCATGCAGCCGTCACACTTTTTTGCCGCCGAAGCAACGCAAAAAGTGATTCTCGGCGGTCAGCCCTTCGGCGTGAAATTTTACAGCGACGGCGTCATGGTGGTGGAACTGGAGCCGTTTTTCAGCGAAGGGCGCTATGTATGCCCTGCCGCCGAGGGCGGCGTGGAGGTCAACGACGTGATTAAAAAAATCAACGACGAGGACGTCAAAACCAACGAGGATGTGCAGCGCGCAACGCACAACTGCGGCGGTGAAAAGCTGCGGCTGACAATAGAGCGCGGCGGCAAGGAACTGATCAAGACCATTCAGCCGCAAAAGAACATGGTGGGCGTGTATCTTTCGGGCGCGTGGGTGCGCGACAGCTGCGCAGGCATCGGCACCGTGACGTATTACCGCCCGAGCGACCAAAGCTTCGCGGCGCTCGGTCACGGCATTTGCGACAGGGACACCACGGCGCTGATGCCGCTGGGCAGCGCGGAGGTGGTGCAGGCGGACATTAATTCCGTCACCAAAAGCAGCGCCGGCAAAGCGGGCAGCTTAAACGGCATTTTCAGCGACACCACCCTCGGTCATTTGACAAAAAACACCAACTGCGGTGTTTTCGGGACAACAAACGACAAGAATATTCCTGTTGGCACGGAGTTGGAAATTGCGGACAACGGCGAAATTAAATTGGGAAAAGCAGCGATGTATACCACGGTTTCGGGAGAAAACCCCGGGTGCTACGAGGTGGAAATTACCGACATTTGCAATTTTGGCAGCCGAACAAATGAAAATTTTGTCATAAAAGTTACAGACGAAAGGCTGCTGTCGGAATGCGGCGGAATAGTGCAGGGCATGAGCGGCAGCCCGTTGGTGCAGAACGGTAAGCTGGTGGGTGCGGTGACGCATGTTTTTCTGAACAGTCCGCAGGAGGGCTACGGCGTAACAGCGCAAAATATGGTGTCGAATTATTGCAGTTAACACAATATATCGCGGTTTTTTGTCATTTATCGCTTTTTGCACGAAAAAGGATTTAAAAAAATTTTAAAAATTTATTTGGAAACTATTGCCATCTTTACCATTTTGTGGTAATATTATCTCACAACAATAATTTTGATGGGAGAATTGACATGGACAATAGTATTAAGCTGATAGTGACAGAGGACGCCGCCGAATTTGACGCGAAGAACCTTGAAATATTTCAAAAATTTAATATTTCGGTTGCTTTCTGTTCGAAGGACGGCGAGGAGCTTTGCACGCGTATCCTCCGCGAGGAGCCAGACGTGGTGCTGATGGAATCCTTTATGACGCGCTTGGACGCCATCGGCGTGATGCGCAGCATCAAACGACAAAACGTCAAGCAGCCGCTGTTTATTGTGTTTTCCGCTTTTCACAGCGCTGTTTTGGAGCGTGAGATTATGGGCAGCGGCGCGGCGTATTTTGTGCTGAAGCCCTACGACGTGGAGCAGCTGTGCGAAAACGTGAAGCTGATGCTGAAGAAAAACGACCGTCTGCTGCGGATTCCGATCAGCGTTGACGCGTTTGGCATCGAGCTGCGCGTGACGGAAATCCTGCACGAAATCGGCGTGCCGGCGCACATCAAGGGCTACCACTACCTGCGTGATTCGATTATGATGTCGGTGGAACGTCCCGAAATTATCAACGCTGTGACAAAGCAGCTCTACCCTGCCGTGGCGAAGAAATATGAAACCACGTCCTCCAGAGTGGAGCGCGCGATCCGTCACGCGATTGAGGTTGCCTGGGACAGAGGTGACATTGACGTGCTGAACTCCTACTTCGGCTACACGATTCACAACGACAGAGGAAAGCCCACCAACAGCGAATTTATCGCCATGATTGCGGACAGACTGCGCCTGCAAATGAAAAACGCCAGCTAAAAGCAGTTGAGGACGCTTTTGGGTAAGGTGTTTCGCTGGCTGCAAAAAAACGGGAGAAGCCGGGGTACGGCTTCTCCCTTATTCGTTGTATAGGAAACTTATCCATCCCGCCGTAGATAAAAAGCATCAGTAAGATGAATTATCCGGAGAGGGACAAAAGCGTCCGCGACGCTATTTGGTTCTTCCGATGTCGGTGCGGTAGTGAGCGCCCTCAAAGGAAATCTTTTTCACCGCGGCATAGGCTTTTGCGAGCGCTTCGTCGAGGGTGTCCGCCTTTGCGGTGACGCCGAGGACTCTGCCGCCGTTGGTGTAGAACTTGCCGTTTTCGTACTTGGTGCCGGCATGGTAGACAATCGCGCCGTCTACGCCGCCGTTTTCGTCCAAGCCGAACATTTCGATGCCCTTTTTATAGGACACGGGATAGCCGCCGCTTGCCATGACAACGCAAGCCGCCGCACCGTCGTACCACTCGATATCCAAATCAGAGAGGCGCTCATCGATAACGGCTTCGCAGATATCCACCAAATCGGTTTTCAGTCTGGGCAGCACTACCTGCGCTTCGGGATCGCCGAAACGGGCGTTGTACTCAATGACCTTGGGACCGTTGGGCGTCATCATCAAGCCGAAATACAGGCAGCCCTTGAAAGGTCTTCCCTCTTTGTTCATGGCTTCGATGGTGGGAATAAAGATGGTTTTCATGCACTCATCCGCGAGCGCGTCGGTGTAGTACGGGTTGGGGCTGACGGTGCCCATGCCGCCTGTATTCAAGCCCTCGTCGTTGTCATAGGCGCGCTTGTGATCCTTGGAGCTGACCATCGGCTTGACACAGTGACCGTCGGTGAACGCAAGAACGGACACCTCGGGGCCTGTGAGGAATTCCTCAATCACGATATTGTTGCCGGAGTCGCCGAACTGCTTGTCCTCCATAATGGACTTAATCGCGGCGACCGCTTCGTCGATGGTTTGCGCGATGATGACGCCCTTGCCGAGCGCTAAGCCGTCCGCCTTGACGACGACGGGCGTGGTGTTTTCGGCTTTGACATAGGCGATTGCCTTTTCGGGATTGTCAAACACTTCGTATTTTGCGGTGGGAATACCGTATTTTTTCATCAGGTTCTTGGAGAACACCTTGCTCGCTTCGATGATGGCGGCGTTGGCATTGGGGCCGAAGGCGCGGACGCCGGCTGCCTGCATGGCGTCCACCATGCCGTCGGCAAGCGGATCATCGGGCGCGACAAAGACCAAATCAATGGCGTTGTCCTGCGCGAATTTGACCATGTTCTCCTTGTCCATCACGCCGATATTGACGAGCTCGGCGTCACGGGAAATGCCGCCGTTGCCGGGCGCGCAATAGAGCTTTTCGCATTTGGGGCTTTCAAGCAGCTTTTTGATGAGCGCGTGCTCTCTGCCGCCGGAGCCAATCATTAAAATTTTCAATGGAAGTCACCTCATATTGATGATTTGCGCAATATTAATGGTGGAACAGACGGATGCCGGTGAAGGACATGGTCATGTTGTACTTGTCGCAGGTTTCGATGACGTTGTCGTCACGGATGGAACCGCCGGGCTGTGCCACATACTGCACGCCGGAGCGCTTGGCGCGCTCGATATTGTCGCCGAACGGGAAAAATGCGTCAGAGCCGAGAGAAACGCCGCTGAAGGTGGCAAGCCACGCCTTCTTTTCCTCCTTGGCGAGGGGCTCGGGCTTGGTCTTGAAGAACTGCTCCCATACGCCGTCGGCGAGCACATCCTCATAGTCGTCGGAGATATAGACGTCGATGGTGTTGTCGCGGTCAGGGCGGCGGATATTGTCGACAAACGGCAGGTTCATTACCTTCGGATGCTGGCGGAGGAACCAGATGTCCGCCTTGTTGCCGGCAAGACGTGTGCAGTGGATACGGGACTGCTGACCTGCGCCGACGCCGATTGCCTGACCGCCCTTGGCGTAGCATACGGAGTTGGACTGGGTGTATTTGAGGGTGATAAGCGCAATCAAAAGGTCGCGCTTGGCTTCCTCGGGAAGCGTCTTGTTCTGCGTGACGATGTTCTGCAGCAGCATGGCTTCGTCGATTTTCAGCTCGTTTCTGCCCTGCTCAAAGGTGATGCCGAACACGTCCTTGTGTTCAATCGGGTTGGGAACGTAGTCGGGATCGATTTTGACCACGTTATAGGTGCCCTTGCGCTTTGTTTTGAGAACCTCCAGCGCTTCGGGGGTATAGTCCGGCGCGATGATACCGTCGGAAACCTCACGCTGCAAAAGCTTTGCGGTCTGAACGTCGCAGGTGTCGGACAGCGCTACCCAGTCGCCGTAGGAGGACATTCTGTCCGCGCCGCGCGCCATGGCATAGGCGGAGGCGATGGGCGATAGTTCAAGGTCGTCTACGAAATAAATCTTTTTGAGGGTGTCGCTCAGCTCGGTGGCTACCGCAGCGCCTGCGGGGCTGACGTGCTTGAAGGACGCCGCCGCGGGAAGTCCCGTAGCTGCCTTGAGCTCGCGCACGAGCTGCCAGGAATTGAAGGCGTCGAGGAAGTTGATGTAGCCGGGCTTGCCGTTTAAGACCTCAACGGGCAAGTCCTTGCCGTCCTGCATAAAGATTCTGGAGGGCTTTTGGTTGGGGTTGCAGCCGTATTTGAGTGCTAATTCATTCATCGGTATCGTCCCTTTCTGTAGCTTGATGTTGTTTAGTGATGTTTATTGATAATTCTGGAATCGGCTTCGCCGGTGGCGATGTCGATGTAGCGCACAAACAGAGAAACCTTGTTGTCCTCGTTGAGCGCGTTCCAAACGTTCTGCGCAAAGGTGTCGATGTCGTCGTTGCCGATTTCGACCAGCGTGGGCTCGCCCTCAAAGCTGGGCAGCGGATTGCCGTCGCCCATGTAGGTGTGGATAAAGCGGCCTAAGCCAGCCAAGGGGGCGTCGTAGGAGAAGGTGTAGCGCTCGCAGCAACCGGGATTGCCGTCGGCGCTTTTGAGGATGGACATGGCATAGTTCATGCCGCCGTCGCTGCACTTGACGATGCCGGAGATGCGCGGTGTATAGTTGGGCGCGTCGGGCTCGAACTCGCGTGTGCGCAGCGCCTGCTCAAAGGTGAGCTGCTGGTTCATCAAATCATAGACGGTGTCGGTTTGGTCGCCGTTGGTGACGATGGTTTTGTTGCCGAGCACGCGGACGGGCGCATAGATAATCAGCGAGGGATCCACCAGCTTGGAGGGATCGAACGCCTCGGTTTTGATGCCGTCCTCGGTTGCGACAAATACGCGGTTGCGGCTGTTTTCGCTTCTGCCCATGATAAAGTAGGCGATGACCGCCTTGGTGCCGTCGGCGGTTCTGCCGAGCACAATGCCTCTGCCGGGATAGGTGGTGGAGGCGATTTCTTTGGTGAGAGATACCGCTTTCATAATTTCCTCCTAGTCTTGAATTTCGGTAATTTGACCGTTTACCTTGATTTTATCTTCACAGAAAAGCGCGACGGCTTTGGGAAGGATTTTCCATTCCGCCTGCTCCATGACGCGTTTCTGTAGGATTTCGGGAGTGTCTCCGCTGTGGATTTCAACAGCTTTTTGCAGGATAATGGGGCCGCCGTCGCAGATTTCGTTGACGAAATGTGCGGTGGCGCCGGTGACCTTGACGCCCCTTTTGAGCGCTTCCTCGTGCACGCGCAAGCCGTAGTAGCCCTCGCCGCAGAAGGATGGAATCAGCGCCGGGTGAATGTTGATGATACGGTTTTCAAAGGCGCGGATGACGCGGCTGCCGAGAATTGTCATAAAGCCGGCAAGCACGACCAAATCGGCGTGTTTGCTTTGCAAAAGCGCCGTGAGCGCGCTGTCGTAGTCCTCAAAGGCTGCGTAGTCCCTGCGGCGGATGACGGCTGTTTCGATGCCGTTGTTCTCGGCGCGCGTCAGGGCGTAGGCGTTGGGATTGGAGGAGATGACGCAGGTGATGCTGCCTGCCTTGATTTCTCCCCTGTTCTGCGCGTCAATGAGCGCCTGAAGATTGGTGCCGCCGCCGGAAACGAGTACAACAATATTTTTCATCAGGCGAACACCACTCCTTTGCTTCCCTCGATGACTTCACCCAGCACAACGGCGTCCTCGCCGTTTGCCTTGAGCACCGCGAGCGCCTTGTCCGCTTCGTCCTTGGCGACAGCGACGACCATGCCGACGCCCATGTTGAAGGTGTTGAACATGTCGTGCTCGCTGATGTTGCCGACGCGCTGCATGAGCTTGAAAATCGGCAGAACGGGGATGGCGTCCTTGGTGATTTTGGCGCAGAGGTTGTCGGGAAGCATGCGCGGAATGTTTTCGTAGAAGCCGCCGCCGGTGATGTGGGAGACCGCCTTGACCTCGACCTGTTCCATCAGCGCCAGAATGGGCTTGACGTAGATTTTGGTAGGTGTGAGCAGCGCCTCGCCGAGCGGCTTGTCGAGCTCGGGATAGGTGTTGTGAATGGTGGTTTCGTTGATATCGAAAATCTTTCTGACCAGCGAGAAGCCGTTGGAATGAACGCCGGTGGAGCGCAGACCGATCAGGGTGTCGCCTGCCTGAAGCTTGGAGCCGTCAATCATTTTGGGCTTGTCCGCGATACCGACGGAGAAGCCTGCCACGTCGTACTCATCCTCGGGCATCAAGCCGGGATGCTCGGCGGTTTCACCGCCGATGAGCGCGCAGCCGGACTGCACGCAGCCCTCGGCAATGCCCTCGACGATGGAGGCAACCTTTTCGGGAATGTTTTTGCCGATGGCGATATAGTCAAGGAAAAACAGAGGCTTGGCGCCGCAGCAGATGATGTCGTTGACGCACATGGCAACGGCGTCGATGCCGATGGTATTGTGCTTGTCGAGCAGGAATGCGAGCTTGATTTTGGTGCCGACGCCGTCGGTGCCGCTGACCAAAACGGGCTCCTGCATACCCTTGCAGTCGGGCGCGAACAGGCCGCCGAAGCCGCCGATGCCCGAAACAACGCCGGGAATGTTGGTGCGCGCGACGTGCTTTTTCATCAG
>CADCAD010000010.1 GCA_902799325.1 uncultured Ruminococcus sp. | reverse complement strand
TAATCCCAACTTTCCTACACTCCCTCAACCTATCCGCCCGCAATCATTACGCATTACGCATTACAGCGTGAATGTTCCTGCGAACAGCGTCCAGAGCAGGGTATCGAGCAGGGACGCGAGGAAGGTGACGCCCAGCGCCGAGACAAAGCGTGAGCCAAACCGCGCGAGCTCCTCCTTGGGGGCGAGCGGCGGCTGCGCCCTGCCGACAAAGCGCCAAAGCTGCCGCGCCGAAAAGCGGTGGGCAGCGCCTGCAAAGCCGATGAGCGCCGTGCAGAACACGAAGGTGCCGGGCAGCAGCACCAGCAGGTAAAATCCAGCGCCGCGCAGGGCGTGGCAAACGCACAGCCAGCCTGCCGTGACGCCTGTTCCGAAGCCCTTGAAGCAGACCAGCGCCGCCAAAAACGGGATGCCCCACGCCGCCGCACCCAGCAAAAACGCGCCGAGCAAAAAGAGAAAATCGGACGCAAAGCAGGCGCAAAAGGTGCCGACGGGGCTTTGGCTGAGCCTTGCGTCGAGGTTGGTGGTAAAGAGCAAATCGAGCGCACGCAGCGTGCCCTTGTCCGCGTTGCGCGCATACACCGCGCCGAGCGCCAGCCCCAGCAGCAGCAAGCCTGCAAACAGAGCGTAGAGCCCGTAGCGGTGCAAAAATCTTTTCAGGTCGGGCTTTTGCCGCCGTGTGCGCGGCAAAGCGAGTGAGAAAACAAATCCTTTCATAGCGACGTTCCTTTCCCGGACGGTTGTCCGTAGTAAAGGATATGCGCCGCAGCGCGCCGTTATGCGCTTATTTTCCCAGCTCCTCGGCGCGCTTGGTGCACGCCGCCATCGCATCGGAAATGGCTTCGGTGAAGCCGTGGGCGCGCAGCCTGTCGAGCGCGGCAATGGTGGTGCCGCCCTTGGAGCTGACCTTTTGAATCAGCACGTCGGCGGAGTCGCCGCTCTCGCGCAGCATTGCCGCCGAGCCCTCCAGCGTGGCGCAAATCAGGTTCATCGCCTTGCCGTAGTCAATGCCCTGCGCAGCGGCATAGTCCGCCATCGCCTTGGCAAAGAGATAGATATAGGCAGGGCTGCTGCCGTTGACCGCGATGATTTCGTTCATGTGCTCCTCGGCGATGTATTCGCACACACCGCTGCCGGCGAACATGTCATATACAATCTTGTTGTCCTCCTCGCTGATATTGTCCGAAGGACAGAGCGCCGACGCGCCCTTTTTCAAGAGCAGCGGCGTGTTGGGCATGACGCGGACAACCGGGCAGTCGCAGCCCAGCGCCGTTTGCACATAGGCAATCGAGATGCCGGCGGCGATGGAAACAAACGTCTTTTGCCTATTCACCTCGCCCTTGACGGCGGCGAGCACCTCCGCGTAGTTTTGCGGCTTGACAGCCAGCACGATGATGTCGCTCTGCGCCGTCAGCGCACAAGAGGAGGCGCAGACGCTGACGCCCAGCGCCTGCATGAGCGCGCATTTTTCCGCGTCCAAATCATAGACGCTGAGGTTTTGCGCGCTGCCGTTTTGCGCGATTAAGCCCTTGATGATGGCGGTCGCCATATTGCCGGCGCCGATAAAGCCTATTTTTTTCATGGTTATCCTTTCTTATCCGATGCCGAAGGAGCTGTTCTTCGTGCAGCGGAAATACATGTTGTGGTTGTTATAGTCGCCGTCGCACTCGTAGTCGCCGTAGAAGAAGATTTCCATCTCGTCCACACGGCGCGTCAGCAGTCCCCAATAGCAGTTGCCCGCGGCGTGGTGATACTGCAAAAACTGCGTAATCATCTCATTTTTGTTGACGTAGTTGAAATCTCTGCCGCTGCCGGACACAGACGCATAGTCGGCGTAGACATAGCCCACGGTGCCGTTGGACAGCTTGATTTTGTACCAGTGCGAATTATAGAGCGTGCCGTCCACGAAGGTGAAGGCGGTGTTTGCCGACATGGTGGTCAGCGCGGTGTAGCTTGTGCCCGCGCCGGAGCGCAGGTTGACGCCGGAGGAGTTGATGGTGCCTGCCGCGCCTGCCTTGACCGCGCCGCCGGAGGCATAGCAGTCGAGCAGCACGTTTTCGAGGTTGGAGTCGTTGTAGATGGCATAGGCGCCGACGTTGTAGGCAAAGCACACCAGCGCGTCAAACTGCTGCTGGTTGAACTTGATGTTGTGCTCCTCGAGGAAGTCGTTGGTGACAACCGTGTAGGGACCGTAGTTGACGGTCTGGCAGAGGTACGCATACGCCTCGTTCTTGGTGAGGTTGTTGTAGAACTGCTCGTTGGTGGTGACCACCTTGCCGTGACCGAGGGTGGGGTCGTCGGTGATGTAGTCGGCGGTGACGCTCGGCAAAAAGCCCTCAAACAGCGCAATCAGCTTGATGATTTCATCGCTTGCGCGGCGCTCGCCGATGACCGTGGCGGTGGAGTTGGTGGAGTTGGTGACGAACACCTCTCCCTCACCGTCGCCCGAAACGGTGGCGTAATCGGTGGAGGCGGTTTTGGAATACGCCTTGATCGTCCACTTGCCGGAGGCGGAGAGAATCTGCGAGCCCGACCAGATGTAGGTGCTGCCGTCCTTGACCTTGGAGGTGGCGTTGACGGTGTAGGACCGGCTGCCGTTGGTGACGACAAAGCGCACGGCGGTGCGGCTCGTGTCGGTAATCGCCTTAAGGGTGACCGCGGAGTTCTTGGGCGCGGAGTTCGGCGACGCGTAGACAAAGCGCACGGGCGCGGGAGAAGTGACCTGCAGCAGGCAGGTGGAAGCGCCGGACGAGGTGTAGGCGCTGATGGCGGCGTAGCCTGCCGCCTTGGTGTCCACTACGCCGTTGCTGCCGACGGTGGCGACAGCCGGGTTGGAGGACGACCAGCTGACATAGCTGTCGCTTTCCAAAATGACGGACTTGCCCGCCGGAATGGTGATGCTCGCGGCGGAAACGCCCGGCGCGTAGCCTGATTTGACGGTGATGACGCAGCTCGCCGAGGAGGCGGAGTTGCTTGCCTTGATGGTGGCGGTGCCGGTGGATTTGGCGGTGACAACGCCGTTTTTGTCAACAGACGCGACGCTTGTGTTGGAGCTTGACCACGTGGCGGAGGTCGAGCCGGTCATGCCGATGGCGTACTGGTTGCCGACGTAAACCGTGGCGGAGGACGCGCTCAGCTTGATGGTGCCGTCGCCCATGACGACCTTGACAAGGCAGGTGGAAGCGCCGGAGTCGGTGTAGGCGCTGATGGTGGTATAGCCGACGGACTTTGCCGTGACGGTGCCGCCCGATACGGTGGCGACGCTCTTGTTGGACGAGAACCACTTGACGCCGCTTGTGGAGGACGTCAGCTTGGCGGTTTTGCCCTCGGCTACCGTGAGAGAGGATTGGGAAATATTGACACTATTGCCGCTTTTTACCGTAAATACGCAGCTTCCCACGCCGCCGTCCTGCGAAGCGCGGATGGTGGCGGTGCCTGCCGATTTGGCGGTGACGACGCCGTTTTGGTCAACGGTGGCGACGGCGGTGTTGGAGCTTGACCACTCGGGGTTGTCCACACCCGAGAAGCCGAGCGCGTATTGGCAGCCGACATAGGTGGTCGCCGTTTTGGCGGTGAGGGTAATCACCGGCGGCTCGATTTTTTCGACGTAATCCTGAATGATGTAGCCGCGGCTGCCCTCCTCGGTTTCGACGTGATACCAGCTGCCGTTGTAGAGCGTGTCGCTCAGGAAGGTGAACACGTTGCCGCGCGTGAGGGTGGTGATGACCGCATAGGAGGTGCCTGCGCCCGCGCGCAGGTTGACATAGTCGCCCGTGACCTTGCCGGTGGGCTTGCTGACCGCCGATTCCCCGCCGACCTGCACCAAGCAGGTGGACGCCTTGTCCGCAGTGTAGGCGACAATGACGGTGTAGCCGGGCGCCACGGCGGTGACAACGCCCTTGCTGACCGTGGCGACATTTTTATTGGTGGAGAACCAGCTGACGCCGCTTGTGGAGGAGCTGAGCGTCGCCTTGGCGCCCTTGGTCAGGCTGAGGGAGTCGGGGGAAATGCCGGCAGGGCTGCTCTCCTTGACATGGACGTCGCAGTAGGCGCGCTCGCCCGATTCAATCGCATAGATTCTGGCGGTGCCGACCGCGTTGGCGGTGATGACGCCGTATTGGTCAACCGACGCGATGTTGGCGTTGGAGCTTGACCAGGTGGGATTCTCGGCGCCTGTCTGCCACAGGGCATACTGACAGCCGACATAGGTGTTGGAGTGGTTGACGCTGAGCTTGATTTTCTCGGACTGCGCCTCGTCGACGAACACCAAGCAGGTGGACGCCTTGTCGCCGGTGTAGGCGGTGATGGTGGCGTAGCCGACGGACTTTGCCGCGACAATGCCGCCCGATACGGTGGCGACGTTTTTGTTGGACGAGAACCACTTGACGCCCTCGGTGCCGGAGCTCAGCTGCGCGGTCTGCCCCGTCACGAGCGACAGCGAGGCTTTGGAAATGCCTGCCGGGCTTGCCGGCTTTACGGTGTAGTCGCTGTAGGAGGTTTCGCTGCCTTCGCTGACATAAATGCGCACCTTGCCCGGCGCCTTTGCCGTCATGACGCCGTTTTGGTCGATGTCGGCAACGGAGGTGTCGGAGCTTCTCCAGGTGGGATTATACGCGCCTGTCTGCCAGAAGGCATATTGGCAGCCGACATAGGTGGAGCCGGAGGCGACGCTGATTTTGACGATGTCGGACTGCTTTTCGTCCACCTTGACCAGGCAGGTTGCCGCACCCGTGGCGGTGTAGGCGCTGATGGTCGCATAGCCCACGGCTTTGCCGGTGACGGTGCCGCCCGATACGGCGGCGACGTTTTTATTGGAGGAGAACCACTTCACGCCGCTAGTGGAGGAGGTGAGCTGAACGCTCTTGCCCTCCTGAACGGTGACGGAGGAAGCGGAAATATTGGTAACAGTGCCGTTTTTGACGACGACGGTGCCGCTTGCATAGCCGCCCTCGCCTGCGGCGGTGATGGTGGCAGAGCCTGCCGCAACAGCGGTGACAATGCCGTTTTCATCCACGGTGCAGACCGTGGGGTTGGAGCTTGTCCACGTGGGGTTGGTGATGCCTGTCTGCGCCACGGCGTACTGACAGCCGACATAGGTGGTGGCTGTTTTGATGTTCAGCGACGCGCCGGAGGCTGCGTTGTCGGTGACGTGCAGCAGGCAGGTGGACGCCTTGTCGGAGGTGTAGGCGACGATGACGGAGTAGCCGTTATCCTTGGCGGTGACGGTGCCGCCCGATACGGTGGCGACGTTTTTATTGGTGGAGAACCACTTGACGCCGGCGGTGTCGGAGAACAGCAGACCGGTGGCGCCCTTGGTGAGCGTCATGTCCGACGCGGAAATGCCTGCCGGGCTCGCCGCCTTGACGGTGACGTCGCAGTAGGCGCGCTCGCTGCCCTCGGCGGCGTAAATTCTCGCCTTGCCGACGGATTTGGCGGTAAAGACGCCGTTTTGGTCAACCGTGGCGACGGCGGTGTTGGAGCTGCTCCAAACGGGGCTTTGCGCGCCCGACACCCACAGCGCGTACTGACAGCCGACAAAGGTGTCGGAATGGGTGGCGCTGATTTTGATTTTTTGCGACTGCGGCTCCTCGACCTTAATCAGGCAGGTTGCCGCGCCCGTGGCGGTGTAGGCGCTGATGGTGGCGTAGCCCTCGCCCACCGCGGTAACAACGCCGTTGTTAACGGTGACGGCGTTTTTGTTGGAGGAGAACCACTTCACGCCGCTTGTTGAAGAAGTGAGCTGCGCGGACTTGCCGTAAGCCATCAGCAGCGCGTTGGCGGAAAGGTTGACCGCCGTGCCCTGCTTGACGGTGATGGTGCCGCTGGCGGTCTTTCCGTTTTCGGAGGCGGTGATGGTGGCGGTGCCGGCGGCTCTCGCCGTAATCACGCCGTATTGGTCGATGGTGCACACCTTGGTGTCGGAGCTTTTCCATGTGGGCTTATCAAAGCCCGTCTGCCACACGGCATACTGGCAGCCGACATAGGTGGAGGCGTTTTTGATGCTGATGCCCGCCGCAGGCGCAGGCGCGGTGTCGGCGGTGACATACTCCTCCTTGACATAGCCGGTGAAGCCTTCGCTGAGCTCTTTGATTTGATACCAGCCGCCGGAATAGCGCGTGGAATCAAGGAAAACCACCTGCGTGTTTTCGTCCATGGAGGTAATGATGTTGTAGTTGGTGCCGGGGCCCGAGCGCAGGTTGACGCCGTCGGTGTTGATGTGGCCGGTGCCGTCCTTGACGGGCGTGACCGCCGCGCTGCCGGTCATCATCGGAATGGCTATCAGCAGCACCGAGCCGACGATGGTGACACATAAAACAATTGCGAGAATCCGTGCAAACAGCTTGGATTTCATTCTCTCACCTTCCTTTTTGTAATACGTTATTGTGATTGTCCGAATAATTTATTGCGCAGCCTTTGCACATAAAACCTGACAAAGACCTGAATCGACAGGTCGTACAGCAGGAAAAAAACGTTGCCGATAACCAAAAAAACATACGGCACATACACGCCGAACAGCGTAAATTCATCGGGCGATACGCCCACCAGATAGAGCGCCGCGTAAAACGAGCCGACTGCCGCCGCGTTGAAAATCAGGAACTTGAGCACCCACAGCGGCGCGCGGCTGTGCACGTGCCGCTCGAGCACGTTTTTAAGGATGGGATAGTAGCCGAAAAAGGCGATGAACAGCACCACCGCCTCCTTGTCGCCCGACAGGAAGAACGCCAGCACCGACGTGACAAACCAGACCGCCAGCGCCCACTTGCATTTGTATTCGATGACAACGGCAATCGACAGCAGTCCGGCAAAGCACGGCAGCGCGTAGGTGCCGACGCGAAACAGCCCTGCCGCCATCATCAGCACCGTTTCCAGCGCCGCAATCACGGCGCAGAACGCAAGGCGGAACGCAGGCTTTTGCAGCATATTCTTCTTCATCAGCAGCCTCTGCCGCAGCAGCTGCACAGGCAGTCGGCGCACATATACGCCGCGCAGATATCGCAGCAGGAGCAGCCTGTGGAGCGGTTGTAGGTGGTGTTGGCGCCGGTGTTGTAGCCGCCGTAGTTATAGCTTGCCTGTCCCCTGACGTTGTTGAGCGCCGCCTGGTATTCGCGGTTGTTCGGGTCCATGTTGACCGCGGTTTCAAAATAGGTGGTCGCCTGGTCGCTCCAGCCCTTGCGGAAGGCGCACATGCCCTTGAGGTAGTACCATTCGGCGGTGCGGCTGCCCTCGGGGGTGTCGTCCAAAATTTTTTCCGCCTCGGGAATCATGTTGCGCTGAATGTAAATGCGCACGCTGTAGAACTGCGAGGAGGAGCCGTTGGAATAGTAGGCGCTGTCTGTGCCGGCGCCGCCTGCGGAAGCGCCGCCCTGACGCATTTTTTTGATTTCGTCATACGCCTCGTTGACTTCCTTCATCTTTTCCTCGGCGACGTCCGCCAAGGGACTGCCGGCGTAGTTGTCGGGATGGTATTTTTTGGCAAGCTCCCGGTAGGCTTTCTTGATTTCTTCATCTGTTGCGTTGGGCGATACGCCCAGCACTTCATACGGATTTTTCATCTTTGACCTCCTGTGGACGGTATACCACCGTGTTTTGCTTTGACGGAAAACCGTAAAGCAGCATGTTATCCAAAATGCCTTTGAAATCCACTATTTCAATGAGATTATACGCGTCATACGCGCGCGCAAGCGACTGGTTGAGCAGGCGCGTCTGGTAGTCCTGCAAATCGTCGCCGGTGTAGCTTTTGAACGGATTGAAGCTGTTGTGCTTGATGTCCTTTTCCAAATCGTCGGCGGCGTCCATGAGGTAAATCCACCTGCCGACGTGGTAGCCCAGCTCGTAAAAGACGCGCTGTTGCAGCTCGGTTTTGGCTTCGAGCGTCAGCACCGACGCGAGCATTTCGCCCGTGGGGTGGGCGCAGAGGTCTACCCCGGGGTTGTCCTGTTGCTCCGCCTGCGCCTGCTGCTCCATCATATGCGCCACGATTTCCTCGAGCTGCGGATAGCGCTTTGCCGCCTTTTTGTGCCAGCGGCTGAAAAACGGCAGCAGCAGCCGCACACCCAAGCGCTTAAAGAATCCGCCGTCGGACAAATCGTCCCGAAGCTTGTAGTAGGCGGAGATGACGGAAAACGCCGCCGCCTTGCTGTAGCTGTCGGAGGTGCAGCACGCGAAGTCGCATTTTTTGAGGGGATTAAAGCGGCACCTTCCCTTGCGGAAGCCGCTGCAGGAGCGCTCCAGCGCCATCAGCAGCATGGCGTAAAAGGTGCAGTCATAGCTGAGGCTGAGCCGCGTCAGAAAGGAATAGTCCTTGCCCATCTGCTTGCATAAGCCGCAGTAGACGGACTTGTAGGCTTCCCATTCGCGCACCTTCAGCTCGCTTTTTTGAACCTGAAGATAGCCAAACACCATACTCCCCCTTATAATCCTATTTTGTTATTATACAATATCTGTGCGGATTTAGCAAGTGTTATTGCAATTTTTCCAATTTCGAATTATTTTGACGCGCTCTTATGATACCATAGCTTTGTGAACATTACATGAAGGCGGAGGTTGGCATGAACGCCTACGATTTTGACAAAACCATCTACAACGGCGACTCCACGGCGCATTTCTATCTGTTTTCGCTGCGGCGCCACCCGAAAATTTGGCTGCTGCTCCCCTCTTTGCTGGGCGCGGCGCTGCGGTTTTATGTTTTTAAAAGGGGCAGTAAAACGCAGTTCAAGGAAAGGATGTACCGCTTTCTGCGCTGCTGTGATATGGAGAAGGACTTGCCGGACTTTTGGCGCACACACGAGCGCAACATCAAGGCGTTTTACCGCGCGCAGCAGCAGCCCGATGACGTGATTATCAGCGCTTCTCCCGTGTTTTTGCTGCAGCCCGTCTGCGAGCGGCTGCATATCCGGCACCTGATTGCTTCCGAGGTGAATCCCAAAACAGGACAATACACGGGCGTTAACTGCCACGGCGAGGAAAAGGTGCGGCGGTTCCGCGAGCGGTTCGGCGACGCCGCAGTGGAGGCGTTTTACTCCGACAGCCAAAGCGACGCGCCGATGGCAAGGCTTGCCGAAAAAGCCTATCTCGTCAAGGGTGAAGCCCTCAGCGAGTGGCACGTATCATAGTATTCGACAAACTGAAAAGAGATAATGACCGCAAAGTCATTACCTCTTTTTTCTTTATCAGAATTTAACTGTCCTTACATATCCTGTTATCCGCAGCGGCAGTCAAAGCTGCCGTCGCCGGGCTCGGCGTCCTTGGCGCTGGGCGGAAAGAAGGAGTCCGTCGGGAAATCAATCTTGCCGAACGCCTCGCAGGGATCGTCCTCGCGGTCGTCGCAAGCCTTGCCGGGCATGCAGAAGTCGTAGCTGGGCAGCATGAGCTGAACGTCGCGCGACAGCGCCGTGATGGAAAAAATGCCGATGGTGGTCACGATTTGCTGCGTTTCGGGAGCCACCAGCGCGCCGCCGAGCAGGTCGGTGACGGCTTCGGGCACATAGGGCACAATCACCGGCGCGGTGACGGGCTCCACACGCGCCGCCAGCGCCATCGGACTGGACACCTGCACCGTTGCGCTCGGCAAGGAGCCTGCAAAGCCGCTGCAGCAGTCGAGCTCCGCCGGGTCCACAACGGGTGCCTCGCCGCTTGAAAAACGCTTGACGCAGCCGTCGCTGCCGTAGAGCACGACGCGCTTGGACGACACGGCGATGCCGCTGATGTTGGCAGGCAGCGCGCCTGCGCACGAGTAGACCTCGCAGCAGCACAGGAAATAAAAGGTTTCGTCCACCGCATAGTAGCCGCGATGGAAGGCGACAGCGTCCACATCCACGGTGGCGGTCAGCACATTGACGCGCGTGATGCGCACCGAGGTGGCGGCGTCAATCAGCGCACGGTTTTCCTCGGTGAAAAAGACCGTCAAATCGCGCAGGCAGTCCTTGGCGCCGCAGCTGTCATAAATTCTGGGCACATCCAGACAGACGGGGTCAAACGACATGGCGTTTTCCGCGGCGGTCTGTTCCGGTTCAAAAGAAGTTTCCGGCATAAAATAACCTCCATAAATAAGTATTTACAGCGTACTGTAACAATACCATTTTATGGAGGTTTTCTGTTTTAGTTCCTGAATTTTACGAGATATTCGCGGAACAGGCGGTGAATATCCTCGGGGCTGCTGTTCGTATCATTGGACAGCGCGATATAGATTTGGTTGTTGTTGGCGGTAAAGCTCAGCTTTGCCTTGTAGGCGTCCATGGAGCCGGAGCAGGTGACGCGGATGCCGCTGACCTGCGCGCCGTAGCCATAGCCGCTGCCGTAGTCGGTGAACAGCTTTTGGAACGCCTGCTCGCTGACAACGGCGTTGGTCATGATGCCGTCCACCAGCTTGAGCAAATCGGACACGTCGGTCACCATGCCCAGCGCGGCATAGCCCACGCCCGGATAGAGCATCACGGCGCTTTTTTCGGTGCCCGTATAGGGGCGCGCGGTGGACTCGCCAGCGGCAAAGCCCGACTTGGTCATATAGAGCGGACGGAAGATGTGCTCGGTGACGTAGCTTTCATAGCTCTCGCCGCTCGCCTTTTCCACAATTTCGCCCAGCAGGAAATAGTTGCTGTTGGACGGCGAAAACGCAGGCGCCGTCAGCGGACGCTGCTGCTTTAGAATCCAGTTGAGCACCGCCTGCCGGTTGTGCGCGGCGTCGTTTTCCTTTAGCTGCGCGGACAAATCCTCCACGGGCGATTTCAGCACGCTGGCGCCGCCCTGCACATAGTCGGGAATCCCGGCGGTCATGGTGAGCAGCTGCTCCACCGTGACGTCCTTGGCGTAGGCGCAGTCGGGAAAATACGGCGTCAAATCGGACTGCAAGCTGAGTTTTTTGCTCTCGCTGAGCTGCAAAACCGCGATAGCCGTCACCAGCCGCGTCAGCTCGCCCGTGTAAACGCCGGTGTGTATGGAATTGTTGAGATGCGCGCCCTGATTGGCGACGCCGCGCTCGCGGACAGCCTCGTAATCGTTGCCGCACTTGATATAGACCACGCCGATAAATTGATTGGCGTCGAGCAGCCTGTCGAGCGTTTCGTCGATTTCGTCGATGTTCTTTTTGATTTCGTAGCTGTTGTAGGTAATGGCGGAATCGTCCACGGGTGCGGAATCGGAGGTAGCCGGCGCCGTTGCGGCAACAGCCGCGGTGGTGGGCTGCGTTGCCGGAGCGGCGGTTGCTTCGGCGTCGGAAGCGGCGCTTTCCTTGGGCGCTTCCCCGGCACAGCCGCTCAGCAGACTGACGGCTGCAAGCAGCAGACAGAGCAGCGCTTTTAAAGATTTTAACATAAGAGTCACCTCTATAATTTCTCCATTTTACAGAAGTTTGCCATCAGCTTTTTGGTGCCTGCCTTGTCAAAGGCGATTTCGAGCAGGGTGTCGTTGCCCATTTTTTCGGCGGACATCACCATGCCCTTGCCGAACACCTTGTGCAGCACCGTGTCGCCGACGCTGTAGCTGACGCCTGCCTTGACCGCAGGCGGACGGTAGGCGACGCCTGCCTTGGGAGAAGCGTTGGTTCTGCCGGCGCCGACGGTGAACCTTTCGCCGTTGCCGAACCCGGAGGAAAAGGCGGATTTGCGCTCATCCCCCGTTTTTTCGAGCAGCTCGTCGGGAATTTCGGTGACAAAGCGGCTTTCCTTATTATAGCTCGTCGAGCCGAACAGCATGCGTGAGCGCGTCTTGGTGAGGTACAGCTTTTGCTTGGCGCGCGTGATGCCCACGTAGGCAAGGCGGCGCTCCTCGCCGATTTCCTCGGGATTCATCATGGAGGCGATGGACGGAAACAGCCCGTCCTCCATGCCGGTGATAAACACCACCGGGAACTCCAGTCCCTTGGCGCTGTGCAGCGTCATCATGACGCAGGTGTCGGCGTCGGCGTCGTAGTTGTCGATGTCGGTCATCAGGGAGATTTCCTCGAGGAACGCGGACAAATCCGCCTCGTCCTCGTAGTCCTCCTCGAATTTGATGATGTTGGAGGACAGCTCCTCGATGTTTTCAATGCGCACATCGGGGTTGTCCTTTTCGGTGCGCAGGTAGCTTTCGTAGTTGGTGTGCTCGAGAATCAGGTTGTATAATTCTGCAAGAGAATAATCACCGCTCTCCTCGGCTTCTATCAGCCCGTCAATCAGGCGGACAAACTCCTTGAGCTTTGCCGCCGCGCGAGAGAGCTGCGGATAGCTGTCGGCGTCCTTGATGACGGTGTAAATGCTCTCCCCCAGCCCTGCGCCGATGTCGGCGGCAATTTGGAGGGTGCGCGCGCCGATGCCGCGCTTGGGCACATTGATAATGCGCGACAGCCGCACGTCGTCGTGGGGATTGTTAATCACCTGCAAATAGGCGACCATGTCGCGGATTTCCTCGCGGTCATAAAAGCGGTGACCGCCGATGATACGGTGCGGAATACCGCTGCGCGACAGCGCCTGCTCCACGGCGTTGGACTGCGCGTTGGTGCGATAGAGAACGGCGAAGTCGGCATATCTTCTGCCTTCCTCCACCCCGTCCATGATGGTTTGCGCGATAAAGCGCGCCTCGTCGCGCTCGTCCTCGCAGGTGTGCAGCTCGATTTTTTCGCCCTCGTCGTTTTGCGTCCACAGGGTTTTGCCCTTGCGCATGGTGTTGTTGGCAATCACGGCGTTGGCGGCGTTGAGGATGTTTTTGGTGCTGCGGTAGTTTTGCTCCAGGCGGATGATTTGCGCGCCCTTGAAGGTCTTTTCAAAGGACAGGATATTTTCAATGGTGGCGCCGCGGAACTTGTAGATGCTCTGGTCGTCGTCGCCGACCACGCAGATGTTGCCGTATTTTTGCGCCAGCATGGACACAAAGCGGTACTGGACGCGGTTGGTGTCCTGGTACTCGTCCACCATGATGTATTTGAACTGGTTTTGATAGTAGCCCAAGATGTCGGGGCACTGCTCAAAGAGCTCCACCGCCTTGCAGAGCAGGTCGTCAAAATCCATGGCGTCGGCGGTTTTCAGCCTTGTCTGGTACACCTCGTACACCTTGGCGACGGACACCTTGCGGTAGTCATACTCGGCGTCCTTCAACATTTCCTGCGGCGAGACCATCTTGTCCTTCGCCTTGGAAATCTCGGACAGAATCGACTTGACAGGCAGCTGCTTTTCGTCGATGTTGAGCTGCTTGATGATGTCCTTTACCAGACGCTTTTGGTCGTCGGCGGCATAGACGGTGAAGTGTGAGGAATAGCCCAAGCGGTCGCCGTAGCGCCGCAAAATCCGCGCGCAGGTGGAGTGGAAGGTCGCCGCCCAAATGTCGGCGCCGCCCTCGGGCACGGCGTTGCAAATGCGCTCCTTGAGCTCGCCTGCCGCCTTGTTGGTGAAGGTGATGGCAAGGATGTTCCACGGCTTGCAAAGCCCGGACTGCAATATGTAGGCAATACGGTTGACCAGCACCGTCGTTTTGCCGGAGCCTGCGCCTGCCAAAATCAGCAGGGGACCTTCGGTGGCAAACACCGCCTGCTGCTGCATGGGATTCATGTGTGAAAAGTTCTGCCGGATGTCCTGTTGTGTCATAGTTTCATTCGCCTTTACTATACAGAAAAACGGGCGAACAATGTTCGCCCCGTCATTCTTTACTTGTTTGTTGCCCTTGCCCGACGTTATTGGATTTTGCTCTTATACGCCTGCAGCGCTTCGTCCGCCTTGTCGGTGATAATCAGGCTGACATAGTTGCCGTCGATGGTTGCCGTGCACTTCTTGACAATCTCCGCCTTTTCGGGAGAATAGGAAGTGGAGTCGCGGACGATATCCTCGAGCTTCTTGTTGAGCGCTTCCTGCACACGAGAGGCTGCCGCAGCGTCGGTTGCCTCCACCAGCACAAAGTGGTTGTCGCTGTCCTTCTGGGCGGCAAACTGCTTGACGTCGGCGGGATCGATTCTGTAGTAACGCTTTAAGTCGTTGGCGGATTCGAGCTTTTCGGCGGTGACGCCGGCAGCGTCGTTGACCGCCTGCATAACGGCGTTCAAGTCAACGGTTTTTCCCTGCTCCTGCACGTTCTGCGCGTCGCCGGGGGTTTTGGGAGCGGCGTTCTCGGAAGAACCGCAGCCGGCAAAAACAGCCACGGCGGTCAGCGCCACGAGGAGCAATGCAATCAATCTTTTCATATGGAATACCTCCCTGTATTCTGTTTTTTTAAAGTAATCTTAATCTATTATAGTATTATTTCCGTTTTTGTCAAGAATTATGATAAACTTGTAACGGAATTGCCTATTGCGGCAGATAGTCCGACAGCGTTTCAATCAGCTCGCTGTTTTCGGACAGCTCGCGCCCCTCGCCCTTTTTTATCAGGCTGTCGCTGTAGGCGTAGTAGGCGTCGTAGTAGTCGGCGCAGGTCTGCCATTCCTGCCGCATGCTTTCGCTGTGCTCGCCGCCCGTCACGCCGAAGCGCTCCTTAAGGGTGTTCATCACATAGGCGGTGAACTTCTTTTGACCGTAGACGTTGAGGTGGTCGAGGTTGTAGAAGTCGGTGTCCTCGTTCAGCCCGGTTTTGGCGAAGTCCTGCTCGAAGTTGAGATACTCAAAGCCGTATTCCTTCACGATGTCGCCCGCGGTGTTGCTGCGCTCAAAGCGGTCGAAGGTGCGCGATACCACAATATGCGGAAAACGCGCAAACACGACGTTGGTCAGCTTTTCGTCCTTGCAGAACTGCAGCAGATCGCGCAGCGCTTCCTCGGACTCCGGCAGCAGCGGACGCTTGTTTTGCGCCGACTCGGCAAGATAGGCGTTGTAGGACTGCTGCGTCTTTTTGAAAACGGCGGTTTCGTTGAGGATGCCCTTGAGGTAGCCGTAGCCGCGCAGCCTGTCCTGCATAATCGTTTGGATATACAGCATATTGCCCGGGACGTCGCTCCATGTGCCGTGGTACTTCATCAGCGGAAACAGGTATTCACTAAAGCTGCCGCCTGCGTTTTTCGCCATCCACTCCAGCTTTACGCCGTCGAGCGGCGCGTTGTCAACATAGTTGCGCAGGTTGGACTCCTTGGTGATTTCGTCCTTTTCGCGCTCACCGTAGAGGGCGCCGTTGAGCTCGATGACAATCAGCTTGGGGCTTTGGGTATGGAGAATGTTTTTGAGCTGCGCCTTGTAGTTGAGGATAGAGTTCGCCTGCGTGGCAAACAAATAGCTTGTGACGCCGCCGCTGCTGTAGGCATAGCCCGGCGCGATGTCGGAATACACCTCGCTGGCGCCCATAAAGACAACGTCGAGCGAATCCTTTTGCTCCGCAAAATAACCCTTGACGCGCTGGCGGTTGTGGTCGGCATGGCACAGGACAAATTCCTGCAAAACGCCGAGCGTCAGCACAAGCGCCAACGCAAGGCAGCCAAGCTTAACCGCACGTAAAACCTTTCCCTTCATACCAATCTTTCCTTTGCCGTTTGTGAGATATGTTTCCTATATAGCGAAGAAAGCAGGGACGCGGACACGCCCCTGCAAACGTGGTGAATTATACGTTGTAGTAGTAGTCAATCTGGGTGACAGTGTCGTTTTCGATGGAGAAACGAATCTGCTTTTTGCCGTCGGCGGTTTCATATACATAGAAAGCCTGACCGATTTTTCTGTAGTTTTCGCCGTAAGCTGCGGTGAGCGCGGACAGGCTGTCGCCTACCTTGACGCCCTTGCCGGTGGTGAAGGAATCCTTGGTGATGATGACCTCCAAAACGCTTTCAACGCCGTTGTTGGGATAGGTGTTGATGGTGAAGCCCTCATAGGTGTAGGTCTTGTCCTCACCCTCGCTGGCATGGCAGCTGGTCTGCGCGGTCAGGGTGTAGTTGGTGCCCAGTGCGCCGATGACTTCCTCGGAAGTGCCGTTGAGGTCGATGGCTACGCCGTCGAGCAGCGCGATGGTGTCATTGTCTGTCAGCGCGCCGGCAGCGTCGGACTTGGAAGCGTCGTCAGCTTTGGAAGCGTCCGCCTGAGAGGCGGCGGAAGCGGTGCTTTCTTTTTTGGCATTGTTGCCGCCGCAGCCTGCGAGGGTTGCAACGGATGCTACTGCGAGAAGCGCAGCAACGATGGAAACAATAGTTCTTTTCATAAGGTCCTCCTTGAATGAAATGTTGTTTATTTGAATTTATGAATAGACTTTTTATTGAATAAGCAATCTTTTAACCCCGCCGTTGATGAAGGTGAAATGAAGATGACCTTTTTTAAAGGCGGGTGGAGGTGTCTCCGACACTTTTCAAAGGCGGGCGGAGGTGTCTCCGACACTAAACCTTGACACGCATCCAGTCAACGCCCTCGGTGAGGGTGCCGGAATAATCGACATCACAGGGATCGTCTGCTGCTACGCCGAAATGATTGTATTCATTGTGGTGCATGTCCCACTCGGGATCATAGTAGAGCCCGTTGACCTCAGCCCAGCCGTGTCCGCCGGTGTTGCAGGCGTAACATTCGGTGTAGCCGATGCCCTTTGCCATGTAGGCAAACGCCGCGCCGTAGCTGAAGCAGTCGCCCATGCCGTAGACGAAGATGTCGTTGCAGTAGAGAACAGGCCAGTCCATTTCGTTGTAGGGCGGATCGTGGCGCACGCCCTCAAGATACGCAGTCTTGAGGTGGTCAAAGCAGGCGCGCAGCTTTTCCTCGCGCGTCATGCTGCTGTCGGTGCACTCTCCAACCGCTTTCACCGCGCCGAACAGCGCCTTGTCGGCATCGCTGTCGGCTTTGGTCGCCTTGCCTTCGATGACGTTCCAATCCTGACCGTCCACGGTGACGCCGTTGCAGTAGCCCATGTCAATGACGCCGTCTGCGTCGGCATAGTAGTAGCCGTCGGCGTCGTTGCCGACAATGCCGTCCTTTTCCAGCTCACCGTCGCCGTTGTAGTAATAGGACTTGCCGTCATCGCCTGTCACCAGACCGCCGCCGCTCGGAGCCGCCGGCTGTGCGGATTGCTGCTGTGAGGACTGCTCGGCGCCTTGGCTGCTCTCGGTTTTACCGGTGCCCTGACCGACGGTGACGTCCGTCAGACGCATGGGATCCGAAACATTCGCTTCGGCGTTCTTGGCGCATGCCGTCATCAGCCCGATGGACGATACGGCAAGCATTGCCGCCATAATGCGCGGCAGAATAATCTTTGCACTCTTTCTCATATACACTCCTGTCAAAACTTCAAACAATCAGACGGATGCGGATGAAACTTCCTTTTCGACAGAAAACGACTGTTTCATCCTGCCGTATATTATAAATAGCAAATACTTTTTTGTCAATAAAAGTTGCGGGAACGTCATCATTTTTCCCTTAAATACTAAATTTTGAGCCTGCCGTGCCCTTGTTTTTGAGCATTATTTGCCCTGTTTTGATATTAATAATCAGTATAGAGAAAATCCGCCCAGTAGTATTGACTCATATACTCGTTGGCGTAGGCGTTGACAGCGCCTGCGTCGAGCTGCTGAAAACGGTAGTAATCGCAGTCGAGCGCGTCCACATCCACCGACAGGCTGTTGTAGCTTTTGCGCACAACGTCGGCGGCGCCTGCCATTTTCAGGCTTTTCATCATGGAGGAAATCAGGATTTGAATATAGCTCTGCTGCTTTTTGTCATAGGGCTCGTCCTCAAACAGCGCGGCGGCGATTTCCTTGATGGTGCACGAGCTGCCGTGGCGGTGCACCAGATAGGCAAAAATTTCCTTGGAGCGGCTGCGCTCAAAATGCACGGGCGTGCCGTCGGGCGTGAACACGTCAAAGTTGCCGAAGCACTGCACCTTCAACACCGCGTTGTCCTTGGGAACAATCGGAAAGCGCAGGTCGGAAAGCTCCTCCTCGATATCCTCCTTGGTGACGGGCTTCATCAAATAGCCGCTGGCGTGCAGGCGCATGGCTTCGGCGGCATACTCGGAAAAGCCGGTGACAAAGATGATGTTCATTTTGGGGTTGATTTCCTTGAGCGCCTTGGCGAGCTCCACGCCGTTCATGCCGCGCATGTGAATGTCTAAAAAGGCGATGTCGCAGCCGTTTTGCTTGGCGTCCTGCAGCAAATCCGTCTGCCTTTCAAAGGCGGTGACGTCCGCGCCGGGCTTTGCCTCGCGCACGGCGGTTTCGAGCATTTGCAGCATTAACGGCTCGTCGTCTACACACAAAATTCTCATGGTTTGTCCTCCTTTGGGATAATCACCTTGGCAACGGTGCCCTTGCCCGGCACGCTGTCAATCACCACCTCGGCGCCGCACATGTCCATGAGGCGGCGGCGCGTGTTTTCCATGCCGATGTGGGAGCGCCCGTCGTCCTTTTGCGCGGCGGCGTCAAAGCCGACGCCGTCGTCTGAGATGATGATTTCAAAGCTGTCCTGCGTTTCACGCGTGGCGATGGTGACGGTGCCGCCGTCCTCCTTCATGCCCACGCCGTGCTTGACCGCGTTTTCCACCAGCGGCTGCACGGATAAGAGCGGAACGCTGAAATCCGTTGCTTGGATGTCATATGCAATGTTGAGCTTGTCGCCGAAGCGCAGCTTTTCGATGTAGAGATATTTTTCGAGGTGGTCGAGCTCGCGTTGAAACGGCACGGGCGCCGTCTGCTTGAGCGAATCCATGTTGCCGCGCAGGTACTTGGTAAAGGCGATGGTCGCCTTTTGGGCGGTGTCGGGATCGAGCTTGCAGAGCATGGCGATGCTCGACAGCGAATTGTAGAGAAAATGCGGCTGAATCTGCGACACCATCACCGCGACCTTGGCTTCGTAGAGCTCCTTTTGCATCTGCTGATAGAGAATGGCTTCCTTGTACTGCCTGCGCAAATCGAGCACCAGCCGCACAATTTGGTAAATCATGGTGACGGCGAGTCCGAACACATAGAAATCCAGCGAGGAAAAGTGCACCAGACTGTTGACGGAATCTATCATCAGGCAGAGCGTCAGCGGCGTCCACGACGCGAGAAGGAAAATGGCGCGTCGGTTGCTGCTCGCTTCAATCAGCAGCAGCACTGCCATCACGATGACGCTCAGCGAGGTGAACACCATCATGGTGCGCGTGGAGGCGTAATAATCGACAATATGCGTAAAGTGCAAAACAAGCGCAGCGACAATGGCGGCGAGGAATACCGAGCCGATGGCGTTGGCTATTGCCCGGGTAATACTGCGCTCGAGGTTGGATTTCAGATAGAACAGCACGGAGATGACGAACAGGTAGCGCACCGTGACGTCGATGACCATACAGATAGTGGCGTCCGTCACCCATAAATTCAGGTAGCCGCTGACGCTTTGGGACATCATCGACAGCCCCCAGAAGAAGCACATGCAGCCGAAAATGAGGTATTTATAGTCCACCTTGCCGAGAATGAAGCCTGCAATCGGAAAAAAGAAAATGCCGAAAAAGCAAATCAAAAGGCTGAGCAGCAGCATGGGCATGGCGTTGTAGAAGAACTTTAAATAGCTGCCCTGCCGAAACGATACCAACACCTCAAAACAGTCTGAAAAGCTGTTACGGAAGCCGTCATAGGGATTGACAACCTCCAGCGTTACCTCGCCGTCCTTCGGATATCCCTGTGCCGTCAGCCGAGCGGCGTCAAACTCCTGCACCGCATAGCCGGGGGTTTGCGAAGCATAGGCGTGAAACGGAAATTTGTTATAGAATTTCCCCTCGAATTCCTCACGGCTCAACGCCGCGCCGTCCTCCGGGGAATTGTTTTTGTAATTGCTGTAGTCATCGTCCACCGTGCGCGGCTGATGGCAAAGCTGCACCGCGCCGTCCGGCGTTTTCAGTGTGTACCAGACATTTTTGGAGGAGATGGTAACGAGCTTGTCGGCGTCAAGCGCCTCGGGAAGGATGTTTCCCTTGAAGGTGATGGTATGAAAATGTTCCTCAATGGTGTGTTCGTTGTCGATGGTCTGCCACTCGCCGCCGTCAATGGAATAGCTGCCCTCCACAAAGGTAGTGGCTTCGGTGACGGAATCATAGCGGGTGTAGCAGTAGATGCCGAGCGCCACAACAAATGCCAGCACCGCAAACAGCACGGCAACAGCGACAGCCGTCCATTTTTTACTTCTGAGTACGTTTTTCATGCCCAACTCCCCTTTGACCCATTATACCACAAAATGTGACAAATAGCAACGCCAAAGACGCCGATACCGTTTCTGCACAGGGCGTTTTTTCACAAGCAAAAAACAGCCGGCAAAGGCTGCCGGCTGTCGGATGATAGCAAAAGGATTATTGAAGCATTTTCTTGGCGTCGCCGAGATACACAAGGAACAAAATGTAGCCTGCGATTTCCAGCACGGTGGAAAAGCCCAGCAAGCACACCAGAAGCACTCTGAAGGTAATGCTCCAGAAGAAAATCGTGCACAGGCTTGCGATGATGGCAAGCACCTGAACCGCGAGAATGATTTTGATAAGGGAATGACCTCTGTCAACCATGCTTCCCTTTCTGAGCTGCAAGGACAGGTTGCAGATGCCGAGAATCGTCAGCAGTGTCGTCAACAGCTCCACGACGTTGGACACCGCCTGGGAAACAGAGTTCAACACGCGGTTGGAGGCAAAGATGCCCGCAATCAAAGATACGATGATGCCAAAAATGACAACATAGATAATCAGCTTGAACGAGCCCTCGTCCTTGGATGCCTGGAAAACGCCGACAATTTGAAGAATCATCGCAACAAGCGCAAGAACGCCTGCTGCGGACAAGCACACAAGAGCAAAGCTTGCGCCGGCGACAGAGCCGGTGGTGAGTGCGCCGAGATTGTCATAGGTTCCGACCGCAATCAGAAGGAAAATCATGGCGAAGCCCGTAGCCAGCGCTGCGATCAGAGAGAGAATTTCGGCTAAATAAAGTTTGGATATACCTTTTGCTGCATTGGGAAATTTCATTATTTTTGCTCCTTTGTTTTACATAAATTTAACTGCTGTGCCCCACGCGAGAATTTCCGCCGCGCCGTCCATGATGGACGCGCTGGAAAAACGCACGTTGACAATCGCGTCGGCGCCCATGTCGGAAGCCTGCGCTATCATGCGCTGAATGGCAACGTCGCGCGCCTCGGCAAGCATTTTTGTGTAGGATACCACTTCGCCGCCGACAAGATTGCGGAAGCCTGCGCCGATATCCTTAAAAGCGTTTTTGGACTGCACGGTGTTGCCGGACACCATGCCGAGCACCGCAAGGCTTCTGCCCTCGATGCCGGGTGTGTTGACAAGAATCATTTGTTTTCTCCTTTGTTTCAAATTACATCGGTGTGCCGATGGGATATACATCTTCAAACTCCGCCAAATAGCGCTGCAGCGCCGTTACGTCGGATATGGTCAGCTTGCCGTCGCCGTTGACGTCGGCGGCTGCCTTGTTAAACAAGTTCGGTTTCATTTCCGCAAGGAGCTGCTGCAGCAGCGTAGCGTCCGTGATGGTCACCGTGCCGTCGCCGTTCACATCGCCGAGGATGTTGCCCGTCACGGTGACGCTGTATGCCGCCTTGGAGGGAACGGAAAAGCCTTCCTCCGGCGCAGGCAGCGAAACGATAACAGTGCTGCTCTTGCCTGCCGCGACGGTTTCGTCCGACAGCACGGCGGTTTCGGCGGTATAGGGGCTGTACTCCCCTATTTTGATGCCATAGGCGGTGGCGCCGTCGGGCGTCAGGCGGACGGTGTAGCTTTTGTCCGCCGGAATACGAAGGAAGTCGCCGTTATCAGAGGTGGTCATGCCAATCCAATGGTCGGTAACGGAGGTCAGCGCGCCGTTTTTGATGACGCCGACAACGTGGTTCTCCGCGTCGAGAATCGTGCCGTTCACTGCCTTGTCCGCGTCGATATACACCCTGCGGTAGCCTGCGAGCTGCGTCTCGGTCAAGGGCGCGTAGTCGGCAAACCAGCTGTCGTCAACGCGCAGCCATGAAATGACAATTTCATTGGTGTGATCGACAAACAGATTTGCGGCGTTGCCCAGCAGCGTAGCGGCGTTCTTCATTTGCTCGTTGTTGATAATGAGCGGATGAAGGCTTTTGCTTTGACGAATATTGCCGAAGGCGATGTGCGAAAGCAGGTGCACCAGCGCCTTGGAGGATTCCTCGTCGGTAACGGCGGCAATCTGCTCCTCTGTTGCGCGGGAAGCCGTCATCGCGTCGGTGAGCACGGCGGACAGATGTCCTGCCGCCACCGTCTTGACGCCCTCGGTGTCCATCAGCAGAAGGCTGATAAGCTCCTTGGAAACGCCGAGGAGCCCGGCGGCGTCAATGCCGGTGTCGCCGTCCGCAGCAGCGCCGACCGCTGCCGGCGCCTTCGCTTCGGCAAGTGCCGAACATGTGTCTACCCGGTTTGCCTTCATGAAATAAACATACAGAGAAGCCACCAGACGGATGGTTTCATCATGATTCATCAGCCCGGAGGTGAAGGCGGCTGCGTCGTCATCGGCAAGCCCTTGGTAGTAGGCGATTAAATCCGAAAGCGCCTGCTCGTACTCGGCAGCGTAGTTTTCTCTGCCGCCGGAAGCAACTGTCAGATAGGCTCCCAAATCCTCAAGATATTCGGCAGGATCATACGGCAGATAGGAATCTTGGTCATCTACCAGAGCCACGGAGCCGTTTACGATTGAAAGCTTTTTGGGCACGTAGTGGCGCGAGCCGATGCTGTCGATGCAGGCGTCGTGCACGCGTTTATCGGTGATTTCAAGATTGGCGAGCATCGCGTCATACTTTTCTTCATCAAAAATCATGCGGTCGGTGCCGTAGCGCTCAAAGCCCATCGCGGCAGGCGCCATGGCGGAAGCCAGCTCGGTGTTTTCATAGGAATTGAAAATGCCGGCGTAGCGCTCGTTGCGCGGATCATTGTTGACGTCCGCCGCCGAGGGTGTGCCGAAGGTGTAGTCATAGAGGTTCTCGCTGTCGAGGGTAACGGTGTTGCCGAGACAGTCGTTCGGCGCGTCAATCAGTTTTTTGCCCATCAGGTTGGCAACGGCGCCGCCGCGGCTGTAGCCGACCGTCCAGACCTTGCAGTCGCCCGAAAGGCTGTGTCTTTCAATGTAATCCTTTGCAAACGCCAAACAGGATTCGGCGCAGTCGTCAAAGCCCTTTGCGTCGCCCTCTGCGCCGAGGACAAAGTTGTTGCCCCACTCGGCTTCATAGCCTGTGTTGCGCGGGAAAATGACGAGCAGGGTGTATTCCCTGTCGCCGTCTGTGATTTTTTTGTGCGCGCAGCCGACGCCCATGGTGTCCTTGGCAGGTTTGAGGGTGTAGTCCTCATTGAGGTCGATATCAACAAAGCCGTTGTCCTCCAGAATCGCCACGGCGTTTCTTGCCATGTTGCGGTAGCCCTCCTCGGTTTTGGGCTCGCGCGTACTGCCGGCGGAAGCCTCCGCCAGCGCCATGCTCATGGTGGCAAGGTGGGGATTGTATTCCTTGCCGGATGCCTTGAAGAAGTCGTCGCTGTAAGCGTAGTAATCCACGCTGTCGGTGCCGGGAAAATACGCGTCCAAGCCGGGGCGGTAATAAAACACACCGTTGTAGTACGAACCTTCGCCCTGTTTCTTCTCGGGCGCCGCCGCAGCAGCCACGCTTGCCGCGCCTGTCAGCATGGCGCCGGCGAGAAGGAAGCTGAACGCTTTCTTCAATAAGTTATTCATAAATCTCCTCCCTTACAGTAAAATTTTAGGCATTTTAACATGATATAGTTATTATAAAATATTTTTCATATTTTTGCAATCCTAATTTGTCAAATTGTCAGGATTTTTAATACCAATGTTTAAGGCAAAAAGAAAAGCCGCACCAAAAAGTGCGGCTATGGTCGAGGTGACAGGATTCGAACCCCAACAAACAGAGTCAGAGTCTGTCGTGCTACCGTTACACTATTCCTCAAAATTTGTTACATCTCGTATGCAACGTCAATTATTATACTTTAAAACTTTTGATTTGTCAATACTAAAATACAATTTTTTTAAAATCTTTTTATGCGCAAATCATCGCCGACAAAATCCAGCTTTTGCGCAGCGCCGTTGACGCGCGACACAAAGCGGTTGGAGTATTCCCTCTCCAGCTCCGCCATGGTCAGGTTGGTGCTGACGATAACCGGCTTGCTTTGAAGCACACGCGCATTAAAAAGCTGATAAGCCTGCGCGGTGGCAAACTGACTTTTGAACTCCGTGCCGAGGTCGTCGATAATCAGCAGGTCACAGCCGAGCAGCGTGTCCATGGTGTCACTGTCCGCCGAGCGCGAGAAATGCTCCTTTTCCAGCTTGGCAAACAGCGCCGGCGCGGAAACATAAATCACACCGTAGCCGCGGCGGATAACCTCGTTGGCGATGGCGAGCGACAGATGGGTTTTGCCCAAGCCGGTGGCGCCTTTCATCAAAATGCTGCCTGCCTCGGGTGTGAAATTCTGCGCGTAGGATTTGCAGAACTTGAAGATTTTTTCCATGTGGCGGCGCGGCACAACACCGAGGGAAGCATCAAAAACATCGCTGTAGCTGTCGGTGTGAAAGCTTTCAAAGGTGCAGAGCTTGAGCGGCGCGGAGCGGTTGAGCTCCTCGCAGGCGCAGGCGACAAGCTGCTGCTTTAAGCAGGCGCACATCACGGTGCGTCCCATGTATTCATAGTAGCCGGTGTCTTGGCAGTTTTGGCAGGCGTAATGCGGCTCCATCACGTCGGCGGCGTAGCCGTTCTCCGCCAGCAGCTCGCGCAGCTGCGCCTGCAGCGAAAGGTTTTTATCCTTGAGCTTGGTCATTTCCGCCACCACGTCGCCGCCGCGCAGCACCGTGCGCGCGGCTTCCACACCGCAGGAGGCGATTTGCTGCTCCAGCTCCTTTGCGCGCGGCAGCTTTTCATAGATTTCACGGCGGCGGCGATCGGCGCTCTTTTCGGCGTCGAGTCGGCTTTGCGCAAGCTTGTCCGCCGCGCTCTTGTATACTGTACTGCTATATCCCATAGATTACCTCAGTCGATGAAATCGAGCTTATCAATTTTTTCCAGCTCGTTGATGTCATAGGACGAATTTTTCTTTTTGACGGGCGCTGCCTTGGCGGATTCAAACTGCTTTAAATCCTCCTTGTTTTTAATGCCCTGCGCTTCCCATTTTTTAAGAATACCGTCAATGTAGTTAAATTTCAGCTCGCCCTTGCTGTCCACGCAGCGCTCATAGGCTTCGCGCAGCATCGGCGCGGAAAACTTCCATTCCGCCACCCATTTGGTGCAGTATTCCAGCTGTTTTTTGGTGGGCGAGCCGACATTTTTCATGCCGAACACAGACGAAACCGTGGAAAAGCACTGATTGGCATGGTGATTGGCGGCGATGCGGTGATCTGCCGCTTCCACGGAATTGATGCCCTCGTCCGCCCAGCTCACGCCGATTTTTTCCACCGTGCGCATATTGCCCTTGTCGATGCTGACGCAATACTGAATCAACATCAGGATGACGTCAAGGTGCAGCCCGCAGGTGTCCTTGAGCATTAACAGCGTCGCAATATCGGAATTTGACAGGGTTTTGCCGAGCACCGACTGGGCTTCGCCGACGAGAATTTTCAGCTCCTCGTCCACCGCCAGCCGCTGGGAGGTAAAGACATAATCGGGCTTCTGCGGCTTGGTCACCACAAAGCGCTGCTTGTCCTCCTCGACGGCTTTTGCAATCGTTTCGGGCGCTTTTATTTCTTTTACAGAATGATTATCGGCAACAGGCGCCGCTTTTATTTCTTCTTTAGAATGAACCGGCGCAAATTCAGCGCCGCTTTTGGCGAGCACCTCCATATTCACCCAGTATTCCAGCGCCTCGGGAATGTCCGTCACATTGACGCCCGTCGCCTTGGAAACCGCGTCTATATCCAGCTCACTGCCTGCGTTGCGCAGGACATAAAGCAACACCTTAAGCTTGACGCCGTCGGCAAATTTCAGCCCCTCGTCCACTATTTTGGAGGGCACTGCAAAAACCGACTGCCACGCGCCGAGGTTGAGTTTAATCGACATATAATTACCTCTTTATCATAGTGAATAATCATTATAGCACAAAGATTGCCGTTTGAAATAAGAAAATAGAAAAATAGAAGATTTTCCGCAACAAAATCGGAAACGATTGCCATACAGCAAAAAATCCCCTCCTCGCGGAAGGGATTGAAAGCGGAACATTATTTTTGCAGGGTTCCCTGACTGGCGCATTTGAGATAGGCGTTGATAAAGCCGTCCAAGTCGCCGTCCATTACCGCCTGCACGTTGCCGGTTTCATAGCCGGTGCGGTGATCCTTGACCATCGTGTAGGGCATGAACACATAGCTGCGGATTTGCGAGCCCCAGGTGATTTCCTTCTGCACGCCCTTGATGTCCTCAATGCGCTCGAGGTGCTCGCGCTCCTTGATTTCCATCAACTTGGAAATCAGCATTTTCATGGCAACGTCGCGGTTTTGGTACTGGCTGCGCTCCACCTGTGAAGCGACGACGATGCCGGTGGGAATATGCGTCAGTCGCACAGCCGAGGAGGTCTTGTTGACCTTCTGACCGCCGGCGCCGCTCGCACGGTACACATCCATTTTGATTTCCTCGGGCGGAATGTTCACCTCGATGGTGTCGTCGATTTCGGGCATGACCTCCAGCGAGGAAAAGCTCGTGTGGCGTCTGCCCTGCGAGTCAAACGGCGAAACGCGCACCAAGCGGTGAACGCCTGCCTCGCTCTTGAGATAGCCGTAGGCGTTTTCGCCCTCCACCAGCAGCACGGCGCTTTTGAGTCCGGCTTCATCGCCGTCGAGGTAGTCCACCTCCTTGACCTTGAAGCCGTGCGCCTCTGCCCAGCGGTTGTACATGCGATAGAGCATTTCCGCCCAGTCCTGCGCCTCGGTGCCGCCGGAGCCTGCATGGAAGGTCAAAATGGCGTTGTTTTTATCATATTCGCCGGTGAGAAGCGTTTGCAGACGCTGCTTTTCAAGGGTCTCCCTCACGCCGTCCACTTCGCTTTGCGCTTCCTCCAGCAGCGATAAATCCTCTTCTTCGTTGGCAAGCTCAATCAAAGCCTGCGCGTCCTCATATTTGGAAACAAGGTTTTCGTATGCCTCCACCTTGCCCTTTAGCGTGCCTGTCTTTTGCAGCACCTGCTGGGATTTTTCCACATCGTCCCAAAAGCCCGGCTCGGTGGCGCGCAGCTCAAGCTGCTCAATTTCGGATTTCATACTTTTCATACCGAGCGCGTCGGACAAATCGTCGATTTCAGGCTTTAACGCCTGCAGCGACAGCAATAATTCTTCAAACTGTACCATAGTGCTCCCTCTCTGTTTTTCTTCTAAATTAATATTATAACAAAGATTTGGAAAAATGTAAATGAATTTTAAAATATTTATATTTTGATTTTTGTTGCAATCTTGGAATTTATTTGATATAATAAATAAATACAAAATTGTACGGAGGAATTTATGGAATTTACTCAATTTACCTGTCCTGTGTGCGAAAAGCGCTTTGTCAACGGCGACGACGTGGTGGTGTGTCCCGAGTGCGGCACACCGCATCACAGAGAGTGCTACGAGCAGGAGGGACACTGCTTCAACGAGGACAAGCATGCACAGGGCTTCAATTTTGAAGCGGCGCAGGCGGATAACGCAGAAGCGGAGGACGGGAATTCCGATACCATTCTCTGTCCTAACTGTAAAGAAGAAAACGAAAAAACCGACTTCTTTTGCCGCAAATGCGGCTACCCTCTCGGTGCGCAGGATCGGCAGACCAACCAAGGTCAGGAGCAGAACCAAAGCCAGCAGGGCACGCCCTTCGGCTTCGGCGGCGCAGGCATGCCTCCGTTTAACGACCCGATGGCAGGGCTGCATAACGACGAGGAAGTCGCGGAAAATGTCAAGGCAGGCGAAGCCGCAAAATTTATCGGCAAAAGCACGCAGTATTATTTGCCGGTTTTCAAAAGACTGCAAACGCAGAATTCCGGCAGGTTTTGCTTTTCGGCATTTGTTTTTTCCGGCGCGTACTTTATCTACCGCAAAATGTACGCCGTAGGCATTATTATTACGCTGCTGATGATCGGTCTGACGGTGGGCTCCACCTATCTAAGCCTTTGCGACGGCTGGCGCGAGGTGTACCGTTCGATGCTGGAAGCGAGCGCCAACTTCTCTCTGCTCAACCGAGCGAGCGCCGACAGCGCGATGATGCAGTTTTCCGGCGCCGACTGGACAAAAGCGCTCATCATTTCGGGCATGTCCGTCATCCGGTTCGTCATCATGATTGTCTGCGGCTTTACGGCTAACCGCGTGTATTACAGACACTGCACCAAAACCATCAACGAAATCAAACAAAACGAAGCGCCCGCCGACGTCAACAAGGTTCTCGAAGCGCGCGGCGGCGTCAACATGCCCATGGCAATCAGCTTTTTTGCTTCCTTTGCCGTTATTTACGAAATTTGCAACTACATCACACTGACGTGGCTATAGGAGAAACATCATGAAAATCACAAAAGCAGTTATCCCGGCGGCAGGCTTCGGCACAAGAGTACTGCCCGCCACCAAGAGCTTTCCGAAGGAAATGTTCCCCATCGTGGACAAGCCCACGATTCAATACATTGTTGAAGAAGCGGTCAGCGCCGGCATTACCGATATTTTGATTATCACCACGCGCGGCAAGGGCTTGATTGCCGACCATTTCGACCGTTCGCCCGAGCTGGAGCATATCCTTGAAAAAAGCGGAAAAACCGAATTTTTAAATCTTGTCAAAAACATTTCCGATTTGGCGAATATCAACTTTATCCGCCAAAAGGAGATGAAGGGACTGGGACATGCCATCTTGAAGGCAAAATCCTTTGTCGGCAACGAGCCGTTTGCGGTGCTGTTCGGCGACGGCGTGATCATCAGCAAAGAAAAGCCTGCGATTCAGCAGCTGATTGAGCACTACGGCGAATACGGCGAGGGCGTTGTCGGCGTCACCGGCGACCCGGACAGGATCCACGATGTGGCGCTGATCACCCGGATGGCGATGGAAGCCATGCTGAAGTATGAAAAGCAGCAGGAGCAGATCCGCCTGAGGCAAAGCAGGAAAGAACACTTCATCAGTCTTTTGACCCAGTCGGAGTTTGCAAGTGCAACGGAGATACGCGGAATAGCAAGGCAGCTGGAATATGATGAAAGCAGGGTCCGCGTGCCCATCCTTTGCCGGATCTACAGGGAAGATAACAGTTTTCCGGAGCCGGGGCAGGTGCTGGAGGAGCTGCGCAAGGGGCGCGGACACTGGCAGCAGGACTTCAGTTATGTCATGGATGAGACGCATCTGCTGGTCTTTAAGACGGTTAAGGTGGACGGCAGGCGAAACATGGTGGAGTATCGGGAAGAGATCGGGGAGTACCTGGAACACATCCTGAAATGGCTCAGGGGAAGAGAGGCCCGTGCGACTTTCTATGCAGGCACGCTGCAGAATTCCTTCTCGCAGTATTACTACGCATACCGGCACTGCAAGTGGCTGGAATCCCATGTGCGGCACCCCGGCGACATCGTGTTTTTTACGGATTACGTGAGGGAGTATTTCCGCACGCTGACGCCGCGGCAGGAGCTGCACAGGATCTTCAACGTCTATGAGAGCGAGACTCCCGACGAGAAGAAGCAGCAGTTTGTGGAGATGATCCGGGCGCTGGAAGAGACCAATTACAATCTGTCGGAGGCGGCCGGGAAGCTGTATATACA
>CADCAD010000009.1 GCA_902799325.1 uncultured Ruminococcus sp. | reverse complement strand
TCACGCCGCGTTGCGGCGCGCCACCTCCTCCACCACGGAGGAGGCTTTCACTTTGTCAAATGTTGTTCTGAAAAAATCACATACGGACTTTTTCTACAGTCTGGACGCCCCGTGAGTTTTTCACGGGGCGTTTACTTTATGGGTTATACTGCATTATACAGCGTTTTTGTTGTTGCCGTAGAAGGCATTGAGGTACATCTGCTTGATTTCGCTCATCAGCGGATAACGCGGATTGGCGCCGGTGCACTGGTCGTCAAACGCCTGCTCGGTCATCTCGTCGAGGGTGGCGAGGAAGTCCTCCTCGCTGACGCCGTAGTCGGCGATGGTTTCCTTGATGCCGACGCGCGCCTTCAGGGCGTTGATGCCGTCAATCAGGTTCTCTACGCTTTCCTTGTCATCCTTGCCGGCAAAGCCGAGGAACTGTGCCACCTCCGCGTAGCGCGCGAGGGTGTGCGGATGGTCATACTGCGGGAAGGTGCCCATCTTGGCAGGAACCTCTGCGCTGTTGAAGCGGATAACCTGCTCGAGCATTAACGCGTTGGCAATGCCGTGGGCGATGTGATGGAACGCGCCGAGCTTGTGCGCCATGGAGTGGCAAACGCCGAGGAAGGCATTGGCAAACGCCATACCTGCCATGGTAGCCGCGTGCGCCACCTTTTCACGGGCGACGGGCTCGTTCATGCCATTGTCATAGCAGGCGGGCAGGTATTCAAAGATGACCTTGAGCGCCTTGAGCGCCAAGCCGTCGGTGAAGTCGGTCGCCATCATGGAAGCGTATGCCTCCAGCGCGTGGGAAACCGCGTCGATACCCGAAGCGGCGGTCAAGCCCTTGGGACCGCTCATCATGTTGTCTGCGTCCACAATTGCCATGTTCGGCATCAGCTCATAGTCCGCCAGCGGATACTTGATGCCGGTTTCCTGATCGGTGATAACCGCGAAGGGCGTCACCTCGGAGCCGGTGCCCGAGGAGGTGGGGATGGCGATGAAGTACGCCTTTTCGCCCATCTTGGGGAAGGTGTAGACGCGCTTGCGGATGTCGGAGAAGCGCATCGCCATATCCTGGAAGTCTACGTCGGGATGCTCATACAGCACCCACATAATCTTTGCGGCGTCCATCGCGGAGCCGCCGCCGAGAGCGATGATGACGTCCGGCTCAAACTTGCGCATTGCCTCCGCGCCGTTCTGCGCGGAAACAAGCGACGGGTCGGGCTCAACGTCGGAAAAGACGGTGTAGGGGATGCCCATTTCGTCAAGCTTGTCGGTGATCGGCTTGGAATAGCCGTTTTTATAAAGGAAGCTGTCGGTGACGAGGAAGGCTCTCTTTTTGCCCAGTACGTCCTTCAGCTCCTGCAAAGCAATCGGCATGCAGCCTTTTTTGATATAAACCTTTTCAGGTGCTCTGAACCACAGCATGTTTTCTCTCCTCTCGGCAACGGTTTTGATGTTCAGCAGGTGCTTGACGCCTACGTTTTCGCTGACCGAGTTGCCGCCCCACGAGCCGCAGCCGAGTGTCAGCGAGGGGGTGAGGTCGAAGTTGTACAGGTCGCCGATGCCGCCCTGCGAGGACGGGGTGTTGACCAGAATACGGCAGGTTTTCATCTTTGCCGCGAATTTGTCGAGCTTCTCGCGCTCGTTGACCGCGTCGAGATAGATGGAGGAGGTGTGTCCGTAGCCGCCGTCGGCAATCAGCTGCTCCGCCTTGGCGATGGCGTCGTCAAAGTCCTCCGCCTTGTACATCGCCAGCACGGGGCTGAGCTTTTCGTGCGCGAACTCCTCGGTAATGTCCACGCTCTCGACCTCGCCGATGAGAATCTTGGTGCTTTCGGGAACCGTCACGCCGGCGAGCGCCGCGATGGTTACGGGCTTTTGACCGACGATTTTGGCGTTCAGCGAGCCGTTGATGATGATGGTATGGCGCACCTTGTCGAGCTCCTCACCGTTGAGGAAGTAGCAGCCGCGCGCCTTGAACTCCTTTTTGACCTTGGCGTAGAGCTTTTTGTTGACGATGACGCTCTGCTCCGACGCGCAAATCATGCCGTTGTCGAAGGTCTTGGAGTGGATAATCGAGTTGACCGCCAGCAGAATGTCCGCGGTTTCGTCGATGATGGCAGGGGTGTTGCCGGCGCCGACGCCCAGCGCAGGCTTGCCGCTGGAATAGGCAGCCTTGACCATGCCGGGACCGCCGGTGGCGAGGATGCAGTCAGCCTCCTGCATCAGCATGTTGGTCAGCTCCAGCGAGGGAATGTCAATCCAGCTGATGATGTCCTCGGGAGCGCCTGCCGCAACCGCAGCCTCCAAAACAATCTTGGCGGCGGCGATAGTGCTCTTTTTGGCGCGCGGATGGGGGCTGATGATGATGCCGTTGCGCGTTTTCAGGCACACAAGCGCCTTGAAAATCGCGGTAGATGTGGGGTTGGTGGTGGGAATAACAGCGGCAATCACGCCGATGGGCTCGGCAATTCTTTGGGTGCCGAACACCTTGTTTTCCTCAATGACGCCGCAGGTTTTGACGTCCTTGTACGCGTTGTAAATATACTCGGAGGCAAAGTGGTTCTTGATGACCTTGTCCTCCACAACGCCCATGCCGGTTTCCTCCACTGCCATCTTGGCAAGCGGCAGGCGCGCGCGGTTGGCGGCGGTGGCGGCGGCAAGGAAAATCTTGTCAACCTGTTCCTGCGTAAACGTCGCAAATTCCCTTTGCGCGGCTCTCACACGGGCGAGCGCGGCTTCAAAGGTTTCGACGCTGTCTACGATAGGATATTCTTTGTTGTTCATAAAATCTACCCTCTTGTTACTATAGTGCCATTCACCGCAGGGGTGAAAAATGGAGGCGCAACCGCACCGTTTGGGGGCGCGGTGCTGCCGTTATTTATTGTTTCGGTCTTTTCAGTTCCTCGAGCTTGATGTTGTGCGACTTGGCAAACTGCGCGCCGCAGGAGCCAGTGTATGCCTTGATCACCAAATCGGCGGAGCACTCGTTGAAGGCGTTGTCGGCGATGCCGGTGATGCTCAGCGGAATGGTGACCTCGGTGAGGTTGGCGCACTGGAAGAACAGGAACTCGTCAAGGGAGCTCAGCGTGTTGTCGGTTTCGGGAATGGTGATGGATTTCAGTCCGGTTGCCGAGAAAGCGTAGGGACCGATTTTCTTCAGCGTGCTGGGAAGGGTGATTTTCTCCAGCGCGGGGCTGTACCAGAACGCGTGGCTGCCGATGGTCTTGACGCCCTCGGGAACAACAATTTCCTTGAGGTTTTTGCACTGCGAGAAAGCGTAGTCCTGAATTTCTCTTACGGATGCGGGAATGGTGACGCTCTCAATGTCGGAGCCCTTGAACAAATCTCGCTCAATAACGGTAACAGCGGAGCCGTCAACGGAAGCAGGAATTTCAACCTTCTTGGAGCTGCCCTTGTAAACGGTGACCTTTACCTCGCTGTCGTTGAGACGGTAGAAGCCAAAGTCGCCCTTGGTGAAGCTGGGGTCGGTGGGCTCGATGCGATAGCCGGGCTCGTTGCTGCCGGAGGTGGTTTTGCCGGAGGTAGCCTTTGCATCGTTTTTACTCTTTTGACAGCCGCAGCCGGCGGCAGCGACAGCTACGCTCGCGCACAGAACGCAAGCCAGAATAGCGGATACAATCTTTTTCATGTTACAAAAGTCCTTTCGATTACGGATAACACCATAAGCCTTCCTGACGGATTCTATTTTACCACCATTGTTAAACTTTTGTCAATGTCCTTTTTCGCTTTTTCCAAAGTTTATCGTGTTATCCTTTATTTTGTTATTTGGCGCAAAAAATTAAGCGAAATGTGACAAAAGCGTCCAAAAAGGCATCATAAAATCCTAATCGGATTTATTATACTATAAAAGCGGCTTGGTTGCAATCGGTTTTTTGCAAGATTTCAGATTTTTTTGTTTTGTCAAGCGCGTTTCTGCTCTGACGTTGATGAAACGCCTTGGCAAGAGGCGCTTTGCCGAAGCCGGGCTAATACTATTCTTAAATAAAATCCTTAAACAGCTGTTGCGTAAAATTCCGCATAACTGCGTTGTCGTCCTCGGAATCCGTCAGGATTCCTGCGTCCTCCGCCTTGTTCTGCGAAATTTTCCGCTAACTTCTGTTTTTAAGTCTTTTAATTAAGAATAGTATAAGGCATCCATGACGCATATATATAATGAAAAGGGGAAGGCGTTTTTAGTGATATTTTTGAAAGTTTACGGAATTGTAATCATATTTGTCAAAATAATTCTGCATTGGAAATTCCCGTTTAGCAGATTGACCGAATTTTCCTAATAGAGAAAAAAGTGGGGAGAAAAGGTTGACATTTTGAAATATAGGTGCTATAATAGTTACAAATCTGTTAACAAATCGCTTTCCAAATGTAACAATTCGGTTACAGCGCATAGATTTATTCGAAAAATATTGGAGGTAATAGAAATGAACAGGATGAAAAAAGTTCTTGCCGTGACGCTCAGCGCTGCCACAATCGGCAGTGTCGCTGTTGCAGGCACCGGCATGAGCGCAGGTGCTTCCGGCACAGGCGCCGGTCTTGCGGAGTACGCGCTGAACGCGTACTATGAAGGCTGGTCGTATGTATGGGGCGGCGCAGAACCCGGTGCGGTTGACTGCTCCGGCTTGATTTGGTCTTATTGCGGCGGCGACCGTATCAGCATGCTCTCCGACGCGCAGGCGAACGGCAGAGATTGGGGTTACGTCTCCGACGGTATTCCGAGAGTCCACGGCCTCGGTCTTTCCCGTCCCAACCACGTAGGCGTCTACATTGAGGACGGCATGGAGGTTGACGCGCGCGGCAGCGACTACGGCGTTTGCTATCAGCAAATCGGCGAAAACGGTTACAACAACTGGGATTGCTGGTTCAAGCTGACCGCAGTTGATTATCCCACCGAGGGCTGGGAGAACTTCAACGGCAATTACTACTACTATGAGGACGGCGAGTACATCGTTGACACCTCAAGAACAATCGACGGTACAACTTATTACTTTGATGCAAAGGGTCATTCCAGTACGACTCCTTCCGGTGCGAGTACTTCTTCGAGCAGCAAATCCTCTTCCTCAAGCTCCCAGAAGTCCTCGTCGGTCAGGCCTACCGTCTGGAGCAAAGGCTCAAACGATGATGAAGTTGTTAAAATCCAAACACGTCTTGCGGAACTCGGCTATTATAACGGCGCCATCGACGGTGACTTCGGTGATTTGACCGACGCTGCTTTCAGAGCGTTCCAGGCTGCCGCAGGATTGACGGTGGACGGCATTGCCGGCTCCGACAGAGAGGTGCTTTATTCCGATAACGCGCCCGCCGCCAAGACAGAGGTTGCAGAAACACCTGCTGAGGAAACTCCGGCAGAGGAAACCCCGGCTGAGGAAACCCCGGCTGAGGAGACGCCCGCAGAGGAAACCCCTGCCGAGGAGCCCGCAACCGAAGCGGAGGAAGAAACCGCCGAAGGCTTTGTGATGCTGCAGGACGGCGACTTCAGCGACCAGGTGGCTACCGTGCAGACAAAGCTTGCCGAGCTGGGCTACTTTGAACTGGAGGCAACCGGTCTTTACGGCGAGTACACCACCGAGGCTGTTGCGGCGTTCCAGCTGGCAAACGGTCTGGAAGCCACCGGCACGGTTGATTCCGTTACTTACGAAATGCTGTTCAGCGACGACGCTGTTGCAGCAGAGGTTCCCGAGGTTGTCGAGGAAACCGTTCCCGAGGAAACCGAAGCGGTTGTCACCGTTGAGGAGGTTTCCGCTGAGGAGGACGCCGACGCCGTTCAGAACGCCGTTGATTCCGCGTTCAGCAGCGTAAGCGTTGTCAGCGCCACCACACCGGCAAGCGAGTACACCGCTGCCGCTTCCAAGTCGGTTGCCAAGGCGAACGAGGTTACCGAGAAGGCGCTGGAGAAATCCGCCAACATCGTGCCTGCCGCCAACACCGCGCAGGTTCAGAGAACCGCCAACATCTGGCTGTGGCTTGTTCTGGTTGCCGTACTGCTCGGCGCAGTTGCTCTTGTTCTGCTGATTGTCAGCAAGAAGCAGAGCGGCGCACGCAAGGCTTCCAAAAAGAGAACCTCCGCCAGAGCACAGCTCAACGAGCGCTGGTAAGATAAAATGATAAGAGCCGTCCTTCGGGGCGGCTCTTTTTTAGAGTGGAATGATTGTAATGGAAAATGGAAATTGGAAAATGAAAAATGGCGGCTTTGCCGCATTATCCATCATTCTTCGTATAATACAACAAAACAGCAAAGGACTGACACAATCCTCCGTTTGGGATTGTGTCAGTCCTATTGTTTATCATTACGCATTACGCCTTACGCATTTTATTCATATTTTGCGCGTTCGCCGCCGATGTATTTCGGTCGGGTTCTCGCGGCGAGCAAAATAGCGCTGCCGATGTGGTCAAGGCTGAGTCTGACCGGCACGGCTACGCGCTTGAGGTGCATGCCAATCAGCGTGCCGCCGATGTCCAACCCGGCGTCCGCCTTGATTTCCTCCAGCATGACGGGCTCCCGAAAGGTGCGGTAGGCGGTGGTGGCGAACGAGCCGCCTGCCTTCGGCTGGGGCACCACGCAGACAATCTCTGCGCCCGGCACCGCCGCGCGCTCTACGCAGATGGCGCGGTTGAGGTGCTCGCAGCACTGCGCTGCCACATACACGCCCTTGGCGCTTGCCGCTTCATAAATGCCGCCGAACACCGCCTCGGCGGTTTCCAAGCTGGAATTGTGTCCGATAACGCCGCCGGCAACCTCGCTGGAGGAGCAGCCGACAACTAAAATATTGCCCTGACGCAGCCCGGCAATTTGAATGATTTCTTCCGCCGCCTGCTTTGCCTGATTATAAATTTCCGTGTTCATTCTATCATCTCCGCTTCTATTATACCACCTTATACCCGTTTCGGCAAGAGCCTTTTTGTCGGCGCGGAAATGAGCAAATCCGTACACGCCGCCGCGCGTTCCTTTTATGGCTGAAAAGAAGCTCCAAGGGAGAAAATTTCCTTTGGAGCACTAACTGTTAAAAAATTGTAAAAGTTTTGTAAAAAACACTTGACAAAAGCCCTACGGGGGCGTAGAATAGTATAATGTACCATAATGGGGGTATGCGCCGAAAGCATGCGGAACTATCGCAAAAAAATATCTTTAACAAGGGGATATTAACATAAAATCCTCTATCTGTCAAGATACAATTTGTTTGAAATTTTTTTGCGGCTTTTGTATGTTTTGCCCATCCACCGACCAAGGCGGCACGCCGCCGCCCAATCAAAGAAGGAGTGATTTGCCTATGGTAAATGTAAAGCCCGTAAAACTCGGCAACACCGAGCGTATGAGCTTTGGCAAGATTGATGAAGTCATCGACATGCCAAACCTCATCGAGGTGCAAAAAGAGTCCTACAGATGGTTCCTTGAGGAAGGTCTGAAGGAAGTGTTCAAGGACGTGTCGGGCATCACCGATTATCAGGACAACCTGGTGCTTGACTTCATCGACTACACCCTCGATGTTGACCACCCCAACTACAGCGTTATCGAGTGCAAGGTGCGCGACGCCACCTATTCCGCCGCGCTGCGCGTCACCGCGCGTCTGCTCAATAAATCCACGGGTGAAATCAAGGAAAGCAACGTCTTTATGGGCGATTTCCCCCTGATGACGCCCAGCGGCACCTTTGTCATCAACGGCGCCGAGCGCGTTATCGTATCTCAGTTGGTGCGTTCTCCCGGCGTTTACTATAAGATGGATCACGACAAAACCGGTAAGGAGCTCTATTCCACCACCGTCATCCCGAACCGCGGCGCATGGCTGGAGTACGAAACCGACGTCAACGACGTGTTCTATGTCCGCATCGATAAAAACCGCAAGCTGCCCGTCACCTCCTTTATCCGCGCGCTGGGTATGGGAACCGACGCCGAGATTCTCGACTTCTTCGGCGACGACGAGCGCATGAAGGCGACCATCGAAAAGGATCAGGCGCACAACATCGAGGAGGGCTTGATTGAGGTCTACAAAAAGCTGCGTCCGTCGGAGCCTCCCACGGTTGACAGCGCCCAGACGCACATCAACAACCTGTTCTTCGATCCCAACCGCTACGATATGTCGCGCGTCGGCAGATATAAATACAACAAAAAGCTCGGCATGGCAAACCGCCTTGCCGGCAGAGTCATCACCGAGCCGATTGCCAATCCGCGCACCGGCGAGGTCATGGCGCTCCGCGATGAAAAAATCAGCAAGGAAAAGGCGCTCGAAATCGAGAACGCCGGCGTCAAGATCGCCTATGTCAAGGCGGAGGACGACACCGTTGTCAAGGTGATTTCCAACACCATGGTCGATATCTCCAAGTATGTTGACTTCGACGCTGAGGCTGAGTGCGGCATCCGCGAAAACGTTGCCTTTGATGTGCTGTGCGAGCTGCTTGACGCTGCGCAGAACACGGACGAGCTCAAGGAGTTGCTGCGCGAGCACGCCGACGAGCTGGTGCCCAACCACATCACCGTGGAGGACATCTTCGCCACCATCAACTACCTCAACTGCGTTGCGCACGGCGTGGGCAACACAGATGATATCGATAACTTGGGCAACCGCCGCATCCGCTGTGTGGGCGAGCTGCTGCAGAATCAGTTCCGCATCGGCTTCTCCCGTCTGGAGCGCGTGGTGCGTGAGAGAATGACCACCCAGTCGCAGGACATGGACACGCTCTCTCCCAACTCGCTCATCAACATCCGTCCCGTCACCGCGGCCATCAAGGAGTTCTTCGGCTCCTCGCCGCTGTCACAGTTCATGGATCAAACCAACCCGCTTGCCGAGCTGACGCACAAGCGCCGTCTTTCCGCGCTGGGCCCCGGCGGTCTGTCCCGTGACCGCGCCGGATTTGAGGTGCGCGACGTTCACTACACCCACTACGGACGCATGTGTCCTATCGAAACCCCTGAAGGACCGAACATCGGCTTGATTTCCTACCTCGCGTCCTTCGCCAAAATCAACAAGTACGGCTTCATCGAGGCGCCCTTCCGCAAAATCAACAAGGAAACCGGCGTCGTCACCGATGAAGTGGTTTACATGACTGCTGACGTCGAGGACAACTACTATGTTGCCCAGGCGAATGAGCCGCTCGACGAAAACGGCAGATTTGTTCATTCCAGAGTCGTAGGACGTTACCGCGATGAGTTCGTGGAGCTTCCTGCTTCCCGTTTTGACTACATGGACGTATCGCCTAAGATGGTTGTATCCGTGGCGACGGCTATGATTCCCTTCCTTGAAAACGACGATGCCAACCGCGCACTGATGGGCGCGAACATGCAGCGTCAGGCTGTTCCGCTGCTCCAGTCGCAGGCGCCCATCGTCGGCACCGGCATGGAGTACAAGGCAGGCACCGACTCCGGCGTGTGTATTCTCGCCGAGGACGACGGTATCGTCATGAGCGTTGACGCGCGCAACATCCGCGTGCAGTACGACAACGGCACCGTCAAGGACTACGAGGTCATCAAGTTCCTGCGCTCCAACCAGGGCACCTGCTTCAACCAGAAGCCCATCGTTTCGCGCGGTCAGCGCGTGAAGAAGGGCGAGGTGCTCGCCGACGGCCCCGCAACCGACAACGGCGAAATCGCGCTGGGCAAAAACGCCCTCATCGGCTTCATGACCTGGGAAGGCTACAACTACGAGGACGCCGTTCTGCTCAACGAAAAAATCGTGCGCGACGACGTTTACACCTCGATTCACATCGAGGAATATGACACCGAGGCAAGAGACACCAAGCTCGGCCCCGAGGAAATCACCCGCGACATTCCCAACGTGGGCGACGACATGCTGAAATACCTTGACGAGGACGGCATCATCCAGATCGGCTCCGAGGTCAAGGCAGGCGATATTTTGGTCGGCAAGGTAACCCCGAAGGGTGAAACCGAGCTGACTGCCGAGGAGCGCCTGCTGCGCGCCATCTTCGGCGAAAAGGCGCGCGAGGTGCGCGACACCTCCCTGCGCGTTCCCCACGGCGAACAGGGCACCGTTGTCGATGTCAAGGTGTTCACCCGTGCCGACAGCCGCAACGAGCTGCAGCCCGGCGTCAACAAGGTTGTCCGCGTCTATTTGGCGCTCAAGCGCAAAATCAGCGTCGGCGACAAAATGGCGGGCCGCCACGGCAACAAGGGTGTTGTTTCGCGTATTCTCCCCGTGGAGGATATGCCCTTCCTGCCCGACGGCACACCGCTTGACATCGTGCTCAACCCCTTGGGCGTACCTTCCCGTATGAACATCGGTCAGGTGCTCGAGGTTCACCTCGGCTACGCCGCCAAGGCGCTTGGCTGGAAGATTATGACGCCGGTATTCGACGGCGCCCACGAGGACGACATCTTTGCCGCGCTCAAGGACGCAGGCTACAACGAAAACGGCAAAACTTGGCTGATTGACGGCAGAACCGGCGAACGCTTTGACAACCCGGTCACCGTCGGCTACATGTACTACTTAAAGCTGCATCACCTGGTTGACGAAAAAATCCACGCCAGAAGCACAGGCCCCTACTCACTCGTTACGCAGCAGCCGCTGGGCGGTAAAGCGCAGTTCGGCGGACAGCGTTTCGGTGAAATGGAGGTTTGGGCGCTGGAGGCTTACGGCGCCGCTTACACCCTGCAGGAAATTCTGACCGTCAAGTCGGACGACGTTGTCGGCCGTGTCAAGACCTATGAGGCAATCGTAAAAGGTCAGAACATCCCCACCCCGGGTATTCCCGAGTCCTTCCGTGTATTGATTAAGGAGCTGCAGTCGCTGTCGCTCGACGTGCGCGTGCTCGACCAGAAGGGCGAAGAAATTGACATCAAGCAGAAGTTTGACGAGGACGAGGATCTTGTCGATGCAACCGCCTCCGATTTTGACGAGGACAGCATCATGACCTCTATGGACGGCTACACCCTCGACGAGGGCGGCGAGGAGGACAACATGTTTGACGACTCGCTTTCCGACGAAGAGGACGACGGCTTCGACATCTTCGACGACTTTGGCTCAGACGAATTATAAGGAGGAAGTTTCATGATTGACAATAACGTTTTCGATTCCATTAAAATCGGTCTTGCTTCCCCCGACCAAATCCGCGCATGGTCCTATGGCGAGGTCAAAAAGCCCGAAACCATCAACTACCGCACCCTGAAGCCCGAGCGCGAGGGTTTGTTCTGCGAGCGCATTTTCGGACCTACCAAGGACTGGGAATGCCACTGCGGAAAGTACAAAAGAATTCGTTTCAAGGGTAAAATCTGCGACCGCTGCGGCGTAGAGGTCACCCGTTCCAAGGTGCGCCGCGAGCGCATGGGTCACATCGAGCTTGCCGCTCCCGTGTCCCACATTTGGTACTTCAAGGGTATTCCGTCGCGCATCGCGCTGATGCTCGACATCTCCCCGAAGGTGCTGGAGAACGTGCTCTACTTCTCCCAGTACATCGTCACCGATCCCGGCGACTGCCGCGATTTGGCGAAGTACCAGTGCCTCAGCGAAACCGAATATAACGACATGCGCGAAAAGTACGAGGACGACTTTGAGGCGGGAATGGGCGCCGAGTCCATCAAAAAGCTGCTCGCCGAAATCGACCTTGACAAGCTGTCCGCGCAGCTGCACGAGGATTTGGAGGCTGCCACCGGTCAAAAGCGCATCCGTCTGCTCAAGCGTTTGGATGTTGTGGAGAGCTTCCGCCTGTCGGGCAACCGCCCCGAGTGGATGATTCTCGACGTGGTGCCGGTCATTCCGCCGGACATCCGCCCGATGGTACAGCTCGACGGCGGCAGATTTGCCACCAGCGACCTCAATGATTTGTACCGCCGCGTTATCAACCGCAACAACCGTTTAAAAAAGCTCCTTGAGCTCAACGCGCCCGAAATCATTATCCGCAACGAAAAGCGCATGCTGCAGGAATCCGTTGACGCCCTGATCGACAACGGCAGACGCGGCAGACCGGTCACCGGTCCCAACAACCGTGCGCTCAAGTCCCTTTCCGACATGCTGAAGGGCAAGCAGGGACGTTTCCGTCAAAACCTGCTCGGCAAGCGTGTTGACTACTCCGGCCGTTCGGTTATCGTCGTCGGTCCTGAGCTGAAAATCTACCAGTGCGGTCTGCCCAAGGAGATGGCGCTGGAGCTGTTCAAGCCCTTTGTGATGAAGCGCCTTGTCGAAACCAAGGCGGAGCAAAATATCAAGTCCGCAAGAAAAGCCGTGGAGCGTGCCAAGGAGAACGTTTGGGACGCGCTCGAGGTTGTCATCAAGGGACATCCCGTCATGCTCAACCGTGCGCCAACCCTTCACCGTCTGGGCATCCAGGCGTTTGAGCCCGTGCTCGTAGAAGGCCGCGCCATCAAGCTGCATCCGCTGGTATGTACCGCGTTCAACGCCGACTTCGACGGCGACCAGATGGCGGTGCACGTACCGCTTTCCGCCGAGGCGCAGGCTGAGGCGCGCTTCCTGATGCTCGCTGCCGGCAACCTGCTCAAGCCCTCCGACGGCCAGCCTGTTGCGGTGCCGACGCAGGATATGATTCTCGGTTCCTACTACCTCACCCTCGACAAGCCCGGCGAAAAGGGCGAGGGCAAGGTGTTCCGCAACGTGGACGAGGTCATGATGGCATACCAGACCGGCGTCATCGAGCTGCATTCTAAAATCAAGGTGCGCCGCGAAATGGAAATCGACGGCGTCATGCAGTCCGCGCTGGTGGAAACCACTATCGGTAAAATCATCTTCAACAACCCCATTCCGCAGGATTTGGGCTTTGTGGACAGAAGTATTCCCGAAAACAAATTCAAATTCGAGGTTGACTTCCTCGTTGGCAAGTCCGGCCTGAAGAAAATCATCGACGCCTGCATCAAGAAGCACGGCACCGCACGCACCAGCGTGCTGCTGGACGACATCAAGGCGCAGGGCTACAAATATTCCACCATCGGTGCGCTGACCGTCGCGGTTTGCGACGCGGTTATCCCGCCGGAGAAGAAGAAATTCATCGCCGAGGCTGAGGAAAAGGTTGACGTCATCCGCGAGGAGTACATGATGGGTGAGCGCAGCGAGGAAGAGCGCTACGAAGCTATCCTCGACATCTGGAACCACACCACCGACGCTGTTTCCAAGGCGCTGCAAAACAACCTTGACCGCTACAATCCTATCTACATGATGGCGGACTCCGGTGCACGTGGTAGCATGAGCCAGATCCGTCAGCTCGCCGGTATGCGCGGACTGATTGCAAACACCTCCGGTAAGACCATCGAAATCCCGATTCGAGCCAACTACCGTGAAGGTCTGAACATCTTGGAATACTTCATCTCCTCGCGTGGTGCGCGTAAAGGTCTTGCCGACACCGCGCTGCGTACCGCCGACTCGGGTTACCTTACCCGCCGTCTGGTGGACGTTTCGCAGGAGGTTATCATCCGTGAGGAGGACTGCGGCACCGACGAGGGCCTGGAAATCTTCAGCATCAAGGCAAGCGAAACCAACATCATCGAGCCGCTGCACGAGCGTCTTGTCGGCAGATATCTGCTCGACGATTTCTGCGACGAAAACGGCAACGTGCTGGTGTCCAAAAACACCCTGATGACCGAAAAGGAAGCCGACGTCATCGTTTCCCGTCTGGGCGACGAGGTCAAGGCGCTGAAGGAAACCGGCAAGCCCTTGGAGGATGAAAACGGCACAATCCTGCATCCCAGCATCAAAATCCGCTCCATTCTGGAGTGCCGCGCAAAGCACGGCGCCTGCCGCAAGTGCTACGGCTCCAACCTGGCAAACCGCCAGCCCGTCACCGTCGGTGAGGCGGTCGGCATCATCGCCGCCCAGTCCATCGGTGAACCGGGTACCCAGTTGACCATGCGTACGTTCCACACCGGCGGCGTTGCCGGCGGCGAGGATATCACCCAAGGTCTGCCGCGTGTTGAGGAGCTGTTTGAGGCAAGAAAGCCCAAGAGCCTTGCCATCATGAGCGAAATCGACGGTATTGTGCGTTTTGAGGAAATCAAGGGCGCGCGTCACGCCATCGTATACAACCCCGAAACAGGCGAGGAAAAAACTTACCTGATTCCCTTCGGCTTCCGCGTGCGCGTTGCCGACGAGCAGGCTATCAAGAAGGGTGACAAAATCACCGACGGTGCGTTGAATCCCCACGATATTCTGGACATCCTCGGCTCCGAGGCGGTCATGAACTACCTGATTTCCGAGGTACAGTCCACCTACCGTCTGCAGGGTGTTGAAATCAACGATAAGCACATCGAGGTCATCGTCCGCCAGATGATGCGCCGCGTCAAGGTAGAGGACGCCGGAAGCACCAACTTTATGTCCGGTCAGATGTACGACAAAAACGACGTGCTGTTCGAGAACCGTCAAATCAGAAAGCGCATTGCCGCAGGTGAGGAAGGTCTGAAAGAGGCAACCTTCACCCAGCTGCTCCTCGGTATCACCAAGGCAGCTTTGGCGACCGACAGCTTCCTGTCCGCCGCTTCCTTCCAGGAAACCACCCGCGTGCTCACCGACGCCGCCATCAAGGGCAAAATTGACCCGTTGGTCGGCTTGAAGGAGAACGTGCTGATTGGTAAGGTCATCCCGGCAGGTACCGGCATGCCGCGCTACGCCGGCGTAGAGCTTGAAAACACCAAGCCCGAACCCGTCGAAGCGCCTGCGTTTGACGCCGAAACCGTATAAATAGCATGAAAGCTCCGTGATTTTTCACGGAGCTTTTTGCATTGACAGAAAGCGTTTCCGGCAAAGCCGCCCGGAACGCATGCAACAACAAAACGCCGCATACCTTTCGGTACACGGCGCTTTGTTTGTCTGTAAAAAATGAGGGGTATACATCCGAGCCTCTGCGTCGGCTCGGAATGAGGAGGGTAGAACAATGTACTCGACGGTTGCGGTTCCCGTCTTTTGAGTACACTATTATTAAACACGATGAATATGACGGTTGTGTGAAATGAAGATGAAATTGTTTTGAATTTTTAGATTAATTTCCGATAAAACGCCTTCAAAGCTTTTTATCACGTTGCAGGTGCGTCCGCTTAGAAAAGCAGCGAAAAAATTTTAAAATCTTAGAATAAACGTTTGATTTTTTGAGAACAGTGTGTTATAATAAGAAAAAGGCTTGAAATAACCTGAAAAGGCGGTGGCTCTATGAAGCCGTTAAGCAAAAGTCAGCAAAAGATTTTGGATTATTTAAAAAAATGTTCCGCGGACGGCAGGGTGCCCTCTGTGCGTGAAATTTGCGAGGAGGTCAACCTCAGCTCCACCTCCACTGTGCACCACCACCTCAGTGCGCTCGAGGAAAAGGGCTTTATCGTGCGCGAGCACGGCGTGAACCGCTGCATCCGCATCACGGGCGAGGAAAAAAGCGCCAGCGTGCCGGTTTTGGGCAGGGTTGCGGCAGGCAACCCGATTGTCGCCATTGAGGACGTGGAGTGCTATGTGCCGGTGCCCGAGCAGCTCAGCCGCGGCAGAGAGCTGTTTGCGCTGCGCGTGCAGGGCGAAAGTATGATTATGGCAGGCATTTTTGACAACGACATCGTCATCGTTGAACGCACCCCGGTTGCCGAAAACGGTGAAATCGTCGTTGCGCTGGTGGAGGATTCCGCCACGGTGAAGCGTTTTTACAAGGAACACGGACACTTTCGCCTGCAGCCCGAAAACGACAGCTTTGAACCGATTATTGTGGACGAGGTCATTTTGCTCGGCAAGGTGATTTCGCTGATTAGAAATTACGAATAGAAGGGTATGCAATGAAAACAATCTGTGTGTTCGGCTCCTCCAGCGAAATAATCGCGCGGTCGTATCTTGACACCGCCGAGGAGCTCGGAAGGGCGCTTGCCGCGCGCGGCTGCGGCGTGGTGTACGGCGCCGGACGATACGGCATCATGGGTGCGGTGTCGCGCGGTGTCCGCGCTGAAAACGGCACGCTCATCGGCGTCAGCCCCGACTTTTTTGTGGATATGAACGTGCTGGTGCAGGACTACGGCGAGCTGCTGCTCACGCCCACCATGCGCGAGCGCAAGGCGGTTATGGAGGACAAATCCGACGCCTTTGTCATCTGCGCCGGCGGCATCGGCACGCTGGAGGAGTTCTTTGAGGTCATCACCCTCAAGCAGCTCGGCAGGCACGACAAGCCGATTATTCTGCTCAACACCAACGGCTTTTACGATCCCATGATTGACATGATGGAGCAGTCGGTGGCGCAGCATTTTATGAGCGACAAGGTGCACAGGCTCTACAGCGTAGCGCAAAGCGTGGACGAGGTGCTTGAGCAGCTCGACAGCTACAAGCCCTTCGGCTACAATAAATACAAGGCATAGGAGGCTGCGATGGATTGCTGTGAACAGTGCGCGCACTATGTCACGGACGAGGAGTTCGGCGACTACTGCGACGTCAACCTCGACGAGGACGAAATGGAGAAGTTTCTCACCCAAAACGTCAAAAGCTGTCACTATTTCAGCCTCTATGACGAGTACAAAATTGTTAAGAAACAAAACTAATACTACTCTCTGATAGAAAGTTGTCTACTTTTTAATGAAGATTGGTATAAAGCCGGAGCAGGGCAGATGCCTTGCTCCGGCTTTTATGTGAGTCTTTTAAAGCGCCAAGCCGTCGGTCGTTTCCAAGAACTGACGGAGCTGACGATAAATCACGTTCGCGCCGCCTTCGCTGTCGCTTTCGATGTTCAGCGGCATAATCGGATCGTGCACGGAAAGGCGCAGCAAAAACCAGCCGTCGCCGTTGTCCTTGTCAAAGGATACGCGCACGCCCTCGCGGTTGTCGTCCGCCAATTGCCAGCCGGGTTGCTGCTCGGCATAGGCGGTCAGGTCGGCAATAATCCGCTCGCCGCAGGCGCGGAAGTCCTTTTCGGTAATTGCAAAACGGATTTCGCGGATCTCCTTCGGCTCCTTCAGCGCGGCGGTCAAGTCGCTTAAATCCTTGCCCTGCTGACGGAGCTGCGCCGCCTTGATGATGATTTTGGTGCACAGATACGCGCCGTCGTCGAGGAAGTAGTTCTCGCGCATCGCCGCGTGACCGGAGGTTTCAATCGCCAGCGGACAGTTGATGTCCTGCGCGTTTAGCTCCAGCGCCTTGTCAATCACATTTTTGTAGCCCCTGCGGTAGCGGTAGTGCTTGCCGCCGAGGTTGTCTTCAATAAAGGCTTTCAAGCCGGACGAGGTGATGGAGTCGGTGACGACGGTGCCGCCTTTGTTGCCCTCCAGCGCAATTGCCGCCGCGACCGCCACCAGACGGTTGCGGTTGATTTCGTTGCCCTTGCTGTCCACAGCACCGCCGCGGTCAACGTCGGTGTCGAAAATCACGCCCAAATCGGCGTTGTTCTCCAGCACCGCCTCGCAAATGGAAGCCATCGCCGTGGCGTCCTCGGGATTGGGCACATGGTTGGGAAACATGCCGTCCGGTTCCAGATAGCGGCTGCCGGTGGTGTCGGCGCCCAGCACGGCGAGCACCTTGTCGGCATAAAAGCCGCCGGCGCCGTTGCCTGCATCCACCACGATATGGAAGCCCTTGAGCGGATGGTCATAGTCCTCCGCGTTGACCTCCTTTTTGATTTTATCGCACAAGCCCTCGGCGTAGGCGGTCATGTAGTCCACGTCGGTCACGCTTCCGCCGCTTGTTTCCTCAGGGTGTGCGCTCTCCTGCGCGTAGGTCAGGATTGCCTCGATATCGCTGCCCTCCAGACCGCCCTCGCGCGTGAAGAATTTCAGACCGTTGCGGTTGAACGGATGGTGACTCGCGGTCAGCTGCAGCGCACCGTCACAGCCGAGGTCAACGGTGGTCATAAACATCGACGGGGTGGACGCCAGTCCGCAGCACAGCACCTTGGCGCCTGCCTTCTGAAATTGCTCGGTGCACAGCGCCATCATGTGAGGCCCCGAAACGCGGCTGTCCCTGCCGACGGAAATTTTGAGCGCGTCGGGGGCTTTGTCTACCTTTTTGGCGAGCCACAGCACAAAGCCGTCCGCCATTTTGCGCACAACCTCGTCCGTGAGGTTGATGTGCTGTCCCTCAACGCCTTCCACAGCGACGCCGCGGATGTCGGTGCCGCTTTTAAACTGCCTGAAAAACTCGTTTAACATAAAAATCCCCTTTCCAAAACATGGTGTTTCATCCTTCCTATTATAGCCGCAAACCCCGAAATCGTCAATACACAAGCCAAAATATGCCGGGATGGGCGGCAGCGGGAAAAGACGGAAAAATCAAGTTTGGCAAATCATCACGCAGATTTTCGGCAAAGGGGAGGGAAGTTGGTGAGAATCGCTAAATTATTTGTTAAAAATTTGACAAACAATATTCTCTAAAAGCAATAAGCGGTCAAACTGCACAAAATATAGGCTCTATAGTTGGCGAAAACCGACATCAAAATAGCAGAGTGAACAAATATAAATCCAAATAATTGTTGACTTTTCCGAAAAGCTGAGTATAATAGAGAGTGTCAAGTCAATAGTCCGCTTGACGTGTCGGCTTATTCTTTAAGCTTACTCGAGTAAAAACTGAATAATACAAGGTCGATAAAAAATCATGATTTGCCAAATGGTAAATGGCGCACGATGTTTATCGGTCGGCTCCGCAATTCACTGAGCTGATCAAATGAATTAAAGGAGGAAGCTTATGACACCCATCCTGAACTTACACGATATTGATGTAACCGAGTTCCTCGCCGTGCTTGATACCTGCGAAGGCAACGTATATCTTGTGACCAACGAAGGCGACAGACTCAACCTCAGATCCAAGCTTTGCCAGCTGGTTGGCTTGACCAAGCTGATTGAGGGCGGAAAAATCGCCGAGGCGAGCATCTTCTGCGAAAACAAGAATGACGAAAGCAAGCTTTTCAGATTCAACTTCTTCGGCGATACAGCAAACGCTCAGGTAGGTTAATCGAGGCTTGGCAATTGGAACGGTATTTTTGAAAAGATTTTGTCGATTAATTAATTACAACATCCACGTTTTTCACGTTAATTTCAAAACTTCTAAATCCGAAAAGGGTCGCTGACAAGCGGCCCTTTTCGGATTTTTATATTCTTTTATACCTGTATCAGTTGACGGGTTCATAGTCCTCCGACAGCAGCTGTTGGCAAATCGTGCTAAACGGCACCGGCAGGGCAAGCTGGTCGTTGCTGACCGCAAAAAAGCGGTATCCCTGCGACGGAACAGTGTAGGTCAGTGCGCTGTAGGAGGTAAAAATGCCGGTGTGATAAATGCCGCCGCTGCCGTCGGGCACGACGCCGTAGCCGTAGGCGGTGTCGTCCGCAGGCATGCAGTAGTCGGCGGTCATCGCTTCCATGCTGTCGGCGTCAAGCAGGCTGTTGTCGGCATAGGCGCACAGCCACTTGTCCATGTCGGCGGCGGTGGAAACCAAATCGCCCAAGCCGCGCGTAATGCCGACGTAAACGGTGGTGGGGCTGTGCGGCGACTTGGCAAGGCGCGGACTGTCCGCAAGCTCGTCAATAAAGCCCGTGTCGTTCATGCCGAGCGGCTGCAGCAGATGGGCGCGGACATAGTCCTCATAGCTTTCGCCCGACACCTTCTCCACCAACTGCGCCAACAGAAAATAGTTGGAGTTCGTGTAGTCGTACATGCTGTCCGGCGCAAACACCAACGGCTGCCGCAGCAACCAGTCCTGCAGCAGGGCACGGTTTTGTTCGGCGGTGTTTTCGTTGGTGACGGTTGCGCGCAATTCGCCGGTGGGCAGCTCGTTCAGGCAGCCGTCGGCTTCCTCTACGTCATAAAATTCCGCGATGCCCGAGCGCATGCACAGCATATGGTGCAGCGTCACCTTGTCGCCGTACACGCAGTCGGGAAAGTAGGTGCCCAGCGTGTCCGTGACCTTCAGCTTGCCCTGCTCCTGCAGCTGCAAAATCGCCGTGGCGGTGAACTGTTTTGCCACCGAGCCGACGCAAAACTGCGAGTCGGCGGTAATTTTGCTGCCCGTCGCCGTGTCGGCGACGCCTGCCGCGTATGTCCATGTGTCGTTTCCCTTGCTGATGGACACCACGCCGCTGAAATGATATTGCTCCAGCAGCTTGCTGCCCTTGTCGTCGGCATTTGCCGCTGACGGCTGCGCCTTCGCCGAGGCGCCGTTTTCCGCCGCCGATGAGCTGTTTTCCGCCGTTTTGCCGGCGCAGGCACACAGCCCTGCCAGCAGCACTGCCGTAATCAGTACGGCGAGAATCCGTTTGAGTTGTTTCTTTTTCCTTCTGTTTTTCATGGCTGTTACCGCCTTTCGCTTTCTGTTATCACTATATCATACGCTAAAAAAAGTGTCAAATAGCAGCGGAGGGCATCAGACTGTTTTTTATAGAGAAAAATTTTTAAAAAAATTTCATAAAAGTATTGACTTGTTAATAACAATGTGATATTATCAAAGTGAAATAAATAAGACAGGAGGAAACGCCTATGCAGGACGAAAAAGCATTTTTGAGCGGCTACTCGCTCGAGGACTATCCGCGGCCGTCGGTGACGGCGGACATCGTCGCCTTTCGCATCCGCGAAAGCGACAGCGGCAACTACCGCCGCAACTCGCAAACGGCGCTGTCGGTGCTGCTGATCAAGCGCGGCGGACACCCGTACAAGGGCTGTTGGGCGCTGCCGGGCGGCTTTTTGAGCCCCGGTGAAACCATTGAGCAGTGCGCCTTCCGCGAGGTGGAGGAGGAAACCGCCGTCAAACCCGCGTCGCTGATGCCGGTGGGCGTGTTCAGCGAACCGGGACGCGATCCGCGCGGCTGGATTATTTCCAACGCCTTTGCCTGCATCATCAGCGACCCTGCCGTCAGGGCGCAGTCGGGCGATGACGCCGCCGACGCCAAGTGGTTTGACGTTGACTTTGCGCAGGACGAAAACGGTGACAGCGTGCTGACGCTGCAAAACGGCGAGGACAGCGTGCGCGCGGTGCTCCGCGAGGAGCGAACGCAGTTCGGCATGACGCGGTATAACCTGCTCGACAGCGGCTCGCTTGCCTTTGACCACGCCAAAATCATCGCCGCGGCGCTGGAAGCGCTTCGCGCAGGCGCGGCGGACTTTGAACACATCTTTGATTTCCTGCCCGAAACCTTCACGCTTGCCGAGCTGCAAAACGTGCAGGAAACCGTCATGAACATCTCGGTGCTGCCTGCCAATTTTCGCCGCAAGGTGGCAAATCTGGTGGAGGAAACCGAGTCGTACAAGCAGGGCGCCGGGCACCGTCCGGCAAGGCTCTACCGCAAAAAATAGGAGGAACCCATGAAACACTTTTTAATTGTTGTCGATATGCAAAAGGACTTCGTGGACGGCGCGCTCGGCACCGAGGAAGCCGTTGCCATCGTCCCGCATGTCGTTGCAAAAATCAAGGGCTTTGACGGCGAAATCTTCGCCACCCTCGATACCCACCATGAAAACTATATGCAGACTAACGAGGGCAAGCACCTGCCGGTGCCGCACTGCATCAAGAACACCGCCGGCTGGGCGCTCGACAAGGCGGTCGCCGCGGCGCTGGACGAAAGGGGCTATACCGCCGTTGAAAAGCGCACCTTCGGCGCGGAAAACCTGCCCGACATCATCCGAAAAGCCGCCGGCGGCGAGGATTTTGACATCACCTTAATCGGACTTTGCACCGACATCTGCGTTGTCAGCAACGCGCTGCTGCTCAAGGCGCATTTTCCCGAGGCGACTATCGCGGTGGACCCCGCCTGCTGTGCAGGCGTCACGCCGCAGGCGCACAACGCGGCGCTCGCCACCATGCAAAGCTGTCAAATTGAAATGAACTGAGGAGGAACATCAAATGTTTAACGCGGAAAAAGTAAAAAATGATTGCGTGCAGTGGATACGCGATTTCTTTGAACAAAACGGAAAGGGCTGCAACGCCGTCGTCGGCATTTCGGGCGGCAAGGACAGCTCGATTGTGGCGGCGCTGTGCGTTGAGGCGCTTGGCAAGGACAGGGTTATCGGTGTGCTGATGCCCTGCGGCGAGCAGCACGACATCGACATGGCAAAGCTGTTGGTGGACACCCTCGGCATCAAGCACTACATCGTCAACATCAAGGACGCGGTGGAGGGCATTACCAACGCCGTCCCGTTTGCGCTCAGCGACCAAAGCCGCACCAACCTGCCGCCGCGCATCCGCATGGCAACGCTGTACGCGGTGTCGCAGACGCACAACGGCCGCGTCGCCAACACCTGCAACCTCTCCGAGGATTGGGTGGGCTACTCCACGCGCTACGGCGATTCCGTCGGCGATTTCAGCCCGTGCTCGCATTTGACCGTGCAGGAGATGAAGCAAATCGGCAGACTGCTCGGGCTGCCCGACGTGTTGGTGGACAAGGTGCCGATTGACGGACTCTGCGGCAAAACCGACGAGGACAACCTCGGCTTTACCTATGCCGAGCTCGACCGCTACATCCGCACCGGCGAAATCGAGGATCAGGACAAGAAAGCCAAAATCGACCGCATGCACAAAATGAACCTGTTCAAGCTGCAGCTCATGCCGTCGTTTGAACCGGAGCTGTAAAGGAAAAGACTATGAAAGGCAAAGCGTTTAAATTAGGCATTATCGTCGGGCGGTTTCAAACCTTCCACACCGGTCACCGGGACATGGTGGAAAAGGCTTGCGCCGTGTGCGAAAAAGTGGGCATTTTTGTCGGTTCGTCGCAGGAATCGGGCACGCTGAAAAATCCGTTTACCTATGCGCAGCGCAGGCAAATGCTGCAAAAGGTGTTCGGCGACCGCGTGCAAATTGTGCCGCTGCCCGACATCGGCGTGGGCAACAATTCCAAATGGGGCGACTACGTGCTGCAAAACGTCCGCGCGCGCTTTGGCAAGGCGCCCGATTTGCTGATTTCCGGCAAGGAGGAGCGCCGCCTGGACTGGTTTGACAGCGCCGCAGGCGTTAAGGTGGCGGAGCTGTACGTGCCCAAAACCATCGACATTTCCGCCACGCGCATGCGCGAATTTTTCCTCACCGACAACCGCGCGGCTTGGCAGCGCTACACGCCGCAGGTGCTGTGGGAGGACTACGAAGCAATGAAGGCGGCGGTGCTCGCCGCCAAGGATAACCTGTTTACCGACAGCATATGAGCATGTGCATTTCAAACGAAAGGACGGGGTAATATGAAATTACAGCCGATTGTGGTGTCCCTGCTCGACACCGACCTCTATAAATTCAATATGGATCAGGTCATTTTCCATAAGCATACCGACCTCTGCGGTCAATACTATTTCAAGTGCCGCAACGCAGGCGTGGTGTTCACCCCCGCGATGGAGGAGGAAATCAACGCGCAAATCGACCACCTGTGCAGCCTGCGCTTCACGGACGGAGAGCTTGACTATTTGCGCTCCATCCGCTTCATCAAAAACGACTACGTGGAGTTTTTGCGGCTGTGGCACCCCATCCGCGATTACGTCACCGTCAGCCGCACCCCGGAGGGCGAGCTGAGCATCGTGGTGGACGGTCCGCTGTTTTCCGCCATGCAGTTTGAAATCTTCCTGCTGGAAATCGTCAACGAGGTCTATTTCCGCATGCAGTACGACTACGAAGCCCTGCGCCGCTCCGCCGAGGAAAAGCTCGACGCCAAAATCAAGGCGCTCAACGACGGCACCTACACCTTCAAATTCGCCGAGTTCGGCTGCCGCAGAAGGCTCTCCCGTGAGTGGGAGGACGTGGTGGTGCGCCGCCTGGCGCAGGAAACCGACAAATGCGTCGGCACCTCCAACGTGTATCTCGCCATGAAATACAACCTCACGCCCATTGGCACCTACGCGCACGAGTATGTGCAGATGTACCAGGGCATCGACGAAATCCCGCTCGCCTACACCAACCACTACGCCATGAAGGACTGGTATGACGAATACCAGGGCGACAACGGCACCGCGCTGACCGACACCATCACCACCGACCTGTTTCTGCGCGACTTCAACCGCTCCATGGTCAACAACTACAGCGGTGTGCGCCACGACAGCGCCGATCCCTATGAATGGGGCGAAAAGATGATTCGCCACTACGAAAGCTACGGCGTCAATCCCAAAACCAAGCTGCTGCTCTTTTCCGACAGCCTTGATTTTGACCGCGCACAGGCGCTGTTTGACCACTTTAAGGACAGAGCCAAGGTGAGCTTCGGCATCGGCACCTTCTGCTCCAACGACACCTGCGAAAAGGCGCTGAACATCGTCATCAAGCTGCAGTATGTCAACGGCAGACCGGTTGCCAAGCTGTCCGACGCGCCCGGCAAGGCGATGTGCCGCGACGAGGCATATTTGGAATATCTCCGCCGCTCCGTGGACTTCCGCCTGCAAAGAGAAAAGTAATGCTAATACTATTCTCAAATAAAATCCCGTCCTCGGAATCCGTCAGGATTCCTGCGTCCTCCGCCTTGTTCTGCGGAATTTTCCATCGACATCTGTTTTAAAGTCTTTTATCAGAGAATAGTATAAGTGCCAAAAGCCGCGGCGTCCCTGCATCGGGCGCTGCGGTTCGTTATTTTCAACAAGGATAACAGGAAATCTTTGGGGGTTTTGCCATCGTATAAAACAAAGACTTTTGTTGCGAAAAAGGTCGTTTTTCGGTATAATAGTAGCAGATTGTATCATTCGAAACCAAGAAATGAGGGAGATTGCATGAGTCTGACTTTTCAGATGATAATGGCGTTTGTCATTGTTGCTGCCGCGCTGGTGGTTGCCGCCGTGTTTTTGAAGAAAACGCGCGCGGTGTGGATTATCGCCGCGGCATTTTTGGTGCCTGCGGCAGCGGCAACCATCATCACCGCCAACTTTGTCGCCGCCAATCCCGCTGATGAACTGAAGCAGGCGCGGCTGGTGGAGGAAAAGGATAAAAACCCCGACGATTATATCAACATGGCGACCGCCCTGCTGACCAAGGGTATGACGCGCAGCGCCGAGCAAACGCTCAACGACTTTGCCGCGCGCTATCCCGTCAACGACGCCTACATGCTCGCGCGCGCCAGGCTGGACGCGCTGCGCGGCAGCTATCAGTCCGCGCAGGGCATTTTGGCAACGCTGAAAAGCAGCGGCGAATTCGGCGGTCAAATCGAAAAAGAAGCCAACGCCTTGGCGGCGGTGCTCAGCGGCAGCCTTTCGCACAACGAGCTGGTGCAGACCGTTATGGAGGGAATCGACGCGCTGTCGCTGCCCGACAACGCCACGCGCGCCGCGGCGGTATACGCCAAGGTTGACCGCATGGACGCCGCCACAGCCTCCTCCGGCGAAGCGGCTGACGCGGCGGAGGAATATCAAGAAATTCTGAATGATTACCCAGCCACGGCGTTTCCGCCCGCCTTTGAAACCAGCTACCTCAAGGCGCTCGATTTGTCCGGGCAGTATCCCGAAATCGTCGCGCGCTCCGACAAATATTCCGACGCGAGCCAGTATCTCATGCTGGGCGAGGTGGTGCGCGAAAACCACGTGACCGAGGAAGATTTGAAGGAGGTCAACGTGCTCAGCGAGCAGCGCGGCCGCAACGAGCGCATCATCCAATGGCTGGAGCAGCAAAAGGCTTCCCAAAACTTCGGTGAGGACGTTGCCGTGGTGGACGGCGCCATCGAAAAGCTGCACGATTCCTCCACCGACAGTGTGGACAGCTACAAGGCGTGGGTGCGCGAGCAAATCCGCACCGCCGCCGATACGCCCGGCGAGCGCGAGTCATCCAAGCTCTATTTGGAGCTCGCCTATATGAACTACACCGACGGCAGCGATGAGGAAACCGCCGCGCTGATTCGCAAGGCGCTTGTCACCGCCGCCGACAGCGACGACGCCGCCTATTTGCAGCCTGCCGGACGGCTCAACGAAATTCTGGAAAACAAGGACGACACCGAAGCGTACAAGGAAATCGACCGCTATGTCAAGGTGCTTGTTGATAATATGCAGGCGGAGGAAATGAAAGCCAATGCCGGCGCGGACGCCAACATTGATTTGTCCGATTTTGCCGACGAGGTCACCGATACCCTCACCGGCGAGGACGACACGCCTGCGTCTGTAGCAGATGACGGCGACAGCTCCTCCGAGGACGACACGCCTGCGTCTGTAGCAGATGACGGCGACAGCTCCTCCGAGGACGACGCCACCGCCGACGGCACCTTCTCGGGCTATGTTTCGGAGCAGGTCAACCAGATTACGGCGTCCATCAACATCGCTTCTATCGACCACTCCAATTTTGAACAGATGAGCGCCGTTATCGCCATCGACGAAAGCGTGGCGGATTCCGCCGAGGAATTCAAGCAAAAAATAGATTTGTATGACTGCGATATCGCCGTCAAGGACTATCAGGTAGAAAAGCTCAACGACGCCGGCGTCAACATCGTGCTTGTCTGCGACAACTCCGGCAGCATGGGCGACGGCGGCAAAATTGACGACCTAAAGGACGCGCTGCGCCGGTTTGCCGATAATCTCGACAGCGACACCAAGGCAGGCACCGTCGCCTTTTCCTCCGGCTTCAACGAGAAGGGCTCCGTCAATCTGGGCGCGTCGGTTGATCAGCTCAAGCGCGCCATCGACGAAATGGACGCCAACGGCGGCACCAATATTTACTCCGGCGTGGAGCAGGCGATGCAGCAGTTTACCAAGGGCGACGCCGTCAACGTGCTGATTGTCCTGTCCGACGGTCAGGACAGCACGCCCAACGACAACACGCTCAAGGAGCTGCAAATGGCATGCGCCGACCGCGGCGTCATGATTTATTCCATGGGCTTGGGCAGCGACGCCGACTCCGCGGTGCTCAGCGCCTATTCCTCCACAGGCGGCGGCAGCTACACCCACGTTTCCAACGCCGACTCCCTGCTTTCCTTCTATAATTATTTGTATAAGATAAGCCGCAACCGCTTCCGCGTCAGCTACACCGCGCAGGACACCATCCAAACCGACCGCATGCTGCGCGCCGAGTATCACGACGATACCAAGGTGTTCGACGAGAAAAAGTACAGGCTCTACGACAACGCCGACCTCGATTCCGACAATGTCGGCGAAAACTACAGCCTTGCGCTTGAGGGCGTCACCCTCGGCGGTTTGGACACGCGCCTGCTCTACAAATCCAGCGTCGACCAAACCGTGCACCTGCTCGGCGACCGGCTGAAAAAGGACCTCGACCTCAAGGTTTCCATCAAGGCGGGTACCACCTACGACCTCAGCTGCGCCTATGAAAGCGACACCTCCTGGCGCGTCACCGTTCCGGCGGCTGCCTCCTGCGGCGAATATGACGTCGTCGTCACGGTCAACGGCAAGCGCGCCGTGTTCCAATCGGGGCTGGTGATTACAAGCGACAAGCTCAACGTGGTGCGCTTCGGACAATATATCTTTGAAGCCTCCTCCGTCGGCTCTGCGCAAAACGAAACCACGCTTTCCGGCTATGTGCGCATGAACGGTTGGCTGGGCTTCAACGGCACCGTAACGCTCAGCGGCGACCTCAAGCACGACGATTCCGTCACCATGACCGCCGGCAAGTCGTTTGTCAGCTACAAAAAGGGCGCAGCCGATTTAAACAAGCTCGCCGCGTTTATGGCAGAACACGGTGTGGTGCTCAACTTCCGCGGCTTCAGCGACCTCAAGCTCTACCGAAACGACAACGTGGCGCCCTCGGACGAAAGCTTCCGCGTGGAGCCTGTCAAGATAGACACAGGCTTAGTCCTGCCCGGCTTCCTCTATTTAAGCACGCCCGGCATGTCGCTCTATCCCGACCGCATGTCCATTGACTTCCGCGAGTTCAACACCAGGCTTCCCTTCCAGGACAAGCTGTTGATCGCGGGCGACGTTCCGCTGTTTGACTATTCCCTCACCGACGAGGAGAAGATGATTGTGTCGCAAAGCGCCATCGACTGCGATATCGAAATCGGCGTCAACGGCGCGAGCAATCCGAAGGGCAGCATCAAAAGCGGCTCCGGCGGCGAGCGCACCGGCTTCTTCGGCAACATGCGCATGGCGCTCAATCTTGACGAATTCAACCTGAAAATCAACACCGCCGAAAACAACTATTCCTTCAAAATCATGGTGGATATCGCCATGATTGACAAAGGGCTCGGCTTGGAGCTTGCGTGGGCGGACGGCGCGTTTGACACCGCCAAAATCTACGCCGACTTTGATGTGGACACCGTGATTTCCGGCGTGCCTGTCACCTTCTCCGACTTCTCGCTCGGCGTGTCGGGACTGAAGGACGGCATCCAAAACATGATGCTCGAGGGCGGCTGCAAGGTGTCGTTTGTCAAGGTTTCCAAGTTCCTGCCGGGACTGGAAACGTATCTCGGCGACTTCTCCGTGCTCAGCCTGGAGGACGTGTCGCTTGCGCTGCGCTTCGGCAAGCCCTACATCAAGCTGGAGGCAACGCTGAACTTCCTCGAGGAGGTTGAGCTCGGCCACGCCAAGCTCGAGCTGGGACTCGGCATCCCCTACAGCAACGAAATGATTTACTATGACGACGAGTCCGTCAACGGCATTGTCGGCGAAGTCGGCACGGGCATTAAAGTGGACACCGACCGCATAAAGATAGATATCGGCACCTCCGGGCAGCTTGCCCTGACCGATAAGGTCATGGCGGCGACCGCCGGCGGCAAGTGCAACTACGATATCGATTTGTGGGTTGTCGGCGCCAAAAGCGAATTCGAGGGCAAGTTGTTTGTCGGCTGCTACCAAAAGCACAACGGCAAGCCGGCGTTTGCGATAATTGTCCGCAAGGACACATCCGAAATTGCCCGGTTTGAATGGGATATAAATAAGGTGATTGCATGAGAATAAAACATTTCTACAGCGCGGTGCAGCGGCTGCTGGTGCTGCTGACCGCCGCGCTGCTGCTGGGCAGCACGGCAACGTTGTTTGCCGCTGCCGCCAAGGATAAACAGTTTTCGCTCAGCTCGGAGCGCGACATCGAAATTTCCGTCCTCTATGAGGGCACCGAGCCCACCGTGCAGGTGGAAGCTCCCGGCAACAAAAGCTACACCAAGGACGCCGACTACGCCAAGGTGGAGCGCGCCGAGGGCGTGGTGAATTTCTATATCAAAAAGGCGCCTGCAGGCAGCTGGCGCGTGACGGCAAGCGCCGACGTCACTGTCAAGGTGCTGGCGTGGAACGAGCCGCTCACCGTGGACACCTTCACCAACGAAGCGCCCAAGGACGGCAGGGTAAAGGTCTCCGCGCTGGTCAAGTCGGCGGAAAACCTGCGCTATGACTGGCATGTTTACGCGGTGCCCGACTTTGCCACCACCGGTCTGCAAGGCAAGCAAATCCTGCTGCACCAAGGAACCGCCACCGCCAACGAAACAGCGGAAACGCAGGTGGACGTCGGCAAGCTGCCCGACGGCAGCTGGACGCTCTCGATGGACGCGCTGTACACCTATCCCGACGACACCGAGGTGGAAACCTCCGCCACCGCCGCCAAGCCGATTACCATCTCCGGCCACAACAAAGCAGGCGAGCAAAGCGCGTTTTCCACCGTCACCGACCTCACCGCCGGAACCGTCACGGTCAATTGGGAGGGCGTCAAGGACTATTACAGCAGCATGCTGGTGTCCGTTGCCGGCGGCGACGGCGCACCCGTGTTTTACAGCGAATTGGAAAACAGTCAAAAATCCGTGCGCATTGTGCAGGACGACGAACAGCAGGGAAATTATACCCTGCGCCTTATGCCGCTCAACAGCAGCGGCGCGTTTGACACGGTCTACACGCGCACGCTGACCTTCACGCCGGACATCAGCCTCAGCATTGACACGGCGGAGGCAACCGCTGACATGATGGCGACCATTCATTACAGCGTGGGCGACAAGGAGCTGCCCATGGACGTCACCGTGGGTGAAGCCGTCAAGCGCTACCGCGTCAAGGGCGACAACACGGTTTCCGTGGCACTCGAAACCATGACAAGCAACGAGGTGACGGCGCGCGTCTATGTCAACGACAACGAGTCCTATCAGGTCACCAAGACCATCGGCGTGCAAAGCGAACCGCCCATGCTGGAGCTCTACGGCATGTCCGACAACATGGTCAGCAAAAGCGACACCTTCACCGTCAGCGGCAAAACCGATCCCGGCGTCACCCTGACGCTCAACGGCGAAAAGGTAGAGGTCGCCGGCGACGGCAGCTTTACCGCCGAAGCCAAGCTCAACAAGGGCGACAACAGCCTTGCCTTCACCGCCGAAAACAGCTACGGCGTCAAAACCACGCGCACCATCAATGTCAACCGCACCGACGGCGACGTGGCGGAAGCCGCCGCCAAACGCGTGGGCGTCGGCAGTGTGCTGCCGGTGCTTATCGGCGGCGTGTTTGCGCTCGTCAGCGCAGGCGCGGTGGCGCTCGCCGCGTTCCTCACCAAAAAGCGCGGCAAGAAAATCCCCGTCATGATTATCTATTCGCTGATTGCCTTCCTCGGCATGCTGACCATCGGCTTTGCCGGCGCAACGGCGTATTGCTACTATATGCGGGGCGTGGAAAACAGCGCCATCTCCGGCGAAAACCTCGTGGGCTTGCTTGAAAGCGAAAAATACACGGTCATCAACGAGGGGCTGGATAGAATCAAAATTTGGGAATCCCGCGCCTTTATCATGCTGATACTCGCCATCATCACCTTGGTGGTGTTCGCGCTGGCACTGACCACGGTGTTGCTTCTGCGCAGAGCGGCGAAAAAGAAGGGTATGCCGCCCATGCCGCCCACACCGCCGCAGCCGCCTGCATATCCGCGCAATCCGCAAAGTCCTCAAAATCCGCAAAATCCGCAGCCGCCGGTGCACCCGTGGCACATGCCGCCGGGCGGCGGCACACCCCGGCAATAGGGCGCAAATGCAAAAAATCCGCTGAAAATCGGAAAAACACTTGCATTTTTCAGCAGAAGGTGCTATAATCACATTGTTAAATACTTGAAACTAAGGAGTGGGCAGTCAACCCGCTCCTTTGTGTTTAATTTGGAGGGATGAGTTTGGCAAAAAGCAAGGGCGGCGTCACCGTCACCAAGGTGTGGGAGCTTTGCGAGCCGATTGTATCGGGCTTGGGGCTTTCCCTTTGGGATGTGCGCTATGTAAAAGAGGGCGCCGACTGGTACCTGCGCGTGTTCATCGACAAGCCCGAGGGCGTCGGCATCGACGACTGCGAGGCGGTGTCACGCGCCATCAACGATCCGCTGGACACGCTGGATCCCATCGAGAGCGCCTATATTCTGGAGGTTTGCTCTCCGGGCATTGAACGCGAGCTGGTGCGCGACGAGCACTTTGCCCGTTTCATCGGCGCGGACGTCATGGTCAAAATGCTGCGTCCCGTTGAGGGAGTGGGCAGAGAATTCAACGGCAAGCTCAAGGCATATGAAAACGGCGAGGTGACCGTTGAGGATCACAGCGGCGAAAACGAGCTGACGTTTCCCAAAAAGGAAGCCGTCTGGATTAAGCTCGACGACTTTGATTAAAGACAAACAGTGATTGTATCATAGAAAGGAATGGTTGGAAAAATGATTAACAAGGAATTGTTTGAAGCGCTGAGAATGTTTGAAAAGGAAAAAGACATTCCGATGGACTACATGCTTCAGCAGATACAAAAAGCAATTGAAATCGCCTGCAAAAGCTACTACGGCGGCAACGAAAACGTGGTGTTCAAGGCAGATCCCGAAAAAAGCAGCCTGGATGTCAAGCTCGTCAAAACCATCGTAGAGGAAGTGGACGATCCCAACTTTGAGGTAACGCTCGAGGAAGCCGCTCAGATCAACAAGCGCAAAAAGTTTGAGATCGGCGACGAAATCGAGGTGCCGCTCGATCCCAAGCGTCTCGGCAGAATCGCGGTTTCCTCCGCGCGCAACGTCATCCGCCAGGGTATCCGCGCCGGCGAAAAGGGACAAAGCCTGCTCGAATTTCAAAGCAAGCTCGGCGAAATTGTCACCGCCACCATCGAGCGCGTGGACATGAAAACCGGCGTTGCCACCATCAAAATCGGCAAAAGCACCGCCATGTTGCCCAAGGTGGAGCAGGTCGGTCTCGGCGAGCTGCGCGAGGGCGATTTAGTCAAGGTCTACATCGCTGACGTCAAGGACAACGAGCGCGGCCCTCACGCCATCATTTCCCGTTCGCACCCCGGCTTTGTCCGCCGCATGTTTGAAAAAGAAGTGCCCGAAATCTTCGACGGTGTGGTGGAAATCAAGGCGGTTTCCCGCGAGGCAGGCTCGCGCACCAAGATGGCGGTTGTCAGCAACAACCCCGACGTTGACGCCATCGGCGCCTGCATCGGCCCCAAGGGCGCGCGTGTCAACGCGATTGTCAGCGAGCTGGGCGGCGAAAAAATCGACATCATCGAATACAGCGACGATCCGCAAAAGTATATCTCCGCGGCGCTTTCGCCTGCGTCGGTTATCAAGGTTGACATCACCGACGAGGAAGCCAAAAGCTGCAAGGCGACTGTGCCCGACGACCAGCTTTCGCTTGCCATCGGCAACAAAGGTCAAAACGCGCGTCTTGCCGCGCGCCTGACCGGCTGGAAAATCGACATCCGTCCCGAAAGCGGCTTCTACGGCGAGGACGAGGACGACGAGCCCGCGCAGACCGCAGAGCAGACGGAAGAATAAATGATGAAAAAGATACCGCTTAGAAAATGCACCGGCTGCGGAGAAATGAAGCCCAAGCGCGAGCTGATTCGCGTGGTCAAGGCGCCCGAGAAAACCGATGAAAACGGAAACGTCTTGTCGGCAGGCGGCATTTCGCTTGACCTCACGGGCAAAAAAGCAGGCAGGGGCGCCTATGTGTGCCGCAGCGTAGACTGCTTTGAAAAGGCGCGCAAGGGGCGCCGCTTCGAGCGCTCGCTGAGCTGCCAAATTCCTCCCGAGGTGTATGAACAAATGAAGGCGGAGCTGCAAGCCGCCGGCGAGGTACTATGAACGACAGAGTATTATCATTGTTAGGCTTGTGCCGTCGCGCAAAAAAGCTGGTCATCGGCGCGGAAGTCACCGAGCAATCGGTCAGAGAGGGCAAATCCTTTCTGGTGCTCACCGCCGCCGACGCCTCACCCAACAGCCTCAAAAGGGTGCTGCGCGCGTGTGAGGAAAACGGCGTTGACGCCCTCTGCGTCAACCGCGGCAAGGATGCGTTAAGCCATGCGCTCGGCAGGCTGTGCGCGGTGCTGTCCGTGGAGGACAGCGGCTTTGCCGCCAAGCTGCGCGAAATGATTGACAGCGAATAAGAGAGGAGAATTTGATGATAAAATACAAGGTGAAGGACGCGGCAGCCGATTTCGGCGTGCCGAATAAAAAGATTACCGAGATTTTGAAAGCCCATTGCGGCGTAGATAAAAAGACCATGACCACCCTGCAGGAAAGCGAGCTGGACGTCCTGTTTGACGTCATCACCAAGGAAAACAGCGTGGAAAACTTCGACGCCTATTTCGCGGTGCGCAACGCCAAGCTCGAGCAGGAGCCGGCGCCTGTTGTGCCGGAGACAAAGGAAGCGCCCAAGGAGGAGGAAAAGCCTGCCGCCAAAGCGGACGGCAAGCAGCCTGCCGCCGCAGCCGCCAAGCCTGCGCAGCAGCCCAAGGCGCCGAAGGGCGATACGCCCAGCCATCAGCGCCAGCGCAAGGTCATCGACACCCGCGCCACCAATGTAGACGTGGAGCGCTACAACTCCAAATATGACGATCTGGCAAGCGATACCTCCAAGTCGCGCAGCACAGACCGTGACCATACCACCAAAAAGCAAAAGTTTTCCAACCGCACCCAGAAGCAGCGCGGCAGACGGCAGGGCAAACGCGAAACCGAGGCGGAGCGCCTCAAGAGAATTGCGCTCGAGCGCAAGCAAAAGCCCATCACCGTGCAGATTCCCGACGAAATCACCGTCAACGAGCTGGCGCTGCGCCTGAAGGCGACGGTTGCCGAGGTTGTCAAGAAGGCGTTCCTCATGGGCACCATGGTCACCGCCACCGACACCATCGACTTTGACACCGCCTCCCTGATTGCCATGGAGTTCCACGCCAAGGTAGAAAAAGAGGTCGTTGTCACCATCGAGGAAAAAATCATCGACGACAGCGAGGACGACGAGTCCAATCTGGTCGGCAGAGCGCCGGTTGTCGTTGTCATGGGCCACGTTGACCACGGCAAGACCTCCATCCTCGACGCCATCCGCCACGCCAATGTCACCGCAGGAGAAGCCGGCGGCATCACCCAGCACATCGGCGCATACCGTGTGATGGTCAACGGCAAGCCGATTACCTTCCTCGACACCCCCGGCCATGAGGCGTTCACCACCATGCGTGCGCGCGGCGCCATGGTCACCGATATCGCCATTCTGGTTGTCGCGGCGGACGACGGCATCATGCCGCAGACCGTAGAAGCCATCAACCATGCCAAGGCGGCGGGCGTTTCCGTCATCGTGGCGATCAATAAAATGGATAAGGTGGGCGCAAATCCCGAACAGGTCAAGCAGCAGCTCACCGAATACGATCTCGTTCCCGAGGAATGGGGCGGCGACACACCCTGTATCCCCGTTTCCGCCAAGACCAAGGAAGGTCTGGACGACCTGCTGGAAATGGTAACGCTGGTTGCCGAAATGAAGGAGCTCAAGGCGAACCCCGATCGTGCGGCAAAGGGCACCGTCATCGAAGCGCGTCTGGACAAGGGCAGAGGTCCTATCGCTACCGTGCTGGTGCAAAACGGTACGCTGCATAAGGGCGATGTCATCATCGCCGGCACCACCGTCGGCAGGGTGCGCGTCATGACCAACGACAAGGGCGAGCGCGTGCAGGAGGCAGGTCCTTCCATCCCGGTTGAGATTACCGGTCTGGACGAAGTGCCCACCGGCGGCGATGTGTTCGACGCCGTCACCGACGAGCGATTGGCAAGAACGCTGGTAGAGCAGCGCAAGTCCGCACAGAAGGAAGAAAAATTCAACGCGCAGACCAAGGTCACCCTCGACAACCTCTTCGACCAGATGAAGCTCGGCGAGGTCAAGGAGCTGCAAATCATCGTCAAGGCGGATGTGCAGGGCTCGGTGGAGGCTGTTCGTCAGTCGCTTGAAAAGCTCAGCAACGAGGAAGTGCGCGTCAACGTCATCCACGGCGCGGTCGGCGCCATCAACGAAAGCGACGTCATGCTCGCCGAGGCTTCCTCCGCGATTATCGTCGGCTTCAACGTCCGCCCCGATTCCGTGGCGGCAGCGCATGCCGAAACCGCCGGCGTGGATATGCGCCTGTACAGCGTCATCTATGACTGCATCAACGAGATTGAGGCGGCAATGAAGGGCATGCTCGCTCCCAAAACCCGCGAGGTCGTTTTGGGCATGGCTGAGGTGCGCAACGTCATCAAGATAAAATCCGTCGGCACCATCGCCGGTTCCTATGTTAAGAGCGGCACCATCCAGCGCGGCGGCGGCGTGCGCGTCATCCGCGACGGCATCGTCATCGCCACCGACAGCATCGCTTCGCTGCAGCGCTTCAAGGACGCTGTCAAGGAGGTCAAGGAGGGCTACGAGTGCGGTATCGGACTCGAAAAGTTCAACGACCTCAAGGAAGGCGATATGTTCGAGGTGTACACCATCGAGGAATACAGAGATTAATGTCAGAGTGCAGCGCCGGGCGCGAGAGGGCAACGGCTCCTCTCTCCGCCTGCCACGCTGACTCTTTGAGGTAAACAATGGCAAGTCACAGAATTGAACGGACAACCGAAGATATCAAGCGCGAGCTGACCGCGATTTTCCGCGAGCTCAAGGATCCGCGCGTCACCGGCGCGTTTTTGTCCATCGTCAGGGTGGAGGTCACCAACGACCTCTCCTACTGCACCGTCAAGGTCAGCGCCATCGAGGGGCTCGACCGTGCCAAGGAAGCGGTCAAGGGCTTAAAGTCCGCATCGGGCTTTATCCGCCGCGAGCTGGGGCACCGACTCAAGCTCCGCCATGTGCCCGAGCTGATTTTTGAGGCGACGGACAGCATCGAATACAGCGCCAATATCAGCCGTATTCTCCATTCGCTCGACATTTCCGAAAGCGGGGACGAAACGGATGAAGGATAAGCTGCTTGCGGTCGCGGCGTTTTTAAGAGAGCGCGACTGCTTTGAAATTCTAACCCACGACTATCCCGACGGCGACACCCTTGGCAGCGGCTTTGCGCTCTGTCTGGTGCTGCAGCAGATGGGGAAGAAGGCGCGTGTCATCACCACCTCCGTCCCCAAGGACTTCACGTTTTTGCAGGCAGGCATCCAGCCGCAGGACTTCACCGCGCAGACCATCGTCAGCGTGGACGTTGCCGACGTCAAGCTGCTCGGCAGCAACCGTGAAGCCTACGAGGGCAGAATCGACTTATGTATCGACCACCACATGACCAATAAAATAGAGGCGCCGCTGAAATGCGTGGACGGCAACGCCGCCGCCAACTGCGAAATCCTCTATAAGCTGTTCCGGCTGATGCAGGTGGACATCACGCGCGGCGTCGCCAACAATCTCTACACCGGCATTTCCACCGACACGGGCTGCTTCCGCTACACCAACACCACCGCGGAAACCCTGCGCATAGCCGCCGACATCATCGACATCGGCTGCGACACCGCCTACATCAACAAGGTGATGTTCGAAACCAAAACGCGCAAAAAGCTGGCGCTCGAGCGCGAGGTGTACAACACGATGGAGTATTGCTGCAACGACCGCTGCGCCATCATCGCGGTCACGCTTGCCACGCAAAAAAAGGTCGGCGTAGGCGACGGCGAGCTCGAGGGCTTGGCGTCCATTCCGCGCCAGGTGGAGGGCGTCAAAATCGGCATTACCCTGCGTGAAAAAGCAGAAAACGACTTCAAAATCTCCGTGCGCAGCGACGGCGACGTCAACGCGGCAGAATTCTGCGCGCGCTTCGGCGGCGGCGGTCATGCAGCTGCCGCAGGCTGCTCCGTCAAGGGCAGTCTGGAGGAGGTCAAGGCGCAGCTGAAGGCGGCTGTGAGTGAAATCCTATGAACGGCGTTATCGTTATCGACAAGCCGCAGGGCTTCACCTCCTTTGATGTGATTGCCGTGGTGCGCAGGCTCACGCGCCAGCGCAAAACCGGTCACACCGGCACGCTCGATCCCAACGCCACCGGCGTGCTGCCGGTACTGCTGGGCAGCGCGACCAAGGCGCAGGACTTGATTGTCAACCACGACAAAACCTATGTTGCCGACTTCCGCCTGGGACTGACCACCGACACCCTCGACATCTGGGGGGAGACCAAAAGCGCGTGCGAAAGCCACGTTGCAAAAGACGCCGTCGAGCGCCTGCTGCCGCAGTTCACGGGCGAAATCGAGCAGATTCCGCCGATGTTTTCTGCCGTGCAAAAAAACGGCGTGCGGCTCTATGACCTCGCGCGCAAGGGTGTGGAGGTCGAGCGCGACGCGCGCAGGGTAACGGTCTACCGTTTGGAGCTGCGCGCATTTGACGAAGAAACGCAGACCGGCATGCTGGCAATCGCCTGCTCCAAGGGCACCTATGTGCGCACCCTGATTGATGATATGGGCGCGGCGCTCGGCGTGGGCGCGGTGATGACCGCCCTGCGGCGCACCGAAGCCTGCGGCTATACGCTTGCCGACTGCGTGACGCTCGAGGAGCTGCAAACGCTGTGCGAAAGCGGCGCAATCGCGCAAAAAATCCGCCCCACGGAAAGCCTGTTTGTTTCCTATGAGGCGGTGTCTGTCAGCGCGGCGCAGGCAAAACGCTTCCAAAACGGCGCGGCGCTGGATCTTGCGCGCACGGCTCTTAAAAACCGCTCTCTGCCAAACGGCGAAAAACTGCGCGTAAAAGACCCGTCGGGCAATTTTCTCGGACTTGGGATCGTTTCCGACGGTATGATAAAAATATTCAAGCTGTTTCCTGCCGTATAGTCGGCAGCAGACACTGCAACGCATAAAAAAACAGAGGCTGACTCATTCACTCGTTTCCGAGTTTTGAGTCAGCCTCTTTTGAAATCAGGGTTAAGCGGCGCGGCTGCGGCTGATACGGTTATACACAGGCTTCATTGTCAAGCCCTGGATGACCGTGGTAAAGAACACTACGGCGTAGGTGCAGCCGAGAATGATATAATATGTTTGATCCGGCAGCATATCCTTGGTGCTCATCGCAAGCGCTACCGACAGTCCGCCTCTCAAGCCGCCCCACGTAAGCAGAGCAACAAAACCAAAGCGGCTGAAGTTGTCGGGGATCTTGCCGATAACCAGCGTCGAAAGCGAAAGGCTTGCCGAACGGGCGATCAGGTTTGCAAGGATCGCGGTTCCCGAGAGCAAAAGCACATATTCCATCTTCAAAATGCTGACGAACGACAGACCAAGCAGCACGTACAGCATGGAGTTCAGGAAAACGTCCAGCGTTTCCCAGAACGAGTCAAAAAGCTCCGCGTGCTCTTTTTCCTCCGTCTCGCCAAAGCGCGCGCGCAGCTCAGAGAACAGGATTCCGCAGATGACAGACGCGATCGCGCCCGAAAAGTGAAGCAACTCGCACAGCGCGTATGCCAGCGAAACCGTCAGAAGGCTGATAAAGATTTTCAGGAAGGCGTGCCTGCAAAAGCGGAACATCAGGAAGCACAGCAGCGTTACCGCCACGCCGACGACCAGCGCGCCGAGGATCTCGCGAACCATAACGCCGATCAAGCCTTCTTCCGAGGACGACGAAGCGGACACCATTCCGGAAAAGCATACAAACAGCGCCACGCCGATTCCGTCGTTGAACAGCGACTCGCCCTGGATCAAAAAGGATGTGTTCTTCGGCAAACCGAACTTGCCCAAAATGCCGGTGGCGGCAATTGGATCGGTGGGCGCGATGATACTGCCGAACATCAAACAAACCGGCAGCGTAAGGTTAAGTCCGAACACGATTCCCGCGCCGTAAATAAGCAAGCCGTAAAATGCCGCTCCCATCAGGGTGCATACAAGCGCCAGCACCGTTACCTGACGCGCCTGCTGCTTGAAGTCACGCAGCTTCATATGGCACGATCCGGCAAACAGCATAAAGCACAGCACACCGTGCATCAAAAAGTCGTGAATGTCAAATCCCTGAACTTCCTCCAAAACATTGCCGATGTCGGTGTCTTGAAACAGCGCCACGCCAATCAGTATCAAAATACCAATGACGGACGAAAAAAGCATAAGGGCGATTTCGTAGGTTAACTTGGTGACCTTTTCGTTGAAAAATCCGAGAACGCATATCAGCGCAATAATGCTGACAAACATATACATCGCATCCACAGGTCTGCCTCCTTTTTTAATGTGACAAAGCGCAACGCTTTCCCCATATTTTACTTAAAAAGTATAGCAAAAACTAGGCAGATTATCAATATAATGTCATAATCAATTAATAAAGTTTGACAGGATAATTCAAGGCGTCAAAATGAACGGATTATGAAAACAAAAAAACAAACGCCGCGATCAAAAATGGGATCGCGGCGCATTACTATACTTATGTTCATACGGATCAATTATGATATTCGGCGGTTTTGCTTTTGCGGCTTGGGCATTACAGCTTAAAGATTTTATGAATATCTTTTGAGTCGCCCAGCACAAAGGCAACGTCATCGGCTTGAATAACGGTTTCGGCTGACGGCATAATGACCTCGTTGTTCCGTTTGATCGTCAGAACATTGATCTTGTATTTTTTTCTTATGTCGATTTGCCCCAGCTTTTTGCCGCACCAATCCTTCGGAACCTTTAGCTCATAAAGATAAATGCCGTTTTCCAAGTGGAAATAGTCCAGAATATTGTCGGACGCGTATTTGGTGGCTATGCGCAAAGCGGTTTGCTTTTCGGGATACACGACCTCGTCCGCGCCGTTTCTCAAAAGGAATTTCATTTGAACATCATTCGTCGCGCGTGAAACCACCTTTTTTGCGCCAAGCTCGCTAAGCAGCGACGTTGTTTCAAGCGAGGTCTGAAAATGACTTCCCAGTGTAACAAAGCAAACGTCAAAATTGTCTATGCCCAATGTCCGCAAAAATTCTTCGTTTGTTCCGTCGCCGATCTTTGCGTTAGTAACATAAGACACAATATCGTTGATACAATCCTCGTTGTTATCTACTACCATCACTTCGCAACGAAGCTCCTCCATACGCTTCGCGATGTGAGTACCGAACTGTCCTGCGCCAATAATTAAAACCGATTTCATTGTTATTCTCCTTTATCCGATTGATATATCCTCAAGAGGCTGACGTGATTTGTTGCTGCCGGAGGACGGCAGCGCGGCGTAGATCAGCGTCAGTCCGCCTACTCTTCCGAAAAACATCAGCAGCATCAGTATTACCTTTGAAATCAAAGACAGCTTTGTTGTGACGCCAAGCGTCAGTCCCACCGTGCCGATGGCGGAGCTTGTTTCAAAAAGACAGGTCAGTATCGGCAAATGCTCTAATCTGCTGATAAACGCGCCGCTCGCGAAAAACAAAACAAGGTACATAAAAAACACTACTCCGGCGCTGCGAACGGTGTCTTCCGAAATCCTTCTTTTAAAGCACTGCACATCCCTTTTCCTGCGATACCGCCGGCGGTTGAACCGGGCGAGCCGCCAACCAACATCAAAACGATCATCACCGCGATCCCGGATTCGTGCATTCTCGTCAGATCCAGCGTGTTGAATCCGGCGGTTCTCGTTGTAACAGACTGAAACAGCGAACCGGTGATCTTTTCCTGCATCGGCAAATATCTAAATTCGTTAATAAAAAAGGAGAGTGCCGGCAAAAAGATAAGAAGCAGCGTGGTAAGCAGCACGATCTTGCTTTGAAGCGAATATCTTTTCAGCCTGAATTTGAATGTTTTGACGTCGTTCCAAACCAAAAAACCGATGCCGCCGGCTATGATAAGCAGCATAATAACGCCGCTCAGGTAGCTGTTGCCGGCGTATGAGGTGAGTGAAGAAAACTGTCCCCGTTCTCCCATAAGATCGAATCCCGCGTTGCAGAACGCCGAAACGGAGTGGAACACGGAAAACCAAATTCCCTTTCCCACGCCGAAATCCGCGCAAAAAACGGGAAACAACAGCGCCGCTCCGATCAGCTCGATGATGATAGTGGTTTTTATAATGAAGCCGGTAAACCGAACTATGCCTCCGACGTGAGGCGCTGAAATCGAGCTTTGCATGGTGCTTCTGTACCACAAGCCTATTTTCATACCCGACGCGCGCATAACAGCCAAGCCTATCGTAATGACGCCCATTCCTCCGATTTGAATAAGCGCCAGAATGACGCCCTGACCGAAACCGGACCAATAGGTCGCCGTGTCCTTTACAACCAGTCCCGTAACGCAGGTGGCGGACGTCGCGGTAAATATAGCGTCGGCAAAGGATGTAAACTCCCCGTGCGCGGATGATACCGGCAGCATAAGTAAAAACGTACCCACCAAAATGAGCGCGAAAAAGCTGATGATGATCACTTGAAAGGAAGTAAGGCTTCTTCGCCTTTTGCGGTTAAAAATATGCATCATTCTTCTACCCCTGACATATGTTGAACGGCTTTATCGCTGCATACGTCGAATAAAACCTGTGTTAAGCTTTTTGACGCAAAAGCGTTTTAACGAAAAACAAAAAACAATAATCAGAAAAACCCTGAAGGCAAATCAAACCTTCAGGGTATCGCTGCCGCCGGATCATTATTAAGAACATCACTAAAAGGATAGCGTCAGTTTATTGCCATCCGGCGAGCTCTTCAACCGGTCGTTGATGAAAAGCGTCATCAAGACAAATCCCCAAAGGCGGGCAAGTGCGTCCGGGACGCTTATTTCAGTTCGTTCTTAATTGCCGCCAGCAGCTCGTCATAGGTTTCAAAAGCCGGCAGGTCGGGGTTGTCCGCCTTGATCTTGTCGGTGCTCTTGAACAGGAAGCCTGCCTTGCTGGCATTAATCATGCCCAAATCGTTGTAGCTGTCGCCGCTGGCAATGGTCTCAAAGCCGCAGGACTGCAGCGCCTTGACGGTGGTGTACTTGGACTTTTCACAGCGCATTTTGAAGCCGGTAATTTCGCCGTTGTCGGCAACCACCAGCTCGTTGCAGAAGATGGTGGGCATGCCCAGCTTCTTCATCAGGGGCGCCGCAAACTGCGAAAACGTGTCGCTGATGATGATAACCTGGCACAGCGAGCGCAGCTCGTCCAAAAATTCCTTGGCGCCTTCCATCGGGTCGATGGTAGCGATAACGTCCTGAATTTCCTTCAAGCCCAGTCCGTGTTCCTTCAAAATGTTCAGGCGGTAGTTCATCAGCTTGTTGTAATCGGGTTCGTCACGGGTGGTTTTTTTCAGCTCGGGAATACCCGAAGCCTCCGCAAACGCAATCCAAATTTCGGGAACCAATACGCCCTCAAGGTCTAAGCAGGTAACATACATACTGTTTTTCCTTCCTTCTCCAAAAAATTACAGGAAACAGTATAGCACTTTTTTATCCTTCCGTCAATAAATCGGGCAAAATTTCGGCGTCAGCCCTGAAACTTCTGCTTCACTGCCGCCATTTTCTGCATCTCTACCTGCTGGGTGGGATACCAGCCCTTTTCCTGCATCTTCTCGTAAATCTGTCCCTGCATTTGCAGCGAGGCGTTCAGCGAGCAGTTGAAGGCGTGGTTGACGTCGGGGCTGCAGCTTTCCACCGTGCCGTGCAGCAGCAAATCGCACGCGCCCTTTTCCAGCAGCAGCATATTTTCCATCAGTTGTCTGTCGTCCATGGGTTGTCCTCCTTACAGCAAGTCGTAAAAGCTTTGGAAAATCGTGCGGTGCTGTTGTTCCATACGCCGCGTGAAATCCTTTAAATCGCCGTCCTGCAATTGGTTGGCGGTGTTTTGGCACTCCGCCTGAAAATGCTGCTCGTGACCGAGCGCGTCCTCTACATATAACAGTTCTTTTTCTGTCATGAAAAAACCTCCTTTGGTGTGTTTATTATGTGAAAAATTCTGCTTTTTATGCAGAACTGTTTGATAATCGGAAAAAACTTGCAAAAAATAAAAAATGTATTATAATGAAAGTGAATTACCTTCATTTTACGGAGATTTTCTATGAAAAAGTTTTTGACTATTTTAATTTGCAAGCTGCTCCGCTTTGCCGGAAAGCTCATCGGCAAGGGCAGCAGCAAGCCCGGACAGGTGGCGCTCAAGCTCTGTCCGGACATTCTCAGCCGCGTCAAGCTGCCCCAATACATCATCGCGGTCACCGGCAGCAACGGCAAAACCTCCACCGTGGAGATGATTGCCCATATCCTCACGCAAAACGGCAAAACCGTTGCGTGGAACAAGGAGGGCTCCAACCAAATTGAGGGCGTCACCACCTTGGTGCTCGACAGCGCCACCCTCGGCGGCAAGGTCAAGGCGGACATTCTGCTGATTGAAAGCGACGAGCGCTTTGCGCGCTACACCTTCCGCTACATCAAGCCCACGCATTATGTCATCACCAATCTTTACCGCGACCCAACGGTCATCCCGAGTGGGTGTACGACGCGCTGCTCGACAGCATCACCGACGGCACGCAGCTGATTCTCAACGCCGACGATCCGCTGGTGTCCTCCTTTGCGCAGGGCAGGGAGGATGTGGTCTGGTTCGGCGCGGACAAGCTGTCCTCCGACACCGAAACGCTCAGCTCCGTCTACAACGACGGCGCCTATTGCCCCGTCTGCAAGGCGCCCATGACCTACACCACCCATCACTATAACCACATCGGTCACTATGCCTGCACCGCCTGCGGCTACAAGCGGCAGGACACGCAGTACACCATCACTGCGGTCGATTTGGACAGGGGCGAAATGACCATCGGCGGCAAGCACCGCATTACGCTGGCGCTCAAGTCGCTGTATAATATCTATAATATCCTCGCGGCGTACACCGTTGCCTCCATCGTGGGCATTGACGGCGCCAAAATCGCCGCCGACATGAACAACTATGTGCTGAAAAACGGCAGAGTCATCACCTTCGCCCTCGGCAGCCGCAAAGGAACGCTGCTGACCTCCAAGCACGAAAATTCCATTTCCTACGACCAGTCTATCCGCGTTGCCTCGGCTTATAAGGACGGCTGCGACGTGATGTTCATTGTGGACGCCGTCAGCCGCAAGTATTTTACAAGCGATGTTTCGTGGCTGTACGATATCGACTTTGAAATGCTGCAAAACGAAAACATTCACGAAATTGTCCTCGCAGGCAAATACGTCAACGATTTGGCGGCGCGCTTTTCCTATACGGATATTCCGAAGGATAAAATCAAAACCTTTGAGGATATCGGCGAGGCGGTCGATTACCTCGACAGCGACCGCAGGGAATATATCTATGCCATCACCTGCTTCTCGGACAAGGGCAAGTTTTTGGCGAAGGTGAAGGAGGATTAAGATGAAGCTGTTGCATTTTTATCACGACATCATGAACCTCTACGGCGACTATGCCAATATCGCCGCCATGAAGCGCATCCTCGAAAAAAGCGGCGAGGCGGTCACGCTTGATTGCCGCACGCTCGGCGACAGGGTGGGGCTTGCGGACTACGATTTCATCTTTATCGGCGCCGGCACCGAGCGCAATATGCGCGTGGTTTTGCAGGATTTGCGCCGTTATGCGGACGAGCTGAAAGCCTGCATCGACAGCGGAAAGGTGCTGCTGCTGACCGGCAACGCCTTTGAAATGCTCGGCAAAACGCTGACAGCTGCCGACGGCAGCACCGTTGCGGGCTTGGGCATTTTCGATTTTACAACGGCAGAGCAAAACAAAACGCGCGTCACCGGCGACGTGATTTACACCTGCGATTTCCTGACGCAGCCGCTGGTGGGCTTTATCAACAAGTGTAGCGAGGTCAAAGGCATTGAGCGGCATTTGTTTGCGGTCACCTCCGGCTTGGGCGACTTTGAGGGTGCACAGCACGAGGGTGTGCGCGCAAGCAACTGCTTCGGCACCCATCTGACAGGACCTGTGCTGATTAAAAATCCGCATTTTTTGGCGTATCTCGCCGAAAAGCTGTTGGGCAGAGCGCCCGAGACAGACTACCTCTCCTACGAGCGCGCCGGCTACGCCGTGACGCTGGAGGAGCTGCGCAAGCGCTTTGCAGCGGAATAACAAAGAAAGCCTTCCCGCTTGGGAAGGCTTGTTTATTAAGGCAATACCGCATAATTCAGGTGTGCGGATTGCGCAGTAAGATTTTTCGTCAGGTTGTACAAATAAATCGAGGTAAGGCTGTCGCCTTGCCGAGATTTTTTGGGCAAGCTGACGGAATAAGATTCAAGCAAGCCGGGCGCCTTGAATTGTGCGGTGTTGCCTTAAATACCGTTGAGCATGCCGTTGATGCCGCTGAAGCTCATGGTGCTGATGATTTGTGCCACCTCCTCCGATGGGACGGAGCGGTCGGAGCTGAACCAGTGCTGGTACACCGACAGCATGCCGGACAGCACAAAGTCAATCATGATGTCCGCCTTGTAGTCCTCAATGGCGAGCTGGGAGGTCATCTTTTCGCGCGTTTTATCCTTGATCAGCGTCATAATGCGCGTGATCAGCGCGATGTTGCCGTTCATGGTCAGCAGATAGCCGAAAAATTCGGGATCCATGTTAATCAGCTGGCTGAACCGCTCGAACAATTGATAGGGGGCGTTCATGGATTCCCTGAACTGCACATCGCCGAGCAGCCGTTCATAGCTGCTGATGATGTCGTTTTCGATATCCTCCACCACCTGATAAACGCCGGAGTAGTAGTTGTAAAAGGTTTTACGGTTGATGTCCGCTGTTTCGGACAGCTCCATCACGGTGATGTCGTTGATGTCCTTTTCCACCATCAGCTTGGCAAACGCGTTGCGGATGGCGCGTTTTGTTTTCAGCACGCGGCGGTCAACCGGTTTTTGGACTTTTTCCATGGTGTCACCTTCTACAATTTTCGAGCTTTATGTATAATAATATACACTAAATATTAATTATGTGTATTTATCTACAAAAATCAATTTAAATGCCCATTATCTTTTTTTCGTTTCTATTATATTATATAGAGTGGACAAAAGTCAAGCAAATTCTACTGTTTTCAGCATTTATTTTCTAGGAAGGGTAAGATATGGAAACCACAGTTTTGGACGGCGTGCTCTACGCCAAACTGCTTCGCGGCGGCGCGGCGGCGCTCAAGGCGAACATCACCACGGTCAACGACCTCAACGTGTTCCCGATTCCCGACGGCGACACGGGTGACAATATGTTTTTGACCATCAACGCAGGCGCAACCGCGGTGGGCGAGGGAAGCGACAACCTTTCCCAAACCGCAGGCAAAGCCGCCAGCGGCATGCTGCTCGGTGCGCGCGGCAACTCGGGCGTGATTCTCTCGCGTATTTTCGCCGGACTCGCCAAGGGCTTGGAGGGCGTGCAGCAGGCAAATGTGCGCACACTGGGACAGGCGTTTGAAAGCGGCGTCAGGGAAGCCTACGGCGCGGTGTCGGTGCCTGTGGAGGGCACCATTCTGACCGTGCTCAAGGATTCCGTGCGCTACGCCAACGGCAACATCGGCGACGAAAGCACCATGGAAAGCTATTTTGCCGATTTTGCCAAGGAGCTGCGTTTATCCCTTGACCGCACCCCCGACCTGCTCGATGTGCTCCGGGAAGCCGGCGTGGTTGACAGCGGCGGCGCAGGCCTCGGCTATATCATCGAGGGCATGATCGACACCCTCAACGGCGCCGAAATCGCAGCGGACAGCGGCGCGGCGGCACAGGCGCGGCATGTGGATTTGGACGCGTTTACGGCGGACAGCGTGCTGGAGTTCGGCTACTGCACCGAATTTTTGCTGCGTCTGCAAAACAGCAAGGTCAACCTCGACACCTTTGAGGTGGACGAGCTGATCAGCTATCTCAACAGCGTGGGCGACTCGGTTGTCTGCTTCCGCGAGGGTTCGGTTGTCAAGGTGCATGTGCATACCAAAACGCCCGGCAATATTTTGAACCATATGCAAAAATACGGTGAGTTTCTCACCTTTAAAATGGAAAACATGACGCTGCAGCACAACGAAAACCACATGCGCGAAAAATTCGCGCCCAAGGTTTCCAAGCCTCACAAGCCCTTCGGCATGGTTGCCGTGGCGGCAGGCGAGGGCATCAAGGACGCGTTCTCCGCGCTGGGCTGCGACGCGGTGGTGGACGGCGGACAGAGCATGAACCCCTCTGCCGAGGAGCTGATTGCCGCCTTCCGCGAAATCAACGCCGACGTCATTTTTGTGTTCCCCAACAATTCCAATATTATTCTCACCGCCGACCAGGCGGCGCAGCTCTACGGCGAAGCCGAGGTGCGCGTGGTGCCCACCAAAACCATCGGCGAGGGCTACGCGGCGATTTCCATGCTCGACACCACCGTCGGTGACACCGACGCGATTATCGAGGATTTGAAAGCCGTCATCGAGGGCGTTGTCACCGGCATGGTTTCCCGTGCGGTGCGCGACACCGAAATGGACGGCGTAGCGGTGCGCAAGGACGATTTCATCGGCTTTGTGGGCGACACCGTGTATGTTGACAGCAGCGACCGCAACACCGCCGCCGCAGCGCTTTGCGAAGCGGCAAAGGCGAACCGCTACGACATTATGCTGCTTGTCTGCGGCGCGGACGCCACCGCCGAGGAAGCGCAGGCGCTGTACAGCGACCTGAAAAAGCAGTACCGCAACTGCGAAATTGTCATGATTGACGGCGGACAGCCGATTTATGATTATATTATCATTTTAGAGTAAGGAGTAATCAAATATGAGACCTGTAAGAATTGTAACCGATTCCTGTTCCGACCTCCCCAAGGAGCTGCGTGAACGCTATGACATCGACTATATGATGATGAACACCGTCAGAAACGGCAAGGAAACCCCTGCCAGCCTTGACTGGGAATTCTACAGCCCCAAGGAGCTGTATGACATCATCCGCAACGGCGAGCGCGTGACCACCACGCAGGTGCCGCCTGCCGAGTTCCGCAAGTATTTCAAGGCAGAGCTGGAAAAGGGCAACGATATTGTCTATATCTCCTGCTCGGGCAAGCTGTCCGGCTCGATCAATATCGGCAAGGTGGAGGCGGAAGCCATCCTCAAGGACTATCCCGAGGCGACCATCTGCTGCATCGATTCCATCAACGCCTGCCTGGGCGAGGGTATTATCGCTATCAAGGCAGCCGAAATGAGAGATAAGGGCATGAGCCCCAAAGAAATCGAAGCGGCGATTCTGCCGATTCGCAACAACGTCAACCAGTTTGTCACCGTGCACAACCTCAACGCCCTGAAGGCGGCAGGCCGCGTCACCGGTTCCTCCGCGTTCTTCGGCAACCTGCTGGGTGTGAAGCCGATTATCATTTCCGACAAGGTCGGCAATAATACTCCGATTAAAAAAGCAAAGGGCAGACTCAACTCCTTTAAGGAAATTGTCGCGCTGACGGTTGAAGCGGTGGCGGATGAGAAAAATCCCGACATCTACATCGTGCACGCGGACTGCGAGGAGGAGGCAAAGGATATTGCCGAAATGGTGAAGGAAGCTATTCCCGGCGCCAAAACCTATATCACCTATATCGGACCCATCATCGGCGCGTCCATCGGCGCCGACGCCGTCGGCATCTTCTCCTTCGGCAAGAGCATCGAGAGGTTTGCCGTATGATGATGAGTGTAAACCTGCTGGTTATCGCCGTAGTTTCCTACGTCCTCGGCGGCGTTAACGGTGCGATTATTATGTCACAGCTGGTTTATCACGAGGACATCCGCAAGTCGGGCAGCAACAACCCCGGCTTTACCAACTTCAAGCGCGTATACGGACTGAACGCCGCGGCGTGGTCGGTGATGCTGATTGATATTCTCAAAACAGCGGTTCCCGTTTTTGCGTCCATGCTCATTATGGGCTATGCCTACGACCTGGGACAGTTCGGCGCTCAGTTTGCGGGATTGTTCTGTATGCTCGGTCACTGCTTCCCGGTTTGGTACGGCTTCAAGGGCGGCAAGGCGTTCATCGCCGGCTTTGCCACCATCTGGTTTGTCGATTGGCGCATGACGCTGATTGCCATGGCAATCTTCTTTGTCGTGCTGTTCGTCGGCAAGTATATGTCCGTCGCTTCCTGCACAGCGGCGCTTTCCTGCCCGATTGCGCTGTTCTATCTGGGCTACAGCAACGTTTGGGTAGAGGTGCTCGCCATCGCGGCGGCGGCGCTCGTGATTGTGCGTCACTATCCCAACTTTGTCAAGCTGGCGCACGGCACCGAGTCCAAGTTCAGTTTGTCCAGCAAGCATTAATATTATATAAACAAAAACCGGCTTTCCAAACGGAAGGCCGGCCTTTTTTGCTTTATAGGAAACTTCTCCATCTCGCCGTTAATGAAGATTGGTATTATGATTCTGTATCGCTGTATTCCAGCAGGTCGCCGGGTTGGCAGTGAAGCGCCTCGCACAGCGCGGTCAGCGTGGAGAACCGCACAGCGCTGACATGTCCGTTTTTCAGCTTGCTCAGGTTGACGTTGGACACGCCCACCTGCTCGGAAAGCTCGTTGAGCCCGATTTTGCGGTCTGCCATGACTCTGTCCAGTCTGACAATAATAGTTCCCATGGCTTACACCGTTTCGTCATACTGCTTTTGCAGCTGCGCGCCGTAGCGGAACACCGCCGTCAGCAGGAAGATAATCACCACAAAGCCCACCTTGATCAAGTCAAAGGACAGTCCGTGCGAGCCGGGGGCAAAGCAGCCTGCCACCATAGACACTGCCATGCAGGGAATCAGCGCGATGGCGAAATAGCGCATTTTGGTGATGACGTTGTCGTCAAAGGGGGAGTCGCAGGTTTTAAACGCCTTCATCAGCGCCTTCAGGAAGTACAGCGCCACGACGAATGACGCCAGCTGAATGACGCCGACGATTGCTATGCGCAGTGCCGCGTGCAGGTCATAGTGCTGAACACCGCTTTGCGCGTCCATGATGATGGAGCCATCCTCGGTTTTGGTTTGAATGTTGTCGTCTTTGTAATCGGCAAAGGCGATTTTTTGACCGTTGACGTCGATAGAGAGAACGTCCTTGACAGCGCCGAAGTAATTGGTGTCCAGCCGGACGTTTGCCGAGCCCTCCACATCCACTGTCACGGCGTCCTTGGGAAGCACCGCCACCACGACAGTGCCCACCAGCAGAAAGCCTTCTGCCACGAGCAGCAGCACAATGATGATGGTGGTGATGATTTTGCCGACCTTGCCAAATACGTTGATTTTGTTCTTAATGGTGTTTTCCATGTGTATCCTCCTCATGTAAAGATAAATAATTAACGATTAACGTTAAATACAGTATAACAAAAAAATTGCGTTTGTCAATAGTTATTTAACGAAAAACATAAAAAATTTATAAAGCAGCATAAAAGCGCCCTGCGTTGCAGGGCGCTTTTGCCGTCAGTTCGCGTTGGCGACGCTGAGGAGGATGTTTTTGATTTCGTAAAGCTTGCGCGAGAGATCAACATAATAGGTGTGCGGATTTTCAAAGCGCTTCACCTCGTCCCACAGCAGGCTCACCTGCTCGCGGCAGTAGGCGGCGATGTCCTCGATGGAGGGCAAATCATACACACATTTGCCGTCCTTGAACACCGGCACCAGCAGCTCGCGCGCGGTAAAATCGGTGAGGGTTTTGGTTTTCCAAGTGGCGTTGGGATCAAAAATGGTGTGCGGACGGCTGTCGTCCACGGTTTCGTCATATACGCACAGCTCGTCGGCAAGCGCCTTGCCGCTTTCGTTGTCGTAGTAGCGGTAGACCTTTTTAAAGTGCGGATTGGTGATTTTGGCGGTGTTTTCGCTGACCTTGATTTTCGGAACAATCTCGCCGCTTTCGTCCTCCACGGCGACCAGCTTATACACGCCGCCGAACACCGGCGCGGAGGAGGAGGTAATCAGCCGCTCGCCGACGCCGAAGGTATCCACCTTGGCGCCCTGCATCATCAAATCACGAATCAGCTTTTCGTCCAGCGCGTTGGAGGCGGTGATGGTACATTCGCTCAACCCGGCGTCGTCCAGCATTTTGCGCGCCTTTTTGGAGAGATAGGAAATGTCGCCCGAGTCCAGACGGATGGCGCATTTGGTTTTGCCCTGCGGCAGCAGCACCTCCTTGAACACCTTAATCGCATTGGGCACGCCGCTTTTGAGGGTGTTGTAGGTGTCCACCAGCAGGGTGGGGTTGTCGGGGTACAGCTCGCAGTACGCCTTGAACGCCTCATATTCGTTGTCGAACATCTGCACCCACGAATGTGCCATGGTGCCGCCGGCAGGCACGCCGAATTGTTCGTCGGTCAGCGTGCAGGCGGTGCCTGCGCAGCCGCCGATATACGCCGCCCTTGCGCCCAGCACCGCGCCGCTTGCGCCCTGCGCGCGGCGCGAGCCGAACTCCAGCACCGCTCTGCCCTGCGCCGAGCGCACAATGCGGTTGGCCTTGGTGGCAATCAGGCTTTGGTGGTTAAGGCTGAGCAGCACAAAGGTTTCCACCAGCTGTGCCTCAATCGCCGGCGCCTTAATCGTCATAATCGGCTCGTTGGGGAACACCGGGGTGCCCTCGGGCACGGCGTAGACGTCGCCGCTGAATTTGAAGTCCGCGAGGTAGCGCAAAAAGGCTTCGTCAAAAATGCCCTTGCCGCGCAGATAGTCGATATCCTCCTGCTCAAAGTGCAGGTCGTTGATGTAGTCAATCACCTGTTCCAGGCCGGCGGCGATGGCAAAGCCGCCGTCGTCGGGCACCTTGCGGAAAAACACGTCGAAATAGACGTTCTTTTGATAGAATCCGTTTTTAAAATATCCGTTTGCCATCGTGAACTCGTAAAAGTCACACAGCATGGCAAAATTTTCCTGTTTCATGGCTTTGGCTCCTTATCCGTTGTGTTTATCATCAGCAAAAATAGGTTATTTCTCCAAAAAACGCAACCCATTTTTCGATAATAATATCTGTGTTGGCTTCGATAGCTTTTGCTAAGTAATGCAGCGTTTTATTGTCGTAATTTGAGTTGTTACCCGCCAACAGACATTTACCGGATTTTGTTATCCAGAACTTGGTTGCGTTTGCTGACGGCTTTCCTTTTGCGATGTGAACATGAACCGGTTCAAGCGGTTTGCTTTCATTGGCCCAAAAATAAACCCAGTATGAACCGATTTTAAAAACCTGAGGCATTATCAAAACCTCCGTGCTGCGACAGCTCGATAATCAGATGCGCATTATTTTCAAGAATCGTTTGATACGCCTTGATTTCTTCTTCGCTGAATCCGAATATATCCTTCCAGCAATATTGCGGCAGGTAGCAGCTTGCATAGTGAAACCCGTCCGTCTCGTCGGGCTTTTCAATGTAAACCTTTACCGTGCTGTCGGGAAGCATTTCAGAGTGTACAATTTCGGTTTCATCATCAAGCGTTAAATATGGATACATCATATGCGGCACCTCCGTTAACGCTATTTTATCATATCTGTTGTGAAAAAACAATCATTTTGTCTGCGGCAAATAGATTTATTCCTTCGGCTGACAAATGCTGTATATGTTATATGAACGCTGTCAAGCGCTAGGCTTTTTGCAATTGTGAGGGAAGAACGTTTATTTCCACAAATTATCGAAAATATTTTCGAACAATCGCTTGACTTATTAGAACATACGTGCTATTATATACTTGCAATCGAACAAATATACGCTTTATTGTCGAGAGAAATGTCAAAATGTATATAGCCATTGATTTAAAATCCTTTTACGCCTCGGTGGAGTGCGTGGCGCGCGGACTCGATCCGCTGGACGCCAACTTGGTGGTTGCCGACACCTCGCGCACCGAAAAAACCATTTGTCTGGCGGTGTCGCCGTCGCTGAAGCGCTTCGGTATTCCCGGACGTGCGCGGCTGTTTGAGGTGGTGCAGCGCGTCGGCGAAATCAACAGCCTGCGCCGCAGCCGTATTCGCGGCAAGTTTTGCGGCAAATCCTACTTTCTCAGCGAGCTGCAAAAGCGCCCGGAGCTCAAGCTCGACTATATCGCCGCAACGCCGCGTATGGCGGAATACATGCGCGTCAGTCAGCAGATCTACGGCATCTATCTGCGCTATATCGCGCCCGAGGACATTCATGTCTACTCGGTGGACGAGGTGTTTATCGACGCGGCGCAGTATTTGAAAACCTACCGCATGTCCGCGCATACGCTCGCCGTGACCATGATTCGTGACGTGCTGCGCGAAACGGGTATTACCGCGACGGCAGGCATCGGCACCAATTTGTATCTTTGCAAGGTCGCCATGGACATTGTGGCAAAAAAGATGCCGCCCGACGCCGACGGCGTGCGCGTGGCGGAGCTGGACGAGCAGCGCTACCGCGAGCTTTTGTGGGCGCACCGCCCGATTACCGATTTTTGGCGTATCGGCGGCGGCTACGCGCGCAGCCTGGCACGCTACGGCATGTACACCATGGGCGACGTGGCGCGGATGTCGCTTCAAAACGAGGCGCTGCTCTACAAGCTGTTCGGCGTCAACGCCGAGCTGCTGATTGACCATGCGTGGGGACAGGAGAGCTGCACCATGCGCGCCATTAAGGCATATACGCCGCGCAGCCAATCGCTGAGCGTGGGGCAGGTGCTCAAGGAGCCGTATGACTTCGGCAAGGCGCGGCTGATTTTGCAGGAGATGGCAGAGCTGCTGTCACTGGATTTGGTGCGAAAGGGGCTTGTCACCGACCAGGTGGTGCTGACCGTCGGATACGATATTCAAAATCTTGCCGACAGCACGCGCCGCGCGCGGTACAGCGGCGCGGTCAAGACCGATTACTACGGGCGGCAGCTGCCGGCAAGTGCGCACGGCAGCGAAAACCTCGGGCGCGTCACGTCCTCCACCGCGGCGTTCAGCGAGGCGGCGCTGCGGCTGTTTGACAGGATTGTGGAGCCGGCGCTGCTGGTGCGGCGGATGTATGTGGTGGCAAATCATACCGTGGCGGAAAAGCGGCTGGACGTTTCTCAAAAAAGCGTGCAGCTCAGCCTGTTTGCGCCCGGTGCGGATGATGGCAGACCGCGCCGGGAACAGCGCGAGCGGAAAATTCAGCAGACGATTCTCACCCTGCGCGCGCGTTTCGGCAAAAACGCCGTCCTCAAGGGCATGAACTTTAAGGAGGGCGCCACCACGATAGAGCGCAACGGGCAAATCGGCGGTCACCGCGCGTAGACGGCTAATTTTTCGGGAAGTGGTATTGCATGAACGATGAATACAACGACATACTGCATGTGCCCCGTCAGCCTTCACCCGGCAGGCGGCGCATGCCGGTCTATGAACGTGCGGCGCAGTTTGCGCCGTTTGCGGCGCTGACCGGCTTTGACGAGCAAATTGCCGAGGAAGCACGGCTGACCGGGCGCCGTCCGATTCTCAGTGACGGGGAAGCGGCGGTGATGAACGAAGCGCTGCGCCGGCTGACAGAGGAGGGTGCGCTGCCGCAGCGCGTGCGGCTGACCTGTTTTATCCCCGACGCGGCGAAGGAAGGCGGTGTGTTGTCGGTGAAGGAGGGAGAGGTGCGCAGCGTGGATTGCATCGCGCGGCGGCTGATTTTTATCGACAAAACCGCCGTTGCGCTGGACGACATTTTTGCACTTGCCATCCTGTGATTTTCGTGCTATACTGAATAGCAAATAACGAAAAGAGGTATTGCAAAATGGGATGCAATCACGATTGTTCCTCGTGCAGCAGCAACTGCGGCGCCGAGAACGATTTACACGAGAAATTAAATGAATTCAGCACTGTCCGCCACGTTATCGGCGTGGTGTCCGGCAAGGGCGGCGTCGGCAAAAGTCTTGTCACCTCCATGCTGGCGGTGACCGAGAACCGCCGCGGCAAGCGCGTTGCCATTCTGGACGCGGACATCACCGGTCCGTCCATCCCGAAGGCGTTCGGTATCACCCAAAAAGCGGTGGGCAACGAGCTGGGCATTTTGCCGGTGACCACCGAAACCGGCATTGAGATGATGTCGGTCAATCTGCTGCTCAAAAATGATACCGATCCCGTCATCTGGCGCGCGCCGATGATTACGGGCACGGTCAAGCAGTTTTGGTCGGACGTATTGTGGAAGGATATTGACTATATGTTTGTGGACATGCCGCCCGGAACCGGCGACATTCCGCTGACCGTGTTTCAGAGTATTCCGCTCGACGGCATTATCGTCGTCGCGTCTCCGCAGGAGCTGGTGGGCATGATTGTGGAAAAGGCAGTGAAGATGGCGGAAATGATGAAGGTGCCGGTGCTGGGCATTGTGGAGAACATGAGCTACTTCGTCTGTCCCGATTGCGGCAAGCGCCACAGTGTGTTCGGCGACAGCCATGTGGAGGAAATTGCCGCGCGGTACAACACCCGCGTGCTGGCAAAGCTTCCGATTGACTCCGAGCTCGCCGCCAAGGTAGACGCCGGCAAGGTCGAAATGTTCGAGGGCAGCTATATGGACGAGGCCGCGGACTTTTTGGAAACTCTCTCCGAAAAATAAACCGAATGATTGTGAGGACAGGCAGCGCGCCTGTCCTCTGTTGTATATGATACTATAAGACGGCAATTGCGCTTTTGCGCAATTGGAAAACGCGCCAAGCGTTTTCTCTCTGATAGAAAGTTGTCTACTTTCTATCAGAGAATAGTATTATTTGACTTTTGCGCGCAATTGGGATATAATAAAAAACAATGGGTTAGTGCGTACAGGCGCAAGGAGAATGGCTGCGCTTATTAGGGATATGAGGAGTATGAGCACCATGAAGAAGTTTAATTATCGCAAGCTGGTTTTAATGCTTGCGGATATTTTCATCATCACCGTCAGCGGCATCACGCTGAATTATGTTTTGTCGCTGACAAAGGTGATTCCCCTGTCAAAGAGCGGCGGCTTATATTACGAGGCAAACGGCAACCTGTTTTTCTATATTCTTCTCAGCCTGTTAAGCTGCGAGCTGATGATGCTGCTGTTTGGCTCCTATACGCGGATGTGGCGTTACTTTAATATCCGCGATTATATCATGTGCGGACTCGCCATGACCATCGGATGCGGCATGAGCTACGGCCTGCTGTGGCTGCTGCCGACAGAGCCGCCCCGGAAAATCTTTTTCGGATTGTTTTATATAACCGCCACCTTTGGTGTTTTACTGTTCCGTTTTGTCTTTAAAAAGACGTTCCTCAGCCTCACCCGGGAGGGAAAGCAGGAGAATTTACAGCGCACGATGATTGTCGGCGCCGGACAGGCGGGACGGATGATTCTGACGGAAATCCGCAACGCCGAAAAGGATCCGAAGAATCCCTCCTCCAACCTTTTTCCCGTGTGCATGGTGGACGACGATCCCGGCAAGCTCCACTCGCGTTTTCTCGGCGTGGAGGTCTTGGGGGTTTGCGCGGAGATTCCCGCACTGTGCAAGACCTATCAAATTGACAACATCATCGTGGCGGTTCCGTCCTGCGAGGAGGAGGAAAAGCGCCGTATTCTCGACTATTGCTCCAACACCAAATGCAGCATCAAGGTGATTCCCTACCTCAGCGAGCTGCTGTTGACCGACAACGCGCCGCAGCTGATTGCACAGGCAAAGGAGATCAAAATTGAGGATTTGCTCGGCAGAAAGCCGATTGAATTCAACCGCAACAAAATTGCGCAGTTTATCTGCGACAAGGTCTGCATGGTAACGGGCGGCGGCGGCTCCATCGGCAGCGAGCTGGTGCGCCAGATTGCCAAGTACAGCCCCAAGCAGGTTATCATTGTCGATATCTACGAAAACAACGCTTACGATATCCAGCAGGAGCTGCGGCTGGAGTATGGCGACAAGCTGGATTTGGTGACGCTGATTGCGTCGGTGCGCGACTATGACAAAATGGAATCCATCTTCAAGCAGTACCGTCCGCAGATTGTCTTTCACGCCGCGGCGCACAAGCATGTGCCGCTGATGGAGACCGTGCCCGAGGAAGCGGTGAAGAACAACGTGTTCGGCACCTTTAATGTTGCCACGCTCGCCGAGTTCTATAAGGCGGACAAGTTTGTGATGATTTCCACCGACAAGGCGGTCAACCCCACCAACGTCATGGGCGCCACCAAGCGTGCCTGTGAGATGATTATCCAGTACAAGGCGCAGACGTCCTTGCACACCGAATATGTCACCACCCGTTTCGGCAACGTACTCGGCTCGAACGGCTCGGTCATTCCGCTGTTCCGCCGCCAGATCGAAAGCGGCTCTCCCGTAACGGTCACGCACCCCGACATCATCCGCTACTTCATGACTATTCCCGAGGCGGTGTCGCTGGTGCTGGAGGCAGGCGCCATGGCAAAGGGCGGCGAAATCTTTGTGCTCGACATGGGCGCGCCCGTCAAAATTACGACGCTCGCGGAAAACCTTATCCGCATGTACGGCAAGGTGCCCTATGAGGAGGTGCCGATTGTCTTTACCGGTCTGCGTCCGGGCGAAAAGCTCTTTGAGGAGCTTTTGATGGACGAGGAGGGGCTGAAGTCCACCGCCAACAAAAAAATCTTTATCGGCAACCAAATTCAGATTGACCCCACCGAAATGTTGTACAAGCTCAACCGTCTGCACGAAAGCGCACAGGCAAACGACAGCGAAAAAACGGTCGCAATCCTCAGCGATTTGGTGCCGACCTTCCACCACCAGGTGGGTTAAACAGACCGTCAGGGGCGCACAGCGGTGCGTCCCTTGTTATTTTGCTTAGTTTTTTACGGTGTAAGGCGCTGATAATTGGGTGCTGCTGTCTGGAATTATCTTGACTTTTAGCGGGAATTATGATAAAATTTTTTTGCTTGTGTGAGTTGTTTTTTCACTGAAAATGCGCATTTTTCGTGCGCGTTGACAGATATACATAAAATAGCGCTCATCGAAGGGAGGACAACGGAGTCTATTAGCGCCGGGACCGGAATGGTTGACGAGGGTTGACGGTTATCGAAAGATTCGGCGGATGCCGTCACGGCGGGGGCAAATTGCTCCGCAGCGAGTCGTAAGAGAGAAAGCAAAAAGCAGAATCAACACTGTAACAGAGGTTCTCTCAACGCTGTATACTTTGCTTTAAAAATTTGTCAGGCTTAGCCTAAGGAGATAGTAACTATGAGAGTAGTCATTCAGGATAATTACGAAAAAATGTGCAAGTGGGCGGCAAACTATATCGCTCAGAAGATTAAGAACCACAAGGAGGACCGTCCCTTCGTGCTCGGTCTGCCCACCGGCTCCTCGCCCATCGGCGTTTACAAGGAGCTGTACACCATGAATCAGGCAGGCGAGCTGTCCTTTGCCAATGTTGTCACCTTCAACATGGACGAATACCTCGGCCTTCCTCACGAGCATGACCAGAGCTACTGGTACTTCATGCACGACAATTTCTTTGATCACCTTGTTGATATGAAGCCCGAGAACATCAACATCCTCAACGGCATGACCGACGATCCCGAGGGTGAGTGCGCAAGATACGAGGAGAAAATCGCTTCCTACGGCGGCATCGACCTGTTCATGGGCGGCATCGGCGTTGACGGCCACATCGCGTTCAACGAGCCCTTCACCAGCCTTGCTTCCCGCACCGGCGTGAGAAACCTCACCACCGACACCAGAATTGTGAACTCCCGTTTCTTCGGCAACGATCCCGAGGCGGTCCCTGCGCAGGCGCTGTCTGTCGGCGTTGGCACTGTTACGGATTCCAAAGAAGTGCTGATTCTGATCAACGGTCACAACAAGGCAAGAGCACTGGCAGAAACCGTGGAAGGCTCTGTCAGCCACAAGTGGACCTGCTCCGCGATGCAGATGCACAACGGCGCCATCATCGCCTGCGACGAGGCTGCCTGCGGCGAGCT